>CANBRQ010000353.1 GCA_947371955.1 Paracoccaceae bacterium | reverse complement strand
GGCGGGCGGAACTGCGCATGCATTGACCGCCAACATCGAGGACCTGAATGACATCCGGCACATGTTCGCCCAAGCCGCTGAAGCGCTTGGTGGTCTCGACGGCATGGTCGTGAACGTTGGCATCATCCAGGGCACGCCAATGGAAGACCTGACCCCTGAGATATGGGACCATGAATATCGGATCAACGTGCGGGGTCCGATGCTGTGTTGCCAGGCCGCCTTGCAGGCCATGGTGCCAGGTTCGTCGATTGTGCTGATCTCGTCGGTGGCCAGTATCCGTTCGAGTTCACGCTCGCCCGCTTACGAAACATCCAAAGCCGCGCTGAATGCACTGGCACGAACAGTGGCGACATCAGGTGAAGCCAAGGGTATCCGGTGTAATGTGGTCGCGCCAGGCGCAATTGACACCCCGCTGGGGCGCTCAGAAGCACGGCGCAATCCAAACCGGGTTCGCACTTACCCGTTCGGCCGGCAGGGAACGGCCTGGGAAGTGGCCAACGCCACGCTATTTCTCTTATCGAACGAGTCCTCGTACGTGAACAGCCAGTTGCTGCTGGTGGACGGCGGACTCATCAGCGGCATCCTCCGCGCCGCGCCGACCTCAGCGCAGCGCTGAAAGCAGGTGCGCAAGCATTTAAGGAAGGTGGTTTCCATGAGAAAACTCATGCACATTGGATTCGCTATTTTCTTGGCTACGCTGGCAAACAGCAGCCACGCCCAAACCGATTGGCCAAGCAAGCCCATCACCCTGGTGGCCCCGACATTGCCGGGTAGCGATGGGGACATCATCGTGCGATCGGTCAGCCAGAAGATGACCGAGTTGATGAAGACCACAGTGGTTGTGGACAACAAGGCCGGCGCATCTGGAACACTGGGCGTTTCTGTCGCGTCACGCATGTCTCAGGATGGGCACGTCGCGGTGATCACCGGAACAGGGCCCTTCATCCTGTCCCCGCTGCTTAACCAGAAGCTGAGCTACGACATGGAAAAGACGCTGGAGCCGGTGTCGCTCATGGCCACGTTCGCATCGGCAGTCATTGTGAGCGTGAACAGCCCCTACAAGACACTCAAGGACCTGATCGCCGCAGCCAAAGCGCAACCAGGAAAACTGACCTTCGCGTCTTCCGGACAAGGAACCCTCATTCACCTGCAGGGGGAGCTGCTCAAAATCCGAGCGGGAATCGACCTGCTGCATGTGCCATACAAGAGCCAGCCTCCTGCCATCCAGGCTGTGATGACACAGGAGATTACCGTGATGATTCTGCCCTCTGCATCGGTGCAACCGCTCATCAAGTCGGGCAAACTGCGGGCGCTTGCGGTTACATCCGAGACCCGCATGAAGAGCACGCCGGACGTGCCCACCATGGCCGAAGCAGGAATGGATAACTTCGTGGTACAGGGCTGGTACGGCGCCTACGCCCCCGGCGGGACGCCCAAGGCATTGACCGAGCGAATGAGTGCTGAGATGCGGCGTGCACTGCTCACACCAGATGTCACCGAGCGCTTTGCCCAGCTGGGCATGGATGTAGTCGGCAGCACGCCGCAGCAACTGTTAACGACCTGGAAGGCGGACACCGCCATCTGGGCCCAGGTCCTCAAACTCAATCCGCAGATCAAGCTCGACCAGTAAAAGCATGCTTATATGAATGAAATTTCATCTTCATCATCTTCGCGCCTGTCCGGACGTATCGCGATCGTCAGTGGTGCGGGTCAAGGAATTGGTCGCTGCGAAGCACTTCAGCTCGCTGAACAAGGTGCCCGTATTGTGGTTGCCGACTTTGGTCGGCGCCCCGACGGTACATCAAGCGCGGAGTCGGTGGTCGACGAGATCCGTGCAGCGGGTGGCGAGGCAACTCCGGTGCTGGTTGACATCGCTACAGCAGCAGGCGCGCAGGCCGTGGTTCAATGTGCGCTAGACAGTTTTGGTAGTATTGATATTCTCATCAACAATGCCGGCACACGCGGCGCTGCCCCGGTAGACCAGTTGACCGAGGCACAGTGGAACTCGGTGCTGGACAGCCACCTCAAAGGCAGCTTCCTTCTAACCAAATATTGCGTGCCACTCCTGCGCAAACGCGGCAGCGGCGTGATCATTAACACCGGGTCAGAGGCAGGGTTGGGGATGATCTTTAATGCAGCTTATGCTGCGGCCAAAGAGGGTTTGGTGGGTCTCACGCGCAGTGTGGCTCGCGAGCAAGGTCGGTTCGGCATTCGTTGCAACCTGGTGCGTCCACGCGCCAACGTGGGCACAGGTGGGGGAGAGTTCAGTCGGGAGGTTTTTCCCAAATGGACCGCGCTCAGCCAGGCACTGGGCCGCTATGCGGTGGGTGAACGTGGCAAGTCGTCAATTGCCAAACCAACGCTGCCCGAACAGGTAGCAACGCTGGTCGTGTGGCTGTGCAGCGATGCAGCTAACAATATCAACGGTCGCTCGTTCTTTGTGGGCGGCGAGGAAGTGGGCCTGTGGTCCGAGCCCGAACTGGTGCGCAGCATGACGCGACCAGGAAGCTGGACTCTGGATACGCTGGATGAGTTTGCGCCTGGTGGCATGACCGGTCAGCTCGTCGATCACTTCAAGGTGGAAGACCCTCTGAAGAATGGCGACTGAGGTACGTGTAGAACCGTGCTGCGCGCCCGGACACAAAGGGCGCGCACCCCTCCAAGAGGGACATCGAAACCGGTGCCCGGCAGCTATGCTGCAGGCACCTCTTGTTCTAGGGTAAAGAAAATGAAACGTCGCAATTTCGTAGCTGTAGCAACGGCCTCCACACTTGGTTCTTCATCATTCCTCACGTCAGTGGCGCAGGCCCAGCAGTTTCCCAGCCGTCCGATCCGTATGATTTTGCCCTCGTCGGTCGGCGGCTCAGCCGATGCAATGATGCGACTGCTACACGAGCCCATGAGAAAAGTGCTTGGCCAGCCTCTGGTGGCCGAGAACCGACCTGGCGCATCAGGCGCAATGGGTACGGCTGATGTAGCGCGATCCGCCCCTGACGGTTATACGATCGCTTTCATTTGGAGTGGGCCGATGTCGGTGGTACCCCTGCTAAAGCCCAATACACCTTATGACCCCTTGCGCGACTTCGCACCGGTCTCGCTAGTGGGTACCGCACCAGGTGTCA
>CANBRQ010000352.1 GCA_947371955.1 Paracoccaceae bacterium | reverse complement strand
TGCCAATGCCATCCAAACCGTTGCCGCAGGCGGCACCGCCAGCCCGGCGCTCACCGTGGCCGACCTCACGGCGGCGGGAGTCGCCAACGTCACACCGGACAATTTGGTCGCCGTGCTGGCCGCCATTGCGGCAGCCAGCGACAACGGCACTCAGACCGACTCACTCGCTGAACTGCAAGCCCTGGTCACCGGCCTGGACAGCGCGGCTGCCGCCCTGGGCGCTTTTGCAGACGCCAACAGCACGGGTCTGGCAACCGCCACCGGCACGGTGCCGGACCTCGCTGCCTACACGGCCGCGGGCGTGACCGGTGTGAATGCCGGCAACCTGGCCACCATCAACGACGCCCTGGCCAGTGCGCCCATCACCGGCGCCATTGCCAACAGCCCGGCCGAGTTGCAAGCAATCGTCAACGCCTACACCACCATCCTTGCGGAAGCCAACGACACAACGAACTCTGCCGGTGACACCACCCCGGATGCCACGCCGACCATGGACACCACGGCCGCCCAATACGCCGCCATCGGAGCAGACATCGGTGTTGCTACAACCGACGCCGAGAACCTGGCCCTGCTCAACGACATTCTGGGTGGCAAGCAAACGGCGGACGTGGATACCGTCGCCGAGATCAACGAGTTGGCCCGCATTGCCAACGCCATCCAAACCGTGGCTGCCGGTGGCACGCCCACGCCCGCACTCACCGTGGCCGACCTCGCTGCGGCAGGCCTTGCCAATGTGACCGCAGACAACCTGGGCGCCGTGCTGGCCGCCATTGCGGCAGCCAACGACAACGGCACCCAAACCGACTCGCTAACAGAACTGCAAGCCCTGGTCACCGGCCTGAACACCGCTGCCACCGCCTTGGGCGACTTTGCGCAAGCCAACAGCGCGGGACTGGTCAGCGCCACCGGTACGGTGCCCGATCTGGCCGCCTACACCGCCGCCGGCGTCACCGGCGTGAACGCGGGTAACCTGGCCGCCCTCAACGACGCCCTGGCCAGCGCCCCTATCACCGGCGCAGTTGCCAACAGCCCGGCAAAACTGCAGGCCATCGTCTACGCCTACAAGGCCATCCTGGCCGAGGCCAACGACACGACCAACAGCGCAGGGGACAGCACGCCGGACGCCACTCCCACGGTGGATCCGACCGCTGCCCAATACGCCGCCATCGGCGCAGACATTGGTGCTGCTGCAATCGACGCCGAAAACCTCGCCCTGCTCAACGACATTCTGGGCGCCAAGCAAACGGTCGATGTGGACACCATTGCCGAGATCAACGAACTCGCCCGCATTGCCAACGCCATCCAGAGCGTGGCTGCAGGCCTCACACCGAGTCCCGCACTCACCGTGCCCGACCTCACCGCTGCAGGCCTCTCCGGCGTCACCACCGACAACCTGGGCGCTGTGCTGGCCGCCATTGCAGCCAAGAACGACGACGGCACACAAACCGACTCGCTTGCCGAACTGCAAGCCCTGGTGAACGCGCTGAACGCGACGGGCAACCTGTTGGGCGACTTTGCCCAGTTCAACACGACGGGCCTGGCCAACGCCACCGGCACCGTACCGGACCTGGCTGCCTACACGGCCGCTGGTGTCACCGGCGTGAATGCCGGCAACCTGGCGGCCATCAACGATGCACTGGCCAGCGCACCCATTACCAGCGCGCAAGCCAGCAGTCCGGCAGCCTTGCAAACCATCGTCAACGCCTACACCGCCATCCTGGGCGAGGCCAACGACACGACAAACTCTGCCGGTGACAGCACGCCCGATGCCACACCGACCGTGGATCCGACCGCTGCCCAGTACGCCGCCATCGGTGCCGATATCGGCACGGCGGCAACCGACGCCGAAAACCTGGCCCTGCTCAACGACATTCTGGGCGCCAAGCAAACGGCGGATGTGGACACCATCGCCGAGATCAACGAGCTCGCCAGGATTGCCAACGCCATCCAGAGCGTGGCCGCAGGTGGCACACCCACGCCCGCACTCACCGTGGCCGACCTCACGGCGGCGGGCCTGTCGGGCGTCACCACCGACAACCTGGCAGCTGTACTCGCCGCCATTGCGGCAAGCAACGACAACGGTACACAAACCGACTCGTTGGCGGAACTGCAAGCCCTGGTCACCGGACTGAACACCGCCGCCACGGCCTTGGGCACCTTCGCCCAGGCCAACAGCACGGGCCTTGCCAACGCCACCGGCGCCGTGCCGGACCTGGCCGCTTACGCCGCTGCCGGTGTGACCGGTGTGAACGCCGGCAACCTGGCTGCCATCAACGATGCCCTGGCCAGCGCCCCCATCAACAGCGCGCAGGCCAGCAGTCCTGCAGCCTTGCAAGTCATCGTGAACGCTTACACCGCCATACTTGCGGAAGCCAACGACACCGCCAACAGCGCGGGTGACACCACACCGGACGCAACCCCGACGGTGGACCCGACCGCTGCCCAATACGCTGCCATAGGCGCCGACATCGGTGTTGCTGCAACCGTCGCCGAGAACCTGGCGCTGCTCAATGACTTCGTGGGCGGCAAGCAAGCGGCGGATGTGGACACGATTGCCGAGATCAACGAACTCGCCCGCATTGCCAACGCCATCCAAACCGTGGCCGCAGGTGGAACGCCGAGCCCTGCAATTACGGTCGCCGACCTCACTGCGGCGGGAATCGCCAATGTGACCGCAGACAACCTGGTCGCCGTCCTTGCCGCTATTGCCGCAGCCAACGACGACGGCACACAGACCGACTCCCTGGCGGAACTGCAAGCCCTGGTCACCGGCCTGAACAATGCCGCCACCGCCCTGGGTGCCTTTGCAGAGGCCAACACCACCGGTCTGGCAACCGCCACCGGCACCGTGCCGGACGCAGCCGCCTACACCGCAGCCGGGGTCACCGGTGTGAACTCGGGCAACCTGGCTGCCATCAACGATGCATTGGCCAGTGCCGCAATCACCGGCTCAATAGCCAACAGCCCTGCCGAGTTGCAGACCATCGTCAACGCCTACAAGGCCATCCTGGCCGAGGCCAACGACACCACCAACACCGCAGGTGACACCACGCCGGATGCCACCCCCACCGTGGAC
>CANBRQ010000351.1 GCA_947371955.1 Paracoccaceae bacterium | reverse complement strand
GGTACCACTCCTTCCCATCCCGAACAGGACAGTGAAACGCGTCTGCGCCAATGATAGTGCGGGTTCCCGTGTGAAAGTAGGTCATCGTCAGGCTATTAATAGCAAAAAAGCCCCAGTGAAAACTGGGGCTTTTTTTTGCCCGGAATTTGACGGCAAGAACGAAAGGCACAAACCGACAGCCCAAAGCGGCCTGGCGCGGCGCATACCCCAATCCGGCACCCTACCCAAACTGCCCCAACTTACTCAAATTCTTCCAAACCAAGGCACCCACCCCGCCGAAGGCACCAACGCCGGTTTGGCGCAAGGCCTGCCAGTCTTCCCGGGTTTTGCGAACGATGGCGTTCAGTGAACGATTGCTGGCACCGCCCAGTCGCATGGTCACCAGCACTTCGGGGAGGTAAGCCGCCTTGAAGCCCGCTTGGCTGAACAGCTGCAGGATGCTCAGGTAGTCTGCCGCTATGCGGTAGCGGGTATCAAAGCCGCCAATGCGCTCATACCACTGCCGGCGCACATACAGGGTAGGGTGGGGCGGCATCCAGCCCCACGCCAGGCGGGCACTGCTGGCCGGGCTGCTGCGCCAGTGCCGCACCACCTGGCTGGTGTCACGCTGGCGCACGTATTGCAAATCGCCATACACGGCGCATACCGCTGGGTCCTCGAACGCAGCGGCCACGCGGGCCAGCACGTCCGGGTGGGCGTACAGATCGTCCGCGTGTAAAAAACCCAGCACGTCGCCACAGGCCAAGGCGATGCCTTTGTTCAAGGCGTCGTAAATGCCGCGGTCCGGCTCGCTCTGCAACACGGCCAACTGCGCGCGATGCGCCTGCAGCACGTCCAAGGTGCCGTCGGTGCTGGCACCATCCACCACCACATGTTCGCGGTGCGGGTAGGTCTGCGCTGCCACAGAAGCCAGGCAATCGGCCACCGTGTGCGTGCAGTTCCAGGTGGCGGTGATGACGGAAATTTTCATGTAACTAAATGAAACAATGGAGTGAACCTCGCTCGGAAGTGTTGCGAATTTGCTTTGAGCGTCACAATTTAAGTGCTGCCGCCACCAGATTCGCACCATGTGTCGAGAGGTGGTTGTCGTCAAAATACAGCGGGTAACCGTTCTGCTCTACGGCACACCAACCCGCATTACAAAGTGCCAGGTGGGGCAGTGCCAACGACACCCCGGGGCGGCTTGCCAAATCGCGCAACACGAGCAGGGTGTTTTTTTGCACCACTTCAAATTCCGCTTGACCCTGTCGCACCTCAAAGTCCTTCGCAAAACCCAGAGATTTGAGGTACAGCGCTCTTGGAACTAAAGTTTTAACGTCAGGCACCGGCCCTACCAACCGCACCTGCTTGCCTGCATTTACCAGTTGCGTTACCACCAGGGTTAACGCCTGCTCAGCGGTTGGCGTAGCCTTACCGTCGGCTGCATTCGCGTGTGTTGCTCCTCTCAACGCTGTCCAGCGCGACACCAATACCACTTGTTTGATAGACGGTTGAATAAGCAAATAGTCCAACATCGCTTTGTCAAAGGCAGCGCACGTTCTTCCAGCCCAACTTGAATCCCAAAGATGCTGGCCGATACCACAACCATGCTGGCCTGCGAACAACACAGCTTTGCCAGAAAGCGTTGCCTGCATGGAAACGCCGGGCGCCAATGCTTCTGCATGTGAGTCGCCCCAAAGGAACGTGGATGGCAATTCACCCGTATTGGCACCCAAGTGGCAAAAATTACCAGCAGCTACCTGTTCTGCCGAAAAGTACATGCAGTCTTTATTGGCCATCCGGTCCGTCATGCCACGCACCAGCTTCAATTGGTCGCCATCAAAGCGCGACTCCATGCCGCGCCCAAAATGAATGGCCAACCCCAGCACCGATGTGCCCACAATACATGCCAACCCAAACCCGAACAAAGCCTTTTGGCTGGCAAACATGCGGCGCCTGCGTATTGGTTGCTCAATAAATCGCCATGACAACACGGCACACAACACAATTAGCGTGTTCACAGCCAGCGTTTCAGCCAAACCCAAACCCTTCAAGCTCAGATAACCCGCAAATCCCAGCAATGGAAAGTGCCAAAGGTACAAAGGGTAAGAAATCTGCCCCACAAACACCATAAAGCGGCTGGACAACCATGCATTCGCTTTCCCCGCCCTTTGCATTCCAGCTGAAATAATCAATGCGGCCCCCAATACCGGCGGTAGCGCAGTCAAGCCCGGAAAAACCGTTTTTTCCGAATAGGTCAACATTGCAAAAGCAATCAGAGCAATGCCCGTCAGCGCACGCGCCCATTCATCCTTGGTATTGCGTGGCACAGGAACAATGCCTTGGGCCAACATCACTCCAGCCAGTAGTTCCCAAGCCCGGGTTGGCAGCATGAAGAAACTCAGTGTCGGCTCAAAGCGGGTTGCAATGTATGCCATTAGAAAACTCAGCGTAAACAGCGTCAGCGTTAAAGTACGCATTACGTTGGCAGACCAACGTTTAAACAGCAACATATACAGGGGCAGCAATAAATAAAACTGCTCCTCCACCGCTAGCGACCAGGTATGAAGCAGCGGCTTTGCTGCTGCCGTAGCGCCAAAGTAGCCCGAATCTTTCAGAAAATAGAAATTTGACAAAAACACTGCATTGGCAACGCTGCTCTGGCCTAAACGTTTCAAGTCGTCTGGCATGAGCACCAGCCAGCCCAGTACCAAACTCACCGCCACCATGGCAAAAAGCGGTGGAAAGATTCGTCTGATGCGCCGCTCATAAAAATCACGCAGATGGAAGCGACCCCCGGCCAAATCAGGCTGAATAGCCGTGGTTATTACAAACCCGGAAATGACAAAAAAAACGTCCACCCCCACATAACCACCGGGAATTGCCGCAAATCCCGCGTGGTAAAGCAACACAGCCAGCACGGCAACTGCTCGCAGGCCATCAACGTCAGGGCGGTAGGCGGCGTGTTGGTAGTTAATTTTCATGTGAATCGGGCTCCTGTGTGAGTGAACCCAGCACTAGTGATTGGGGGCTAGTCAGGTTCTGCCAGGCTACCCCGCCTCACCACCCAATCCCCCATCACCAGCACATCCATCTTCGTGCGCAAAAAGCAATCCAGCGCCTCTGCCGGGGTACACACCACCGGCTCGTTTTCATTGAAGCTGGTGTTCAGCACCATGGGCACGCCGGTCTGCTCATAGAAGGCGCTGATGAGTGCGTGGTAGCGCGGGTTGGTGTGGGCATACACAGACTGCAGGCGCCCGGAGCCGTCTACGTGGGCCACTGCGGGTATCAGCGCGCGCTTGGCTTCGCGGATCTGGTACACCTGCATCATGAATGGAACATCGGCGTCTTGCTCAAACCACTCGCCCACCGCGCTTTGAAGTACCGACGGCGCAAACGGACGGAAGGACTCCCGGCGCTTGATCTTCAGGTTCAGGATGTCCTTCATGTCGGCACGGCGCGGGTCGCCCACAATGCTGCGGTTGCCCAATGCCCGCGGGCCCCATTCCATGCGGTCCTGGAACCAGCCCACCACCTCACCACGCGCCACGGCAGCCGCCGTTTGGCTGCATAGCGCGGCTTCGTCGTCCATGCGCTCCACCACACAGCCCTGCGCCGCCACATCGGCCGCCTTGGCCTGCAGCACCTGGCCAATCGCGTCATTGCCAAAGTGCGGCCCCCAATAGGCATGGTCGTGCACCGGGCCGCGCGCGCCACCCAATTCATGCCACACGCTGTAAGCCGCACCAATTGCGCCACCAGCATCGCCCGCTGCAGACTGCACATACACCTGCTTAAACGGGGTCTTGAGCAAAATCTTGCCATTGGCTACCGAATTCATGCCGCAGCCACCGGCTACCGCCACCGCATCCAGCTTGTGGCGCGCATGCAAGGTGTTGAGCAGGTGGAAGAAAGCCTCCTCGTACATCGCCTGCACGGAACGTGCGATGTCCATGTGGTGCTGCGTCAGCGGCTCGTCTTTGCCACGGGCCGGGCCCATCAAGTCCACCAGCCCCTGGCTAAACAAGGCCCCCACCGTGGGCGTGCCGCCTTCCCACTCGTATTCCACCTTCTCGTTGTGGTGGCGAAAGCAGGCCAGGTTCAGCTTGAAGCTGCCATCGGGCTGCAGCAGCACAATCTTGCGCATCTGCTCCAGGTACACCGGCTGCCCGTACGGCGCCAAGCCCATCACCTTGTACTCGTCCCCATAGTTGGGGAATCCAATGAACTGCGTCAGCGCCTGGTAAAAAATGCCCAGCGAATGCGGGAAGTACACCTTGTCTTCCACCTCAATCTGCGTGCCCCGTCCTACACCCCAGGCTGCGCTGGCAAAGTCGCCAAAACCGTCCACCGACACCACCACCGCCTCAGCAAAAGGCGACACATGAAACGCCGAAGACAAATGCGCCATGTGGTGCTCCACCTGGTGCACCTGCCCGGTAAAGCGCTCACCGGGAAAAGCCGTTGCCAAGTGCTCGGCCACGTCGGCGCGCTCGCGCTTGTTGCGCAGGCGGTCCAGCACCATGCCCAGATCGGGCCGTTTGGTAATGGTGTATGCCAGTTTTTTGCCCAGGTTGGCTTTGCCATCCTGGTTCAGCGCCACGTGGTTCACCTGCGCCAGGCTGATGCCGGCCTCGGCCAGGCAATAGCGAATGGCCTCGCTGGGGAAGCCGGCCCAGTGTTTGATGCGCCGGAAGCGCTCTTCTTCAGCAGCAGCAACCATGATGCCGTTGCGCAGCAGGCAGGCGGAAGAGTCGCCGTGGAAGGCGTTGAGGCCGAGGATGTAGGTATCAGTCATTTAAGTTCATGTCCGAAAAAGTTCGGTTTTTTAGATGGGTCCGAAAAAATACAGATTAAATTTTTTAAAGGAGGCGAATTAAGGGAATATCAGACCTTATTCAAAATATTAATTGCTATATACTTGGCGTTGCTAGCCAATTTTTAAAAGTTTGGATATGAGTTGCCTTGTCTTTTTGGTATTTTTCTCAAATAGATTGTAGAATAAAGCTGATACTAAGAATAACGCAATTAACACACAAAAATAAATCACCAGACTATCTTTGTTGGGTGCAAGGGATGTGCCATTTGATTTTACTGAAGCAAAAAGTATTACAAAAGGAAAGTGGATTAAATATAGGGAATAAGAAGAGTCGGAAATTACTTTTGAAAATACTGAAAAATAATATTTCGTGCCACTTCGAAAATCGGTACTCCAATTTGCCAGAATAAAGCAGAGCAAAGTAAAGCCAGCACCAACTGCAAAATCAGAATTTAGGCCAATTAACAGTTGCCAAGCTCCCATTTTGCTGTAGATTAACGTGAAGAAAAATATAGCGAAGCCGATTGCCAGCAAGGCATATCGCCGTTTTTTTTCAACAAATCTACTTGCAATAAATACAAAGACACCCAATAGCCATATAAAAAAACCTTGGATTAAACCGATTGGAAGTAGTAGAATTATAAAGACAAGCAAAATTAAAAAAAATATTTTACGTATCTTGTTGTTTTTTGGACTGCTTATGTCGACAACAAGAAATAATAAAGGAAAAATAACGTAATACCAAAATTCATTGGCCAAGCTCCATAAAGGCCCGTTACTACCAAATACCGGGGCAGCAATAGTTTGTAAAAAAAATAAATTTGCAAAAAAGGTTTCAATGGAATTGGAGTAGTCCAAAGCTCGTGGTCCAGAACACCATTGGGCGTAAAAAATGCCATGAAGTACTTCTGGTTGATATCTATAAATGAAATCATCTACAATCGCTGTTATTACTAATGCTGGAACTAGCACTATCCACAGCCGACTTAGTCGCGCTACAGCATATTTGCTTATATTAAATTTTTGACCAGCCTTTATTACCGAGCCACCAACAAAAAATCCACTCAAGACAAAGAATACGATCACTGCCTGATGGCCTAAGCCAGTTGAAAAATAGAATATCTTCTGGAGCAAGTTGGATGTTTGAATTTGTCCGTAGTCTTGTAGTAGCGCTGCGCGGAGATGTCCGGCACATACCAGTATCGCGCTGACACCCCTCACAAAGTCGAGTAAAACATAGCGACTATCTGGTTGCACGATTGGAATTGGCTTTTGTATTTGCATGTGTTGGCACTTATTCTGAAGGCGCATGGTCTTGTTGTTTAGCCAGCCGCAATTCCAATAGTTTGAGTGTCAGCACCGTCTCAGCAACCCCGCGCTGCAAGGCGTAATAAATGCCTGCCCAACCGTCCAGTGCACCACGGCCCACGGTGAGGCAATACAGCGGCACCAGCAAGGGCGTGATCACCATCAGGCGGCGCAGTTTGTCCTGAATGCGCAACGCGCTGGCGGGTTTGCTCAAGAGCAGGGCGGCTTCCTGGTCGGCATATTTGGCTTGTGATGCGAGCCAGCGCGACAGGGGTTTGCGGTCGTCGTGCGAAATGCGGGATCCTAGTCGCTGCACTGTGCCAGCCAGTTTGAGCCGTTGCGTATGACCGTCTTGCACATAGGTACCAATGGCATGCCGGTACAACGTTGTCACCGGTGGGTACAAGGTGCCGCGCAAGGGTTTGCCGAAAATGCAGTAGAGAAAAGCTGTTTCATACCCGGCAACGTCGGGTGTTGGCTTTAATGCACCCATCTCAGCCACCAAGGCATCGGACAACAAATAATCAGCGTCCAGCGCCAACACCCATTCTGTGGTGATGCCGGTTTCCTTGATAGCAAAGTTCCACTGGTTCGCATGGCTGTCAAATGGGCGTTGAACACAACGCACATTGCCGAAGGTAGCCAAAATTTCCAGGGTCGCGTCGGTGCTGCCGCTGTCCACCACCAGCACTTCCTTTGCCCACTGCAATTTGGATAAGGTGCGTGCAATGTTGGGTGCCTCGTTAAAAGTCAGGATAACGGGCGTTACCAGCTCCAGCAAGTTCTGTTTGATTTGCATCAGGGCTTCATAGAGGGCATTACCCCGGTTGTAATTTGGCAATAAAGTTGAATCAGCTTTTGACCCATGGGCTCGGCTGCAAACTTGCCTCGTGCCAATGCAGCGGCGTTGGCGGACATGGTGGCATGCCCCGCAGCGTCTGCCGACAGCACTTGGCTCAAACCCGCTGCAATGCTTTCGGGGTCCGGCAATACCGCCACACCCGCACCCGCCTGCACCACATCCGTGGCAATGGCCACACCTTGCCCCAACACACAGGGCAGGCCCACCATCAGTGCCTCTGCCGCCGCAATGCCAAAGTTTTCAGAAAAAGACGGCAATACAAACAACCGGGCACCGGCAAGCGCGCTGGCTTTAAGGTCGCCCTCCATGTGCCCGGCCCAGATTACTTGCTTATCCAGCCCCAAGCCATTAGCCAAGGCCACCAAGCTTGCAAGGTACTCTGGTGCGCCGTTGCCGGCAATGAGCAATTGGACGTTGGGCCATTGCGAATGGCACAGCGCAAAGGCGCGCAGCAAGCCTTCCAGGTTTTTCTTGGGGTCCAGCCGCGACAGGTACAGCACATAGTTTGCACCTTGCAGCGCCGCGAACTGGCGCCGCACCAGCGTGTCGTCCGTGGCTGTCGGCGCTTCTATGCCCAGCGGAATCACCACCCCGCGCATGGGCACGCCGCATTCTGCAGCCTCGTGCTGCTCCTCCAGGCTGGTGAAGTGCACGGCCGCTGCATGGCGTAGAACGGGGCCTTCTACAAAGCGCATCGAC
>CANBRQ010000350.1 GCA_947371955.1 Paracoccaceae bacterium | reverse complement strand
CGAAAAGAACGAGGCTGAAGTGCGCTATGAGGCGGCCATCGACAGCGGCGACATGCCAGTTATGGTGACAAAATCGGGTAAAGACCTGTACACCGCGCATCTCGGTAACTTGCGGCCGGGCGATGAAGCGGTTATCGAGATCGACTATGGTCAACTCTTGCGCATCGAGCGGGGACAATTACGCATCAGCTTGCCCACGACTATTGCGCCACGCTTTGGCGACGCACCGGGACTGGCCAATCGAGCGGCCCATTTGTTAAATGCCGTCAACCCGCTGGCCGAGTATCGCTTCTTTCTGGCGCTCGACATCAAGGCACCCGTGTCGACGGGCCGGATTGCGAGTCCGTCGCATGCCATCGAACAGGTCCAGCATGAGCGCGGCACGACCATCAAACTCGCGCGAAAAGCCATGCTGGATCGTGATTTTGTGGTGACCGTTGGCGGCTTGGACGAGATGGCATTCGCGGTGGCCAGTCCCGATCCTGGCGAGCCTGGCAAGTACACCCTATTGGGCAGTTTTGTGGCACGCTTGCCGTCGGTAGCCGCCGTGACGGAGCCAGTCGCCTCGCCGGTGCGGATGAAGGTATTGATGGATTGTTCCGGCTCCATGCAAGGTGACAGCATGGCGCAAGCCAAAGTGGCATTGTATAGCCTTTGCGATCATCTTGAACTGGACGATCTGGTCGCCTTCAGCCGTTTCGGGTCGCGCACGGTCAATATCATTAGCCAGCTATTACCCTGCACGCGAGGCCAGATTGCACAATTACGCGATGCGGTGAAACAGACCAACGCTGACATGGGCGGCACGGAATTGGATTCGGCCTTGCAAACCGTCATCAAAATCAAGGCCCCGCAAGAGCGCGAAGCGGAAGCGTGCAGCATTTTGTTGATTACCGACGGTGAAGTCTGGAACATCGAGCAAATTGTCGCTATGGTGCGCCGGAGCGGCCATCGGATTTATGCGATCGGCGTTGGGAGTTCGCCTGCAGAGAGTTTGTTGCGGGAGCTCGCTGAAGTCAGTGGCGGTGCCTGCGAGATGGTCAGCCCGAAACAAAGTATGCACGCGGCGGTGTTGCGCCTCGTCGAGCGCATTCGCTATATACGCCATGTCCAGCTCTCGATACACGCCGATACGCCAACGATCTGGGAATCCTGCAAGCCGTCGCACATCGTGGATACGGAAACCGTTCACCAGTGGCTTCAGGTCGACACGGTGCCGCAAGCGCCGCCTGCCATGCGCTGCATCGATCTCTCGACGGATGGCGCGCCGCAAGTGGTGACGCCATCGCATTTGAGTTGGAATGAAGACGGCGCATTAGCCCGCATGTGCGCCGCGCAAAGATTACTCGATGTAACCGATGTAGCGGAAATTCGCCGCTTTGCGATCATGTATCAACTGGTCACCGAGCACACGCCTTTATTTCTTGTTCATGAACGCGCCGCGGGTGAGAAGGCGGTGGACTTTCCAGAGCTTCAACAAATTGACAACATGCTCGCCGCTGGCTGGGGATGGAACGGCACGGTAATGGATATGCCGAGGTTTAGCCGCAAACAGGCAGACCCCAATATTGTTGTCTCGTATAGCATGGCTAACGTCGATCCGTCCTTAACTACACGAGCTGTCTGGCGCAGTGTGAGTTCAAGTGATACCGATTTGAGTCCGCGCAAAATTGCGCGATCCTATGCGTCATTGGCGCAACTTATTTTGTATGCGGAAGAGCGAGACAATCCCCTCACCAAAATATTCATGCTGCTAAATAAGCAGAATGAGAATCTTGATTTTGTTGGATTAAAATTAATGCTCAAAAAAGCAGATTTTCCAGTGAACGCGATTGATGTTTTGCTGGATGAGCTCACTCAACTTTTGGGCAGTCCAGAAATGGCCTGGGGCGTGTTTCTCGACTGGTTGAATGTGGAAACGCTGGTAGAGCCGAAATTAACCAGAGGCGCCATGCGGATTATTCGACGACTCAGCGCGTCGGTAGACAATGCCGCCAAAATGCAGGCATTCAGTGTGTTGCAGCGTGAATCAACAGACGCTGCGCAACTGTCGCTTCGATTGGGGGATGGCTTCAGTGATTATGAAATTCCAGCCTTTATGCGAAAGAGCGGTAAATGACTTGTCAACGACGCAAGCAATCTCTTAGCCATGATGGTAACGATATTCTTGCGTCACCCCGCCATAACCATAGGAAGCCGCCCGGACATCTTGAACATAAATGTAACTCTTTTCGTGCAGGTCACCCAGAATGTTTTCAAATCCGGAAAAGGCTTCTTTGATGTAGCTTGCTTTTTCATCCTTGGTATTCGTTTCGTCGGTGATCTTGATGTCGAAATAAAAGCTACTTCTTTTTAATTCACTGAGCGGCGTACCGCCGATAATCCAGCAATCATGGTCAATATAATCAATCGTGATGGCCGTGACTTCCCGTTTTTTCTTCAGGATGCGGGTAGTCAGGTCCAGGACAAGATTGGATATTTTCTGCGTCAATTCCGGCGATTTTGTGGCACTGACTTTGATTTGAATGATGGGCATTTGGCTTCCATTTAGTTAGCTATGCAACTATTTAATAAAAAAAACGTTCAGCCGATCATTGAACGCACCTCTCTCACATGGGTAACAGTTTCTTCGAACGTCGTGTTACCTAATTCCTTTTTCAATCTGCTGGTCACTGCGCCGCTGGCGAGATTCAACGCTGACTTCATTGAAACAGCCAATGCCGTCGGGTGAATCGCGGATTCCCTGCCATCCTCTGCAGTCGCTCTTCTTTCCAGCAAATCCAATTTCTGTAAGCCATCCAGATTGCGCGACGTCGTCGCCCGTGAAATCGCCAAAGCGCTCGCCAATTGGCTTTGCAATAAGCCAGGTCTCGCAAGAATCACACGCAGCATAAATGCCTGCGAAGGTGTCAGCCCGAGCGGCTTGAATGCTTTTGTCCATTCGCGTTCAAGAACACGCGCTAAGGCAGTCGTATTGAAATAGAGGCAGTGATCAAACATGGCGCTACATTAATACACTTTAGTTAGCTATGCAACTACTAATGGTGATTTCGGTTCTTGCACCCAGCGCGAGCGATTCCGAGCCGCCCGCATGAGCGTCTGAATTGTCGGTACGGTATGCAATGATCCGCTGCCTCCGAGCCTGAATTCACGCTGGAATAATGATGCATGCGGGCATCCCCGCACCCCTAAGAAACGTCCACACACCACGCAACGAAGTTTGCCCGGGCAAAAGCGACGCCCCAAGCCACTTTTAGGGCGCTGACACCGAAAATATTTGGCGCTGACACCGAAACGGCTTTGCGCCCTTGAAAGCCAGATGCGGACAGAGGGATGGCATTGACCAATAGGAGCAGGGAAAGAAATCGCCGCGCGCATCTCCTTACACACGGCCATTTTTTTCGCTTCCCCCTGTTCTGCCCATTTTTAGCAAGCAGCCACCGTTTAACCGAGCAAGCGCGACTGACCTAACCCCAAATTAGAAGTGCGCGCATCACCCGCACTTTCTCAAAACAACGCCTGCTGGTTGAGTCAATTCTTGGGAGATCACGCGGAGTTTGTCGCGCGATAAGCGCGTCAAAGGATCAACGTGCCAGCATGGATGTGCGGCCTGTGCAGTGGGCGCATGGCTGGCATTCATGTGAGAGATTTGCCATGTCGAAAATCGTCAAGTTCCCTGATGCCAGGATCGCTGGACCGAGGCCTCACGGTGTAAAGATTGTCCACCAAAAGCCGCCCTGGACTTTGCGTCGCGTCGCCAGCCTTCTGCTCATGGGCACCGTCACTTTGGTGCGCGCCTTGCTGTATTGGCTCATGTTGTGGCTTTATATTCCTTTAGGATTCGTGCTGCACTGGGCGGCCATTCTGTCGATGGTGGCTTGTCTGGCCTTTTTGATTTTTTCTCCCGAAAAGCCCATGCGGGTCATCGGCTTAGGTTTGGCGAGCTTGTCGAGTTTTGCCTTTATGGGCTTTTACGCTTGGGCAATGCGTGCGATCAAGCCCTATGACGGTCCGACGTTTTTCGACGCCGGCTGCACCTGCGACGATGAGGTGGAATGCGCGGCGTGCGGCAAAGTACACCGACGAATTCGATGTAATGATTAACGCCAGCAATTGCGTTAAGACTGAGCCGGATCGCACCGAACGAAAGGGAAATCGCCGGTCTTGCAGTCGCGCTCTCCGAGGTTGCGCGCAGCGACGATGAATGCCTGCGCCCAGTCGCGCCCTGCAGGTTTTCGAATGTCGCGCCAATCCCTTGAAAGGTGGAGCGCGGCTTCTGGGTTGGTCTGCCGACCATAATTTGAGCGAGATCAATTAACAACATTTGAGTGAAAAATTAGGGAGGGCAGGATAGGCTTTGCAGCGGCTATTTGGTACATTGATAGTAGATTGACAATGTGTAAAGGTGTCGCCATGCACGTGCTTAAAGCGACTGTGAGCCCTGTAATCAAACGACGCTTTCATGCCACGGCGCGCGCCTGCGGCCAATCCGAAGCCGAATTGTTACGCTGTGTCGTACTGGCGCACCTGGGGCAGGGTGAGACGGATCTCACCGTTCCCGTTCCTAGCGCTGAAGCGCAATGGCTCGAGCGCTTGACGGTGCGTTTGCCGCATTTCTTGATGCAGGCTACACGCGACCAAGCACGACGCCATCAGATGGCACCCAGTCGATGGATAGGTGCACTGGTGCAATCGACCTTCATGCGTGCGCCAGTGATGACCGATGAACAGTTGCTCACGCTAAAGGCCAGCAATCGTGAACTTGCCGCGATTGGCCGCAACATCAATCAAATCGCGCGCGCCTTGAACGAAGCGTTTTTTCGGACACACAAACTTGAACGCGCGCATTTGGACGCGCTGGCGAATGCGATCGTAAACAATCGCACGGCGATACGTGACCTCGTGCGCGCAAGTCAGCAAGCTTGGGGGAATGATCAATGAAGTTCATTGAAGTCGAGCTCCAGCAAGCATTGCATGGACGCGTACGACGCAAGGCAAACTGTACCGCGGCTTTGCGCGGCACGGCGGCGCGGGTGGCACGACACGCGCCGGAAGTCATGGTGAAAATTACTGGATTCGGCAAGGGCGGCGCGCACGTTAAAGCACACCTGGACTACATCACGCGCCAAGGGCAGTTGGAAATCGAGAATGAGCGTGGCGAGCGCGTGATCGGCAAGGAGGCAGTCAAGGCATTCTTTGCAGAATGGGCGCAAGACTTCAATGATGGCAAACGCCATGCACGTCAGCGCGATACGATGCATATGGTGCTCTCCATGCCACCCTCGGTCGACCCCGTGTCGGTACGCGCTGCGGTGCGCGCCTTTTCCAGAGAGTCGTTCGGTAAAAATCATCTTTACGCATTCGCCTTGCATACCGATGCCGACCATCCCCATTGTCATCTCACGGTGCAGTGCCTTGGCTTTGACGGTACCCGTCTCAATCCGCGCAAGGCCGATTTGCAGCAATGGCGTGAAGGATTTGCTGCGCGCTTGGGCGATCAGGGCATTGACGCCGTCGCTACCCCACGCCGTAGTCGCGGCGTCATTCGTAAAGCGGAGCGCTCCGTAATCCGCCATATCGAACGTGGCGACGATACCCACCCACCGCGCGTATCCCGCGTTCGCGCAGCAAAAATCCGCGAAGCCGCGCGCGACCTCAGCGCCGCGACGAACGGCACATGGACGCAAGCGGCGCCATGGGAGGCGGCAATCCGCAGCCAACGCACAAACGTGCGCCAAGCCTGGCTTGCCGCAGCAGATGCGCTCGAGAGCGAAGCGGACAGGCCATCATTTATTTGGAAAGAGACTTGCCATGGCAGACCTGACTATGCCCATCGTACAACCGACGACATCCAACGACGGCAATGTGCCGCCGCCTTACATCAGTCCGACCTTGGGCAACCTACTCGCGCACTTGCGTCCGGATCCCTCGCCGGCATGCGAAACCTGTCCAGCCTCGGTCTGGTTTGCGACCGAAACACAATTGAAATGCTTTTGCGCACGCATGCACGTGATCGTCTGGGATGGCATCGAAGCGCCGGTGATGCATTGCGACGGGAGGGAGCTGGCCTTGCTCGCGCTGAATCACAGCCTGAACGGACGCTAAACAAGGAGGGTGACGTCCTGTCCGCAGACCGGCAGTTGGCGCGACGCATTCGCGAATTTGTTGCCGCCATGCCCGACTTGGTAACGGAGCGGCAGGCGACGACGCGGCTGCTCCACGATTTGTTTTCGCGGCCTGTGCCACAAAAATCCTTGTCGACACAGAAAATTAAGACCGCCGTCGTGTCCGAACAAACCAAGGCAATCACGCCACCGCACTCGCGCGACAAAGGTCTGGATCGTTGAAGTGATTGCGCGTCCACGCATGACATCGTCGTGGTTTCGGGCGTGCGCGAAACCATGCATGCGCAGAGGAATCATCCGCGATCAGCGTCCCTCTCGCTTTGCGGCAAACGCAGGTGCTCTCGACCGGGATGCAATTGAACGTCCGGCACCTGGCCTCGCGCGAGACTGTCGAGAATGTTCTGGCGCACGCGCGCCGCCACGATGGCGCGCTGGGCCCAAGTCAAGCCATCCATCTGGGCTTTTTTGTCGATCGCAATGACCGCGGCGTAGGCGCCTGCGAGTGCGGGAAAGCGTTGCAGCGCATCGCGCTCGGGGGTTGCATGGAAGGTGTCGCGCATGGCGCGATGTTCATTTGACGGCAGTGACGCCGCCCAACCAGATCGCATTTTCTGTTGCCGTGTACTACCGCGCATAGGCAGTCGGCGCCCTGCTGGGCGGTCCTGCTCGGTGGGCAATTCCGCTGCGGATTGCTTGACGGCGTCGTCCTGTACGCGCACCCCATAGTCGGCGGCGGCTTGTCTGACGCTGGCGCGAAACGCGGGTGAGCCGGATACGGTGATTTCATCCCAGCCACGCGCGTGCGCAACGCGCACCATCGACAACGCGATCGCGGCATTGTCGGAGCGCGTACCGAGTCGATGTCCCTTATCCCTGAATGCCAGAAAGTTCGCACGGTCCGTTGCATAAAAGCGCGAGCCGACATGCCGGTAAGTGCGTTCGATGTCTTCCGGGACGGGCGCGGTGGCATGGGACGCCGCCACGTGCGCTTGTTCGCGTGATTCCCGTGGGTCTGGCACCGGCGCCCCAGTGGCCATACTGGCGGCGCGAAGGCTATCCCCGGACAATCCCCCCGCCTTGTCGTCGACAGGCGCGACCGTTGGCCGCGAATGCACAATGTCGAGCGCTTGAATTTGCTTATCCATGTTGAACCTCAGATCATGATGCCCGCCTGCCGACAGAGGCTGTCGGCATAGGCGTGCAGTGCGGCTTCATCGAGATCGCCCGCAGGTGGCGTGGCGACCGCTGCAAAATCGATGGCAAATTCGGGTAGGTCACCGGCGGCCAGTTGCGCAAGATCGTCAGGGGTCACCGATCTGGTCGTGCCCCCCTCCGCCCTCCCCTGCAATTTGTCGACGTTGATCGTGCGGGTGTCGTTCACTTCCTGCAAATGCGCATCGAGGTCAATTTCCGGCACCACGGCGGCGAGTTCGCCATGGGCGATCACGTCGTCGAACAGCGCCTTATCCAGGCAATAGCGAGGGCCGACACGTAGCCTTGGCGCGATGCTCTGCAAGCGCTCGAGAAAGACGCGCTCTTCGTAATACACTACCTTGCGCGCCAGGATAGGCAAAAGATGGTCGACAATGATGAGCGCCTTGCGGGGCCCGAGGCCGGTGATTTCCTGCGGCAAGAGCAGCGCGCGGCGTTGATCAGAAATATTTTCCGTACGCGCCTTTTTCGATAATAAGCCCGCGCCGCGCGATGCCGACACGCCTTTCACGGTTTGATAGCCAAGCCAGTCGGAAATATCGCGTGCCGTTTGTGTTTCCGATGCCTTCGGTGCGAAGATGATATTTAAGGCATGGTTCGTCGTAAAGGTTTGGGCGGCTTCCTTGCCATACACTTCGATCAATTGCGCCGGGCTTTGAATGATCGGCATCATGCGTAAGCCATAGCCGGCGATATAGCCGATTCCCTTCGCCAGGCTCGGCATTTTGCCGATCGCCGTAAATTCATCCATGAGCAACAGGCAAGGAATCTTCAAGGTCGGATCCTGATTCGGCAAGGCGCGCGTATTCAAGTCGATGAGTTGTTGGAAAAACAGATTCAGCAAAGGTGCAAGGCGTTCCAGATTATCCGGCGTGACACCGAGATAAATCGACATGCGCTGCCGACGCACATCGCGCAAGTCAAAATCATTCGCACTCGTGGCGGCATCCACGAGGGGATTCATCCACAATTCCAGGCGCGAACGGAATGAGGTCATGACACCGGCGCGGGTATTGTCCGAGCTAATCGAAATATAGCTAGTCAAGGCGCGTACACAGGCATCGGACAGCGCGCTCGGACCTTGCTGGCGGACGTTGATCAATTGCGCAAAGTAATCCGCGCCATCGCCATGGGCGAGTGTTTCGCGCAAGACCTGCCCGAGCGTGACCGGTTTGCCGGGCGTTTCCAGCAGGAACAGCACAATGCCGAGAAACAGACTGCGCGGCGTTGCGGTCCAGATCATGTCGGTTCCGGGCTGGTCGGGAAACAGCATGTTCGCGATTTTTTGCACATCGTCGATGCGGAAATGCGGGTCAGTGCTGATGTAAGCGAGCGGATTGTAGCGATGGCTGCGGTAATCCGTCGCCGCAGGATTAAACAGAAAACATTGCTGTCCATGCCGCGCGCGAAAGCCGCTCGTAATGTCCCAATTCTCTTGCTTGATGTCGAGCACGACCACGCTGTCGGGCCAGTTCAGCAAGTTCGGGATCACGATGCCGACGCCCTTGCCGCTGCGCGTCGGCGCCGAAATGATCGCATGCTGCTGGCCATCGAACATCAGATAGCGGTTTCCCAGTTTGCCGACGATGATGCCGCGCTCGCCGAGCAAGCCGGCCTCGCGGATTTCCGTGCGGCGCGCAAAACGCGCATTGCCGAATAGGCTGCGCCGCGCAGGCAGCTGCCATAACGCGACCGGTATCAGCATGAGGATCAGCGCCACGCTCGCCGCGACGCGCAACCAGCGATGCACGTTGGGCTGGCTGTCATAGCCACGCCAGTAGTGGTAAAGCGTTAACGGTGTGGCGTCATCGAAGTGCCCACCGAGCGCTGCCAGCAGCAAGCCACCGGCGAGCGCGGCCCACAGCACGAGCATGGCGACACTCAGGGCGAGCCAGAGCAAGGCTTTAGGCGGAGGCCCGCTGTTTCGCTTCGGGGTCATAGTAAATTTCCCGTAATTGCCGTTGGTGATAAAACAGGATCACGTCGAGCGTGTTGATGAGTCGACGGCGGATGTAATCGATGTCGAGATGCGCGCCCGTGCGACTGTCCTTGACGAGCGCAAGCAATTGCTCGAAGGCGTCGAGCGCGCCATTCGCGTGCATCGTCGAGATCGAGCCGGGATGGCCGGTATTGATCGACTTGATGAATTCCCATGCTTCATCACCACGTAATTCCGCCAGCAAGATGCGGTCCGGCTTCATGCGCAGACAAGCGGCGAGTGCCTGCCTGGGCGAGATGCCCGCTTCGTCGTCGCGCGCATAAAACAAGTGCACGCGGTTCGGATGCAGCGGCAGAAATAATTCATGCACATCTTCGATCGTGATCAATCGCTCATGCGGCGCAATGTTGCGTATCAAGCTTTTCGCCAGCGTCGTCTTGCCTGAGCCGGTCTTGCCGACGACAAGGATGTTGCGATGGCTGCGTACGGCGAGATCGAGAAAGGCCGCGAATTGCTGTTCGCGGCGCAATTGCAGCAATGCCGTTTCGAACGGCTGCAAGTTGGTCGTCGCGGCAGCGCACTGCGTGAATGCGCCGTCGGCCTCCCATTGCACAAGTGACTTGTCGAGGCGCGACGGCTTGCGGATCGTGATCGATACCGTGTGCGCTTCACACGCGGGCGGCACCACGATGTGCGCCCGTGCACCACAGGGCAGTGCCGCCGACACGATGGGCGTCTCGCCTGAAATCGTCTTGCCATTGAAACTTGCCATCAGCGTGGCGAGTTGACGGCAGTGGGCATACGTCAGCGCCGGCACCGTATGGCGCTGCCAGCCAGGCTGGCTTTCAGTCCAGATTTCCTGTGGCTGATTGATGCAGATTTCCGTCAACTCCACATCGTCGAGAAAGGCCGACAAGGGGCGCAGGTATTCCGCGAGCATCGGCGTCGGCTCGCTGCAGCCATGGTTCGTCGTCGCGGCAACGGGCGCATTCATGGCGCTGCCTGCAAGCCATACACGCTGGAAAAATCCAGATCGCGTGCGACCATCACCTGGATGTGTTCGCCCTGATTCTTGATCAGCGTCGGTGCAATGTTGACGCTCGCCTCGAGAATTTTTTCCACGACCTTTTCACCGCTAGCCCCAGCACTGCCATAGATATTCGTGGTGCCATTGCTGCCGGTCTGACGGTTCGCGAGCGCCGTCACACTATCCTTGATCACGCTCATCAAGATCGCGGCGCCAAAGCGATCCAGAAAATGCTGATCGACCCAACCGGCCAGGCCCGAGCGCCCGAGCGCATCCGTGCCGGGCGAATTGAGCGTCACGATCACGCCATTCGGCGTCTTGGCGCGCGTCCAGAGCACGAACAGACGCGCCTGTCCCTGCTTGACACTGCCCTGATATTCCCCGACGAGCTGTGAGCCGCGATCGAGCAAAAGTACCTGGCCATTATCGGAATAGACATCGCGCGTCAGGCGGCATGTCGCCAGTCCCGGCAGCGTGCTGTCGAGCGCCGTCTCGAGCACGCAATCGAGCGCGGTCCCCTGCGTGATCAGAAAATTTCGGTCCGCGAGCAGCGCCGCCGCCACGCCATGGGTCGGCGTGGCGGCGAGGCGCGCCGATAACGCCGTCGCGCTACCAGTACCCGTCAAGGGTGTCCCAATGGCCCGTGACGGCGCCATGGCTGCGGCGTCGGGAGTAGTGCTGCCCGCCTTCGTCGCAGGCGCGCTAACGGCCGTCGACGACGCGATGAGCAGATTGCCGCCTGTCTTGCGCGCCATCGCGTCGATCGGCGGCTTGCCATTCGTTTCCGGCGCGCCGGGCGCTGCGCCGCGTACCGCAAATGCAGGCAACGTGGGGTTGACGGGCTGGAGCGCCGGCACGGTCAGCATGCCGGCGGCAGGTGCGAGCGGCGTGGTTCTGGGTGGGCCCGTGTCAACCGATGTCAGCGGCGGTAAATGATTGGCGACGGGGTCGTCCCTGCCTGTCTTGGGACGCGGCGCGCGCTCGCCATGCGTGCCGACGATCAGTGCCATGGCCGCGGCCAGGATCAACAGGAAGCCGAGTTGTGTGACGACGCGGCTATTGCCTTGACGACGATTGACGGACGGCAGTCCCGCGAGGTCATCGACGGTATTGCGCGGCCGTTCTGTCGGCCGCGCTGTGGATGCAGGCGCGCCGGATTCATTGGGCGCGCGCACTGCTGGCGTGGACAGCGCCGGCACGTCAGCGACCCTCGGTGTGCCAGTCCACGCTTTGATTTTGTCGAGCAGGCGCATCATGGTGCCCCCCTGATAATGCGGGCAACATCGCTGGCAATCGTGCCACTGCCATTGTCGAGGCCACCGTTAAGGTCGAATGACAGGTTCACGACGCTGGCCACGGCATTCCCCTTGCGCAGCATCAGGTGCTTGACCATCCGCTGGATCACGATCGTGTTGCCGTCGATGACATGACTGTTGACGAGCGCTTCCTGATCATCGGCGTCGACCGCAAACACGGCGGGCATGTCGCGATTCCGGTTAAACGTCAAATAAATGAAGCGGCCATCGTCATGCGCGGCTGTCGGACTAACCGCCGCGTCGCCGGCAACCCAGTAATCGTCATTCATGCCGTGGTGCGCGGCCTCTGCCAGTCGGGCCTGAAGAGCGTGGCGCTGCGCTTGCGACGACGCGTGCGCGGCTGCCGCGCTGCGTTGCGCCTGTTCGTCTTGCGGATAGCGGAACGCAAGGGAAAAGACGAGGTCGGGGTCGGCCCATGCGCTTGCTTCGGCGTGCGGTCGCGGCAAGACCACGAGTGCGAACTGGTAAATGCGCCGGTTGGTGACGACCGTGAGATTGGTGTCGGCCTGCTTCGCGAGCGGCTTGAGGAACAGGTGATTGGTGCGCGGGACGACTTTCCACGCCTGATCGTCGCCGAGCGCCACATCGCGGATGGATTCGCTGTCGGCAAAGGCAATGTGCGTCGACACACCGTAATACGTCGTCAGGCGTATCACGTTCGCGGGATCGTAATCGACGATGCGCACGCGCGGATCCTGTTCACCGCGCGGCGGCGTGACTTCCGCGTGCGCGCCGAGCGTCAAGACGAACAGGCCAAGGACAGACAATCGTGCAATGCAGGGCATGGTGGCTCCTACGGTGAGGTGGTCGACGTGGTGGCACGCTGACCGGGGAAGACCGTCACGGACGGGACGATCGCCGGGGCGTCAGTGGCTTTCGTGTGCGCCGTCGTCTCGACGATTGGCGTATCCGGGTCAGTGCGATATTCGATGGCCTGAAAGCCGAGCGGATTGATCGCGCGGTCCTTTTCCGCCATCGGTGCGGCGGAATATTTGAAGATGATTGTCGCCGCCCAGTGCGTCACCAGCGGCTGCTCGCCGTTACGCTCGACCTCCTTTGTATAGCGCACAAGGGCGATCGTCGGCTGGATGAACGAGGTACTTTTGATGCGCACCCGCACGCGCGCAGTGGCGCCATAGACGTTGAGCGGCGAGAGCGGATTTTTCGGATTGAAACTATCCTGGAATTTTTGCTGCTCGGCGTTCGCTGACAGGATCCCGACATTGTTGTAATACTCGGACGCGAGGTCGGGCGAATAAGCTTCGCGATAGCGTACATACCATTGGATGAAATATCTGTTGATCGCTTCATCGTACGTGGTCGGCGCATCTTTCATGGCGCTCACGATATCGACGATGCCGGTCGCGCGGTCGACGCGAATGACAAACGGCTCGACGCGCTTGAGCGGCGTCAGGAGCGCTACGGCCGTCACGGCCGCGAAGGCGGTCGCTGCAGCGACGACGGCAATGCGCCAGGCGCAGGCGCGCGAGCGGATGAGTTGGTCGATCTTGTCGGTTTCCCAGGAGCGCGCTTCGTGCACATACGCCTGGAAATCCTGCGGTTCAACGGTGTGATCCATGGTCATCCTCCTTCACGGGGGCGCCGGCCATCGGGGCTGCACCGATGGTGCCGCTGGCATCGCCATTAGCCATCGGCGGGTGGCCGCGCGTCGGCGCGATGGGCGGGTTAACCGGCCGGTACGGCCCTTGCACAGTCGGTGGCAGAGGCGGTGCCAGCGCGCAGCCAGCCAGCATGACGGCGATGATCAGGGAGAGAAGTGACGACGTGTGCATATGCGCTCCTGTTGGACGTTGTCGATGTTAATCAAGCGGCCGCAGCGGGTCTTTTGCCACTTCCGGAAGACCAGCGATACAGCTTGGCAGGAATCCGGTCGAGCGCCGCAACCGTGTCAGCCGCAATCCGCACATCCGACGTGACGCGGTTCACGGACCGCTTCAGCGTCGTCGGTCGCACGCTGTCGAGCGTGCCTTTTGCGCGGCCATACGTCCAGTGCACGGCGCCCAGCGTGCTGATGGCGACGCCGCCGCCGAGCGCGGACGCAATCGAGGGCAATTGCATGAGAACCAGCAGGCTAATCAGGCTCAGTGCCACGGCCGGCATGGCTTGCGTAATCGACGGGTCAGCCATTACGCCGGCCGCATCGACCTGGTTCAGGTAAGCCTGACTGATCGACAGGATCAGCTTGATCACCGCCGCCGTCAGCATCACGAGGAAGACGTAATTCAAGGTCTGGCCGATCCAGACATCAAAAAAACGTTTCGTCGGCTCGAATAGCGTAAGCAAGACAAATAGCGGGCCTAGCCCAATCAGAATCGCCAGCGCCATTTTCGCGAGCACGAGCAGGAAGGCGCCATAGGCGCTGGCGACGAGGCCAGCGACCCAGACTGTGAGCGCGACGGCCGTCAGGCCGACATCGGGCACGCCAATCACGCCCGACAAGGCGTTCGCCTTGTGCCAGTACGCGGCTCCCAGGTCGTACATTTGCTGCAGCAAGCAATCGAGGAATTGCATGTTTGTCATATTGTCGATCTTGCCGGGCGCAATCATTGCGGCGGCAGCGTCCGGCGTTTGCCAGAGCCAGTCAGCGAGAAAGGCGTTGTAGCGACCGAGGTTCAGGGCGATCCCGCTGATGAGCGCGAGTCGCACGATGCGTGCGACTCCATCCATGACCGGTTCATTGATGACACCGCGCAGCATCGACCATCCCCACAGCATCACGTAAATCATTAGCAGTGTCGTGGCGAGCGGCGCAATGGCCGTGATGACGTTGGTCGCAACGTCGTAGACATAGCTCGTGAGCGAACCATCGAGGCGCTTGAGCATGTCTTCGAAAAAATGAAAGGGCGTCGCCATGGTCGGTCATCCTTTGCGGGTGCGCTCAAAAGCGCGGCACGCCGCCGTGCGTGGCTTTCATGCGGATTTCCGCTGCGCGTTGCAGCGCGAGGTCGCGTTGCGCCTGTTGCAGCTGCGCGAGCATGGTGAGCTTGATCGTTTCATTTTGCAGCATCACTTGCTCGGCCTGGATCCTTGCCTGCAGGTCGGCAATGTCCTTCGCGTCGGGCGCCGCATTCACGCGGTCGAGCAATACCTGAATATCGGCAAAGCGTGCACTGGCCTGGCGGTACGCGGCTTCCATGGTGGCGCGATGCAGCGCTGCCTGGTCGGCCGAGGCGGCAAACGCCTGTGCGGCATCACTGGCAGGGTCGAGCGGCGTATTGTCGATGCCGAAGATTTTTGCGGCCGCGCGGATTTGCGCCGCATTGCCATAGCCATTGTTCAAAATGGTCTGGTAGTCGGCCGGCAGGTATTGCCGCAAGGCCGGATCGTTGACGAGATTGGCCATCCCGCGCGACCCGTTGAGGCTATTGGCTTGTTGCTGGAGGATTTGGAATTGCGCCGCCATTTGCTGGAATTGCGTCGCCCAGGCCGTGACTTGCTGGATTTGCTGCGCGAGGTTCGCCGCATCGATGACCGGGATGCCGACGGCCATCGCGCCGCTGCCGCCCATGCCTGCCAGCAGGCAGAGCAAGGCACGCCGCATGTACAGGCGTTTCATGAAAGTTCTCCTTTGCGTTGACGGTGAAATGCCGGCAGCCACACGGCCGGATCGTCGCCGAGTTCCGCGACCAGGCGTTCGGCCAGCAAGGCGGTCGCCGTGTTACCCGACATGACGGCGAGCTCGTCATCGAAGCCATGCAAGTCGAGTTCCGCGACCGTGGAATTCTGGCCTTGCTTGACGAGGAAGCGGCGCGATTTTTCACCGAGCGATTTGACGATTTCAAACTCGCGTTCGCTCAATTTGAAGCCATGGACATAATCGTCATAATCGGCTTCCGGGTTCGGCAGAAAAATTTTCGTGGCGGTCTGGCCGACAATGGCAAACGCGATCGGCGACTGCAACACCTGGCGCGGCGATTGCGTGAACATGACGAGAAAGCCATCCTGTTTGCGCATTGTCACGAGCTTGTTATGCGCGAGGTCGCGAAACGCTTCGTCGCCAAGCAGCTTCCAGAATTCGTCCATGAAAATCGGAATGCGCCGGCCATCGAGCAAGCTTTCAATGCGATGGAACAGGTACAGGATGGTCGGCGTGCGCGTGGCGTCGTTGTCGAGGAATTCCGTGACATCGAAGCCGACTAGCGGACAGGCATCGAGGCGCAGCGTATCGACGGCATTGTCGAACAGCCAGCCGAGCGGGCCGCCGGTGCACCAGCGGGCCAGCCGCACGTGCACGCCATTGCTTTCTGTTGGATCGAGAAATTCAAGCAGCGCACCGAGTCGCCGTTTGCTCGGACTGGCGCCCATCACGCCGGCGATCGCGGCGCTGATGTCATGCGCCTGTTTTGGCGTCAGCGGCAAGCCATCCTGCAAGATGAGCTGGCGCACGAGTTTCTCGAGAAAGCTCAGGTTGTTGGGCGTGGCGTCGAGCTGGAACGGGTTGAAGCCGGATGGCACGCCATTTTTGAGCGGGTAATAGCGGCCGCCCATGGCGCGCACGCCGACGGATGCGCCGAGGTCTTTGTCGAACAGGATGCAATTGAGTTCCTTACCGCGGACGGGGTCGCGGAATTTCTGCAATTGCGCGAGCAACACCATTTCCAGGACGGTTTTGCCCGTGCCGGATTTGCCGATCACGATCGTATTGGCAAGGTCCTTGTGGTTCGCGTCGCGCAGCGACTGGCCCTTGCGGTCGAGGCCATCTTCACTCTTGTGAAAATTGAAGTAGTAAGGCGCGCCCGACGTGGTTCTGAACATCGTCACCGCCGGCCCCCACTGGTTATGGTGCAAGCGGCCGACCGGGTAATTGTGAAAACAGCTGAACGCCGCAAAATTGCGACTGGTGATGTCACCCACGCGCACGCGGTAGGCGAAATTGCCGGGCAATTGCGCCCAGAATGCGCCTGCCATGCCGGCGTCTTCACGCGCCCATTTCATGCCCGCATCCGACAATTGCGCCCCTGCGTCATGCAGATAGCCTTGCAATGCTTTTGCATCGCCCGCACACAGCATCAGGCTCAGGCTGTGCGCGCCCATGACGAAGCGGTTCGACGTCAAGTCATCGAGCGCCGTGTCGATCGCATCGATCTGGCTCATGGCGACATCGCCCGCGTTGACCATGCGCCCTTGCTGGCGTTTCATGCGACCGAGGGCGACGGGCTTCGATAAAAACGTGAACGACTGGGACAACACAAATTCGCACGGCATGCCGAGCAGGCCGTTCAGGATCCCGGGATAGGTCGTCGACGGGTATTCCTGAATCGATACGAGGCAGGCATAGTCGCTATGGTGCGGTCCCTGGCGCGCCATCAGGCCGCCTTTGCCAAAGAACGGCCGCGTGTTCGCGAGAATCCCGTTGATGTCACAACGTGGCAAGGGGAAGCGTTGCCAATGTCCATTGACGAGAAATGCAAGGAATTCCAGTACTTCGGAAAACAGCACGCCGTGGTACGGATAGCAGCACAGGACTTCAGGATCGTAGCGTTCGAGCGCCGCGAGCGCGGCGCCGGTCGCATCGTCGAGCGCGGCGAGTTCATCGAGTTGGCATTGCTGCAAATCGTGCGCCGCTTGATGCGCGAAGCGATCGAGTAAGCGGTTCGCCTTGACCGGCTGCGGGCGGAAAACCAGCGTCAGGTACAGTTCATTGACCAGCATGCGTTCGCTGGTCATGTGACGGCGGTATTTCTCATTGAAGTCATGACAAAAGCCTGGCGTGAAATTACCCTCGGGGTAGGCATCACTGGGGCGCCGGACGACGTGCGACCACACCGCCATGTGCGGCGACGCGATATTGCGCATGAAATGATTGAGCTGTTCATGCCAGGCCTGTATGTCGGCAGCGTCGGCACTCTCGTGCGCCGCACCCTGCATGCGGATCGTTTGCAGATAATCGCCCGTGTTCAGCTTGACGACGGATTGCGTGACATGGCTCGCGTACGGTATGAAGTCGGCAGTCGTCGCTTCCTTGCCGAAGATGCGCGCCTGTTTGAACGAGGTAGCCATGGTGGTTATCCTGATGGAGTTCGGTGGCAGCGGCGCGCTCAGGCGCGCCATTGATTGACGGCCAGTGGCGAGAAGCTGGCCGCACCCCAGTAGCTTGCATTACGACAGCGGCCGTTCGTCTGCAGCCACAGCCATTGCGCATGGAAGATGCCGGGATCATGGGCGCTGATGAGATACAAAATCGCATGCAAGGGCGCCGCCAGCAGCAGGTACACAGGGTTGCCGACGGCGAGAAATACCAGCGTGGCTGCCATGGCTTCGAGAATGAACGCCGTGTACGGTACGCCACCGATCGTGGGTGGCCGCGTCAAGCCGACAAACAGAATATCGGCCTGCACAGCGTGGGCTGAGTGGCGCATGATCAGGCCGATGCGGCGATGACGTAATCAACGATCGAGGTCGCACCAAAAATCAGCACGATACCAACGATGATCTTGATCGCCCAATCCCAGGACAGCTTGCCGGCGATGGCAGCGATGCCGCACGCGATGACGGCAATGATGGCCAGCGTGCGCGTCAAGCCACCCGTGAAAATGGCCAGTACATTCGTGGCGGCAGAGTCCCACGGCATGGCGGCGAACGCTAGATCCGGCAGCATCAGACAGGTCGCAAGGGCCATAAGCGAGGCGAGTTGGCAGGGACGATGGGTGCGTCGTGTGAATGTCGCGAAGGGGCTGCGTCGCGCACGCAAGGGGGCTTTATGCATGATGGTGCTCCAGTCAGGGAATCTCGGATCAAGGCTCGGCTACAGGCAATGCGACACGGTCGGGCAGCAAGTCGAACTAATACACGAGCACGCTCTCGGTCGCTGGCGCGCTGTGCTCTCCTTGAGTGGCTGGTGGCCCGCGCGCGGGCGCACTTTTTTGCTTGCCAGCGCGCGTGCCTTGCGTGATGGCCTGCAGTGCGGCCGAGCGCACTGCAGGCAGACGCGTTGCGACGGGGAATAAGCCAATTGGGTACGCACCGGCATGACGCTGTACCCGTTGCACGTAGCCGCTTGTAATGCCATTTGTCATTGAACCCGTGTTGTAGGCGGAAAGCGCCGCGTGCAGGGCCGCTTGCTCTTCCATGCCACGCGTGCGGGCGGTGCGGTAATGCGTCGCCAACAGCGTCGCGGCGACGGCGATATTCGTACACGGATCGAAGGCCTGCTCAACGGGTAAGCCGATGCGCGCGAGCGTGGCGCTATTGAGCTGTCCGAGCCCGAGATCGATGTTATGGCCGAGGGCAATGAGTGTCTTCGCACTCGCGACCGCTTCTTCCTGCGTGCGCGGTTGGCGCGCGAGAGTGTGGCCGCCATTGATCCCGATGGCCCACGGCTGATACGCCGATTCGGTACCGACCAGTGCTGCGAGAGTTGCGTGCGCCACCCACGGTGCACAGGCGGCGACCAGCGTAGCGAAATCCATCATTGCTGCGCTCCTTCTGCTACGGCTGCTTCTGCCGCAAGGCGTGCGTCATAGTCGCGTTGTGCGGCCTCGAGCTGTGCTGCTTCGATCCAGAAGCCTTGTCGTTCGGGCGTGCCGACATAGCGCGGCGCCGTGGCTTGCAGGTCGACATAAGCATGGTGAAAATACGCCGTGCATACCGGCGGCATCCGGTTATCGATGATGGACGTGTCACGATCGCTATCGTGGAGTGCGTTCGAGACATTCAGCGCCGCCGCATCACAACGACCAGCGCCATTCGCGATGGCTTGTACCAGTGATGGCATAGCGGCGTCCACTTCGAGCGGGCACAGGCCGAGGACAGCGCTGCGCGCGCGAACGGTGTCTGACCATTTGCGCAAGCTAATCGTGAAATAGCGCTCAAT
>CANBRQ010000349.1 GCA_947371955.1 Paracoccaceae bacterium | reverse complement strand
GCTATTGCTGCAGCAGCCGATCTCAATGCACCACCAGTCACCAAAATTTTGGCGGAGTTTGTTAATACTCACCCAAGCCAAGGATGGACTCCAGAGGTTGAACACGAAGCGCATCGTACATTCTTAAACTGGCTTGGTTGTGCGATCGGTGCAGCCAATCATGAGAGTGTTGAATCTTCATTAGCCGCTATTCGTGAGTTTCAGCCAGCCTCACAAGCCAGCATTCTCGGCCGCAAAGATAAAGTAGATATGGGCGGAGCGGCTTTGATTAACGGCATTAGCTCACATACTTTTGACTTTGACGATACTCACCTCAAAACCGTGATTCATCCAGCAGGCCCAGTAGCATCTGCAATCCTAGCCTTAGGCGAACATATTGGCGCCAATGGTCGTCAAATGATTGACTCTCTTATTTTAGGAATTGATGTTGCTTGTCGAGTAGGTAATGCAATGTATCCAGACCACTACCATCGTGGCTGGCATATTACCGGCTCTACTGGCATGCTGGGTTCCGCTGCCGCATGCTCAAGCTTAATGGGTCTTGATCTGCAAAAAACAACTATGGCTCTCGGTATTGCTGCCTCGCAACCAGTTGGCATGCGCGAGCAATTTGGCACGATGACTAAACCCTTTCATCCGGGTGGCGCAGCACGTGCAGGTCAACTTTCTGCACTGTTGGCAAAACATGGTTTTACTGCAAGCCCTAAAGCACTTGAGGCGGGTCGTGGTTATATGCAAACGGTTTCTACCAAGTGCGACTGGTCAGAAATTGATCGCGCCCTCGGAAAATCTTTTGAGATTTCCTTAAACACCTATAAACCTTTTGCTTGCGGAATTGTGATTCACCCAGCTATTGATGCTTGCGCCCAATTGCGCGCCCAAGGCGTCAAAGCAGATGAAGTTGAACGCATTGAGTTGCGTGTTCACCCACTGGTACTCGAATTAACTGGCAAGAAAACACCTAAAGACGGACTAGAAGGCAAATTCAGTGTGTATCACGGCTGCGCTGTGGGCTTGATGTTTGGTCAAGCAGGTGAAGGTGAGTATGCGGATGACATTGTCAACCGCCCTGACGTTGTAGCTTTGCGCGCTAAAGTGAATGCGACTACCGACACCTCTATTAGCGAAGCATCTGTGGACGTTAAAGCCTTCCTTAAAGATGGTAAAGAAGTTCATATTTTTGTTAAGAACGCGATTGGCTCCGTAGAAAACCCAATGAGCGATGCAAACTTGGAGCAAAAATTTACAAGCTTGGCCGAGCCGGTGATTGGCAAAGAGAAAACCCTTGAACTGATTTCCGCACTCTGGAACCTAGGACAAGCGCCAGACCTCAAGCAAATCCTAAGCCTTTGCACTCCAGACTAATTTCACCTGAAAGTTTTTTCATCTATGACTTCATTACCGAACATCGTCATTCTTGGGGATTATGAGCGCGCTCTACGTCGCTTCTCTAACTGGGATAAGTTAGACCAACAAGCCAAGCTCACCATCCACCATGAGCCTTTGCGTGATGAAGCCTTATATGAAGCAGTAAAAGATGCCGATGCGATTGCTATCGTGAGAGATCGCTCACCCTTCAATGAGGCGATGATCGCGCGCTTACCAAAACTCAAGTTTTTAATGTTTACCGGTGAACGAAATGGCACTCTAGAAGCCTCGGCTCTAGTTTCCAGAAATATCCCCATGGGCTGCACGCCTGGCGGACCCTCCAAAGAAACTACCGCTGAGCTTACTTGGGCTTTGATTCTGGGGGCTTCTAAGCGCCTGATTGAAGAAAATAAACTGATTGCCTCTGGTGGCTGGCGCGATGCATTTTCTCTCCTACCAATGCTCTCTGGCGAACGCTTGGGCATTATGGGCTTAGGCGCTATTGGCAGTCGGGTGGCACGTGTTGGCGCCGCCTTTGGTATGGAGGTTGTAGCGTGGAGTCCGCGTATGACCCCAGAACGTGCGGCCGCTGAAAATGCAAAAGCCGTTAGCTTAGATGAGCTACTCAAAACCTCCAAGGTCGTATCGATGCATCTAGTGGCAGGCCCCGGCACTAAAGGATTGATAAGCGCCGATCAATTGTCACTCATGCGCCCAGACTCGATTCTGATCAATACTTCACGTGCTGCACTCATCAATATGCCTGATCTTCAAAAGGCGCTAGCCGCAGGTAGACCAGGGCAAGCAGCAGTGGATGTATTTGATGTTGAGCCCCTCCCTGAAAAAGATGCGCTACGCAACACCGCCAATCTTTTAGTGACACCCCATTTAGGCTTTATTGCTGAACCCATTTTCGAAACCTTCTCCAAAGGCATTACAGAAACTCTTGAAGCATGGTTAGAAAATAAACCAGTACCGCATCCTTTTAAGCCTCAATAATTTATTTACAAAAAGCGACCTCGATGAGTAGCCTAACGCCGTCACAGCTATTTATTAGTTTTAGCAAAATTGGCATGTCAGGCTTTGGTGGTGTGCTCCCTTGGGCTAGACGGACTCTAGTTGAGCGAGACAAAATTCTGACTTCTGAGGAATTTAGCGCCATCCTTGGCATTTGCCAGATCGTTCCAGGCCCCAATATTGTTAATCTCGCTGTTTGCGTTGGCTCTCGATTTGCGGGAGCGAGGGGAGCAGCTGCTGCAGTCCTTGGTCTGACCCTCGGACCCATTGCCATTGTGCTGTTACTTGCCACGCTCTATCAACACTACAGCTATCTGGATACAGTAAAAGGACTTTTGCGGGGCATCTCTGCAGTAGGCGTAGGTCTTATCGCTTCAACTGGTTTTAAGATGCTGCGCGATGAGTTTCGCTTTCCTTTGATGCTGCTAGTGGTTGTTATCACTATCTGTGCAGTAACCTACTTTCATCTCGGTCTGGGCTGGGTTGTGCTTGCAGTTTTACCGCTGGCACTCTTCTTAGCCCACAAGAAAGCACTTAGTTCATGAGTATGCTTTTCAGTGTCTTTCTGAAACTATCCGCCTTCTCGCTGGTTGCGTTTGGCGGTGTCAACGCTTTGCTACCAGAGCTATTGAATCTGGCTGTCTATCAAGAGCATTGGATTGATCTGCAAACCTTTTCAGATTACTTTGCTATCGCGCAAGCAGCACCCGGGCCTAACTTCATGACTGTCACTCTATTGGGCTGGCATATTTATGGCGTGCTGGGTGCATTCATTGCCACGCTGGCAATTGCATGGCCCTCATCCATCCTGATTTATTTTTTGCAACGCTTTATCATGGGCATTCAAGATCCCATCAAGAAGAAATCTATTCAATACGCAGCGGCTGCACTAGCTATTGGGCTGGTTCTTTCATCTGCATGGCAAATTGCTATTCAAATTAACCATAGCGCTGCAGCCTACGCCTTGACCCTTGCGACTATCGGCTTTACATTATTCACACGCTGGCACCCACTCTATCTCATTGTTATTGGTGGAGCATTGGGTGTTTTAGGATTTATTTAGACCGCTTAAGAGAAAAATATGCGACTTTTACAAAAATT
>CANBRQ010000348.1 GCA_947371955.1 Paracoccaceae bacterium | reverse complement strand
CTCCGGCGCTGCTGTCTCTGATGCATGCGACGCGCCTCTTTGGGACGAGCTTTTCTCTTCTGCGCCGCCCCTGCGCCGGTACCTCGTGGTTCGCGCGCGCGAGGAGGGTGTACCATTTGAGCATGTGCACGGTGCCATATCTCTGGGTGGCGCTTTTTGTGTGCTTGGTGCTAAATGCTCCGGCGCGGCGGCGTCGAGCTGCAATCGAATGCATGCGTTGCCGTATGCCTACAAATACGATCGGTTGCGCGCGCTGACTGCGCAGCGGCACCAAGCAGAGACTGAGCTAGCGGGGCGGATCCCAGCGGAGAATCCGCTCGCCGATCCCTCGTCGTGGAAAGCACTGGGTGGTCTTCCGGCCAACGAGCGTCTCCTGCAGAGGCAAGTGAAGAATGACATGGCTCGGTCTCGGATGGCACCGCACCCGCCCAGGAAGGCAACGATGCAGCAGTCGAAACCTTCGGGCCAGTCGATGCAGACTAAGGTCGGCGCGCCTTCCGGCGCAGTTGCCTCTGTCAGCGCGAGTCGTCCTGCGCCTGGGTCGGCTCTTTCGTCTGAGCACCGGCAGAAGAAGAAGAAGAAGAAGAAGCAGCCGGGCAGACGGACGCGCGCGCGCCTCGCACGCAAGTCGCGCCCTCAGCCCCACGATGGCGTGAGCGTGCGGGCGTCGAGTGCAGCATCACTCGTGCATGAGCAGGAACAGAGTCGCCTTGGTGCGGCGGTTGTGCTTCAGGCTTCAGCGTCGTGTGCGTCGCAAGCGGCTGCACCAGCAGCAGCCGTGGCGCTCGAAGCGCCCTCTGCGTCGTCTGTGCAATCGGTAGCTGTGCACAGCTCTGGTACAAGGCGCGAGAAAAAACGTCGTTATCGCGCGCGCTGCAAAGAGGCGCGGCTCGCCCGTGTGGCGGCAGCCAATGCGCGGTCGGCGTCAGTGCCCGCCGCGTCTGCGGCACCCACGGTGCCCAGTGATGACAACTGCCGTGTTTATGTCAATGCAGACTCGGCGAGCCCTCAGAAATTTGAGGAGTTTGTTGGTGATGTGCCTTCTGCCGTGCCAACGCCGAGGGTGGTTCAGCGGCTAGCGCCGGCGGAGGGCTATTCTCCCGTCATTGTGGTTATCGAAGTAGAGGGTGAGCACGATGACACGTCTGTCTTGGTCTCCATTACTCCCTTCTCCGAGAGGAGCGCTCAGGGCTCGCCGCGTACTCCATCGCACGATCATTCCGTAGCATCGCCTGTGGCGCTGTTCGCTGTTTCGACTCTGTCGGATGCGTCCCAGATCTCCCCGTGTAGCCCTGTGAGTGCCTCGCCCTGTGCGTCTACCGCGTCATGGTATGCTCCAAGCGATCCGTCATTCACTCCTCCGCCGCACACTGCCGCCGAAGACAGTGTGCTGCTGCAATGACCTCGTCCCACTCTACTGATGCGCAAGTCAAGGAACGCTCTCTGACCGAACGAGAGTGTGCGCATCACAAGGACGCTGCCTCGCTGGGTGCAGGCGGCGGTGACGAGAGAGAGGAGGGAGTGGAGGAGCAGTGCCCGGCGCCACAAGGGCATGAGCCGGCAAGCGTCAGTGTGTTGCAGTCGATGCGTGTTGCGTCGAACGCAGCGCTCGACGGCCACGTCAAGGTGCTTGAGCAGGGAGGGAAGAAGCTGCGCTATGTTTCGATCAATGCTAACCACCTCATGACGAGTGGCACTGCGGGTGTCAACAAATTTGATGGCCTGCACGCGTATTTGCGTTCGCGTCAGTGGCCCGACGTGGTGGTGCTGACCGAGATCACTGGGAAGCTTGGACACGAGTCGAATCTGATCGAGTGGTTCAAGACGCGCACGCCTGCGGTCGCCGAAGTGTACGAAATGCACTGGTCGAATCGCACGCAGGCGCGAGACGGATCGGTCTCTCTCAGCGGTCACACTGCAGGCGGCGGCGTGGCCATCATGTGGCGCAAGTCGCTTCGCTTGCAGTCGCCGCGCGAGGAGAGGGCGGCTCTTCCTGGTGAGGTGCAGCGCGAGCTGAACGGCCATTTGCTTTGTCTTCGCTTCGATCCGCGCGCTGATGCGGTGAAGCGCGCCCGATTCGGTCGCGATTCGCCATTGCTGCGCCCGCTCGTCGTCGTGGCGGCCTACATTCCTCCACTGGGCCCCTGGGCTGACAAGGTGGCCGGGCCGGTTCTGCAGGCGCTCGAATTACTAATGCCGCGCACACTCGAGTGGCGTCGAGCGCAGGGCGTGCATGTCCTCGTCATGGGTCACTGGAATGCGGCGGTCGGTCAGGCGCCACTTGATTTGGAGTTTGAGTTTCGTGATCGACATGCGCAGTTGCTGTCGCAGCTCCAGCCTCTTCCACTCACGAGCGCCGACGTGAGCAATTCCAGTGGAGTAGGCAAGCTATTTCGGCGAGCCGACCGCGTGGTATTTGTGTCTTCACAATGCAGATCCATGGAGTCGAAAGCAGACCTTCGCGGTGCTCGGCTTCTTGAGATTATGCGAGCCGCCGCGCTGGTGCCGGTGCAGGGAATCTTCTCGCGTCACCCCACGTCCTTCACGCGGTGCGAGAAGTGTCCCGGAGCCAAGTCGAGCGTGGCGGACGGCCGCCGTTGCAACTGCGGCAAGATGAAGCTGAGGCGCTGCCACGAGTTGGCATTCACGCATTCGGAGAATGCAGTTCTCGCGCTTCTCGATCGGCAGCATGGTTGTGAAGTGTTGAGCCTCTCGGTGCAGCGTATTAATTGGCCTCAGCTGACGCTGCGCGGCGGCACCGCTGTGCTCGTGCATGGGCGCCAGACGTCAGTCGATCATGCTGTGTCGGGTGGCCACGTTTGGATCCCCGATGCGCGCGGGCGACACGTTGACGAGCGGCATGCAGCCGGTCGGCAAGCCGTACAAGCTCGGCGCCAGCTGCCGCGTCTTCGCCTCACAACGCATATTCAGAATCGCACCGTCCAGCGCAAGGCGGTGGGCAAAGCGTTGAGTGAGAGTGCCGCTGTCACGGCGACTATCCAGCAGCTGTGCGCCATGTCCTCCGGCAAGTCGCTTCTCGCGCGCGTTACCGAGGCGGATCGCGAGATCACCAAGGCAGCACGCGAGGCGATGCAGTCCGTTTTGGAAAATGATGAAAAGGCGCTGACCGAGCTGCGTGGGGCGGATGAGTACAGGCGCTTCGAGTCGCGCGAGGCTCGCAAGCTGCGCAAGCTGCGCGCTGACCGAGTAGCGCTCGAGGCGATGCTGAACTGGCGCTCGGACCCGCAGTGTGCTCAAAGGCACCGGAAGTTGACGCGCAAGATTGCGTTCGCGCATGTCGAGTCGCGGCGGTTGCGCAAGGCGTGCGACGCGGCTCGTTTGCTCATCACGTCCGCCACGGACAAGGCTGGGTTGTGGGATGTGATTCGCAAGGCGATTGTCGACCCGGGCACCGCAGCCCCGAGCGGCTGCAAGTTGCTGGAACATATTACTTGCAGCAAGACGGGCGAGGTGGTGGCCACGAACCCGCAGGATATTCAGGAGCGGTTGGTCGATGCGTGGCAGGCGGCATTTCGCATTCACAACAACCTCGCCGACTCGTGCGTTCTGAATTTGGCGGCCAGCATTGAAGCTCTTCGGCTGTTTGGCCTGCAAGTGCGCGACGTGTACCGCGAACTTGATGAGCATTGTGCCGCCGTGGCAATGGGGAGCAACCCCCTGCAGTCGCTTCCTGAGGGCCCATTACGGGAGCGGCTTCAGAGCCTAGGTGTCGACGTCAAATCCGCGGCGGTTGCGAAAGCGGAGGCCACGATCGCCAAGGGCGACACAGTGAAGCGCAAGTTTGCCGCCGAGTACGACTCGCTTCAGTCTGAGTTCACGGCAGAGGAGCTCGCTGAGGTGCTGTCCAAGCTGGAGAGCAAGGGCGCGGGCGTCGATGGCGGTCCGCCCGAGGCGCTGCGTTGCGCCGAGCAGGTTGCGCGCGACGAGCTGCTACGCCTTCTCAATTTGATTCTCACGCGCGGTATCACGCCGGCCACTTGGGAGATCACTCGACTGGTGATGCATTACAAGGGCAAGGGCGCGGATCCGCACGCGATTGCGAATTATCGGCCGCTTGGCATTGGCGCGTTGGTGGAGAAGGTCATGGCGCTCATCATTAATCGGCGCCTGCAAAAGTGGACCGAGAAGACCAAGGCGCTGCACGCGAGTCAGTGCGGGTTTCGCCCGCTGTATGGCACCACCGAGGCCATCTTCTCGCTTGTCGAGTCGATTCGCGAGGCGGCGCGCGGTGATGATCTGCGGCCCATCTACATTTTGTTTGTGGACATCGAGGCGGCGTATACCTCGGTCAACCACGCGCAGCTTTGGGACGTGTTGATTGGTCTCGGCATTGACGGCCGCATTTTGTCCACGCTCATTTCCATGTACACGGGCGCCTCGCTGACGTTGGATGTGAATGGCACGCTGGTGGGGTTGACGGATGCAAAGCCGCGTCATGATCTCACCGGCTTGCTGGCGGGCGGCGTGCTCATTGAGCGCGGTGTGCTGCAGGGCCATGCGACGAGTCCGATTCTGTTCAATCTCTACATCAACTCGGTGATCAATGATCTCGACTTGATGGGCGAGGAGCGTGTACAGCATGGCCTCAGCCCGCTGGGAGTGCCTGTGCCTGCGGTGGCGCAGCAGCAACCTCAGTGGTGTGCGGGTCGCGTGAACCCGTCGGCCGCATCGCTCCCCGCCAATACTTTCAGTTGCGTGAATTGCGATTTCCCGATCACGTGGCAAGACCTCGCGAAGGGGCACATGAAGAGTCGTTCGTGCAAGATTATGACTGGCAAGAGGCGAAAGGAAATGGCGCAGGGGCTGCCGTCAAGATTTGCCGTCGTCGACCCAGTGCCTCAGGTGCAGCCTGTCGCGCTGTCGCGCCAGCAATGTGACTACAACGTCTCGGGCTGGTACGCGGACGATGGCGCAGCCATGGCGCGCGAGCACCAGACGATGCAGGACGTGCTGGATCGCATTGTGGTGAAGCTGGCATCGCTTGGCCTGGTGCTCAACGCCGGCAAGACCAAGGTCATGGTGGTGCCGCCGCTTCGCTGGACGGAAGAGCAGTACCGGGAGCTCAAGGCTCAGACTGTTGCCAAGGGCTTTGTGGTGCACCGCGCTGGTAAGGCGGACGCTCCGGTCGAGGTGGTGGACGAGTTCACCTACCTCGGTGTCTGCCTGTGGTGGCGCTGGGATTGGACGCGCGCATGGCAGCACGCTCGTGCTCGCGCGTGGAAGGCGTTTCACATGTTGCAGGACGGCGGTCTTGCTTCGGCCTCGATGAGCATGCAGCATATGCTGCAGACTACCAGATCGCTTGTGTTCAGCCATCTGGATATTGTTGCTCAGCTGTCGGGTTCCATCTCTGCGGATGATATGAAGAAGAACGAGCAGCTCGAGAACGCCGTGCTGCGTCTGATTGCGGGTTGCTCTGGTCTGAATTCTCCAGCCTCCGAGGCGCTGCGCATGGAGGCTGGACTGTGGGACCAGGAGACGCGGGCGCAAATGCTGATGTTGCGCTTCGCGTGCAAGCTTGCGGCAAGCGCGGTCGACTCGCTGCCGCGCCGCGTCATGGGCCTGGTGCATGGCGTGCTGAGTCGTGACGTGCAAGCACGCAACGACCCCCACCTGTTGTACCTGGCGTTGCCACGGTTTCAGAGCTGGTCGCAGTCGCTGCTCATTGCTGCGCGCGCATTTGAGGCGCAACCGGCGGATGTGATCTCGGACGTTGGGTGCACGTCGTTCGAAGCGGCGTTGTTTCAGGCGCGCCCGAGCGAGAACCTTGTCAGTGTGGTGTGTACCAGCGTGCAAGATGGTGCGCTGAGCTTCTGGCAAGTTGCACGTCACCAGAGCTCCAACCAGCCGCTCAGCGTGCGCAGTGTTCACCCTGGAGCGCGCGCCAAGAATTATGCGACGGGTGAGATGGAGACCATGTGGCACTATGATGAAGGCACTACTGTCGAGCAGGCGTGGATGCAGTGGTCACCGCCGCTTCGCCAGGCGCAGCATGTGTCGCTGCGCGAGCGCGGCAACAGGGTTCGCCAGCGCAAGGTGTGCCAGCTGCTGGCTGACTGGTCAAACGGTGGCTCGTCGATGCGCGACTACGCGCAGTGGAAGTCGTCATCTTACCTCGAGCCATACTGGTTCAGCGCCGACATTGAGGGCGCGCGGCAGCTGCTTCTTGCGCGCATCGACCAATGGGGCAACGAGGCGTCGTTTCGTCGCGCCCCGCACAAGGAGTTTCAGAACATTAAGCGTCATGAGGACCGTGCGTGCTATCTCTGCGAGCGTGACTCGTGGATGCCCGAGACTTTGGAGCATTTGGCGCTGCATTGCGCGCACCCGCGCGTTGTGCAGCTGCGCGCACGCATCAGGGCCGCGCTTGCCGAGGTGTCTGCTCAGGCACCCCTCATGGAGGAGTTACCGCGCCCTGATGTGAGCGACGATGCTGTGTTCTTCTCTCTGCTGCAGTGTTGCACGGGCGTTGGCGATTTCGCGCACCGTCTGCCTCCTGCGCCGCCCGGTGCGGATCTGGAGGTGCGCCGCCGGTCTCCCGAGCTGGCGATTACGGCGGATGGTGCCGGCGGTGGCCTAGCACACGTGCGTCGTTCGGCGCAGTGGGCGAGCTACTGGTCGGGGATCTGGACTCGCGACCCCCTCGATCGCGGCGAGGAATCGTCCACCGGTCAGGCGCTGATCGCGACCGTGTGCGACTTTTGGCACTCCTTGCGCAAGTTGCGCGCTCGCCTGCTGCGTCGCGGCAAGTCTGGCTTTGCGGATCGCGCGCGCGACCCGCTTACGGTGCGTCAGCTTCGCGTCCAGATGCGAAAGCGCTTCCGCCAGACCAGTGCGCGCAAGCGCCTCGAGAAGGAGGCAGCCAATCGGGCGAAGCGCACTGCGGCCGACGAGCGTCGTCGCGCGGTCGCTGCAGAGCGCGCCGCGCAACTGGGTGCGGCCAAGCCGCGCCGCGCGCCTGCGGCGCGGTCCTCGATTCGCGCCCCAAAAGCAAAGGCGACGCGATCACGCGCCGCTGGAGCGCGCCGCACGCACCCGCCCCCCGCGGGTGCTGCGAAGATGCGTGCCGCCCCTAGGGGTGGTGCGCGCAAGCCACGTGCGGTTACTACCGCCGTGGGGTGCAGTGAACGCGCCACATCAGAGCCCCAACAGCGATCGTCATCTCGACGGTCGGCTCGAGGACGGCTCGTGGCGCACGTTTCACTGCAAGGGGAGGGGTTGGCTCTGGGCACAGATGTGCTCGCGATCGGGCTGCCGGGACCGCCGTGAGGCCATTTTTGTCTTGAGCTTCCCCCCTTCCATGTTTTCGTATTTTTCTGGTTCCGAGGGTTCCTGGGCAAGACGTGCCTGCGCTCTTTGGTGTATGGGCGAACTGCTCCAGATTGATAGCGCGTTTTTTTGAGTCTGTATGCGTGGGTTTGGTCTCGCGTCTCTGGCTTTGCCGTTGTTTTGACGTGCAGACGCGTGTTACACATACATTGTGTTTTTTTTTTTTATCTCGCGTCGCTTCGCCTGGAATGAATGCAGTACAGACCACTACTAAACCTACCTTTTATTTTTG
>CANBRQ010000347.1 GCA_947371955.1 Paracoccaceae bacterium | reverse complement strand
GGACAGCAATGCCATATTCTTTAAGTACAAAACCAAGTCAGCACAATATATCGTCGCTATCCCTACAACCAATAGCAAAGGCATACGCAATGAAGAGCACTTTCAAGCGTATGGGGCATAACTATGGATGACTTTAATAAGCGTTGGGACAACTTTGCTGTCTATTTGCCATCCATACAAAAGGGTTACGCAAAAGCCGCAAGCGTGGCTGGTGAAAAGGCAAGGGATAAGAAGCGTCCAATGCCCAAAGGCATCACAATGCGTTCGCTGGATTTCTTAAGCCCAGCAAACAAGTTATGGCACTACAAGTACGCTTTATATAGTGCTGGGCAATTTAAGATTGGTGAAGCACAAAGCGACATAGTTACTACAAGGGATGAAAAGCAGACAGTCATTTTGGGTGATAGTGGTGGCTTCCAAATTGGTAAAGGCACGTTAGCTGGCTTTACAGCACTAAACAAGTTAAAGACAGCAGACGAAGTATGCGATGCGTGGAGAAACGCAACAGAACTAAAGAAGTGGATTGTTAATTGGTTAGAAACACATAGCGATTACGCAATGACTTTGGATATGCCTTTGTGGGCACAGTTAGAGCAAAACAAAAGCACTCCATTCCACAAATGTAGTACGCAACAGTTAATTGATTTAACAGTTGAAAACTTAGAATTTATTAAAAAGAATAAGCGTGGCAACACTAAGTGGCTAAACGTTATACAAGGCACTAACAGCAAGGATATGAAGCAGTGGTGGGATGCTGTAAAGGGTTATAGGTTTGGTGGATGGGCTTTGGCTGGCGATACTGGATGGAGGGGTGGCAGTATGGCAGTAGTTACGCAAGTATTAATGATGCGTGACGAAGGAGCTTTTGATAAAGGAATGGATTGGTTACACGTATTGGGTGTTTCGCAAACAAAGTGGGCAGTAATACTAAGTGCGATACAACGTGGATTACGTAAATCTACTAATCCAAACTTGCGTGTAAGTTTTGATAGTGCCAGTCCAAACATACTTGCTGGCAAATTTGAACAGCTTGCTGTTTATCCCAAATTTACAAACAAAGAGGAAAGCTGGGTAATTAGTGCTGTGCGTTGTCCAAGTGCCAAAATCTATGTAAACAGTAAGGATGAGTTTGCGTTCCCATTCCCCTCACCATTAGGTGACAAGCTGAAGCTATCGCACTTGAATGTTAAGTATGACAAGTACAGCAACGTTAAGTTTGATGATGTGACACAAGCGTTTTTAACGCATCACAACACGTGGGTATATGTACGTTCAATGTTAGAAGCTAATGAGTTAGCATTTTTGGACAAAGCAGACGCAGAGCAATTTGTGCCCAAAAACCTATTAGCTTGCCTACATTTAATAGAAGAACTTATGTGTACAAAGAACTGGAAAGCACGAATTACCAGTAATAAGAGATTATTTGATGCTGTGGATAAGATGAGCAAGGATGAGGTGATTATTGTTAAGTGACGTGATACACTTAACCAACAGACAGCAAATCCTTATATTATAAAGGTTTTATGTTTAACACAGTCTGTAACACATAGCACAAAAATGACATTTGAAGCATATAAAATAAGGCTCTTACGCTAACAAATGTCTTGAAAATCCTTGTGTCGGTGGTTCGATTCCGCCCCGGGCCACCAAGAATCACAATAGCCCACTTGTTGGGCTATTTTCTTTTGGGGCTTGGCAGGCGTAGATGCCATTAGAGCCGGATATCCCTATATAGAAATGTCCTTTAAAAGGACAAATCAATTTCCCATCCCTGCGGTAGTCGATGTTGTTTAAAACGACAAATATATTTAGGGATTACAGTAATTGCACTTTGATGGATCCGCCTTGATTTGATCCAGCAACACTTCTTCTTTTTTGTACTCACACTTTACACATGTCCATAAATTAGCTATTGGCAGATTTGTTGGCGCTTCACAGCTAGAGCATGGCAAGCCCTTCTTTCTTTCTGTGATCCAGAAGCCAGGCGACTCACATTCTGGGCATACAGAATTCATCTTTCTTGAGAGATCTTGTGTAGCCTTCAATATGTTGGCCATACGCGTGGGATTGGTATGAGCTCTCAAATCATTCTCTACAAATACATTACCCTTTTTTGAAAGGTTAGTTGCCCAATCGAAGGCTTCTTTCAAAGACTCAAGATCTTTGATTCCTTTACGACACTCTGGGTGATATTCATCATCAGGTCGAACGACTAATTGATGGGTAGTAAATTGTGCCTCTGAAAGAAGCGCATTTAATTCATCCCAACTTGATACTTGCCGGCTGGTACTTTGAGCTTGCCCACCAAAAAAACCAATAACTTCAAGTTTGCGTATGTCATCTATTAAAACTACTAACTCGTAATTCCAAGGAAGCATGCCCGTATAGGGATCATTATCAAAAGCACCTTCGCTGGCAATCCCAAGCATAGATCCTGATAACTCCATCCCAACCCTAGCCTTTTTTCTGGCGGCATCTAGTTGGGAGCCATATCTTGAAATATCTCTAGTAAAGGTGCCAAGTTTGTCTGTGTCATACCCAGAGATATGGACAACTTCTAAGCCATTAGAGTCAAGGAGTTGTGGGCAAATGACCGACTCTTTGCCATGTTGGGTTAGCAAACTCGCCTTCAGTCCAGAATACGGTTTTGGATGAATTAGCATTTTATTTGGATGTTTTTAAACAAAATATTTGGCTACTGCGCTATAGATTGGAATGCCTAAGATAATATTTAAAGGGAAGGTGATGCCAAGGGACATGCCCATATACAAGGCTGGACTTACCTCGGGCATGGCATGGCGCAATACTGCTGGAACCGCAATATAAGAAGCGCTTGCCGCCAAAATCATCAAAAGGATCGTATCTCCCAGAGAGATATGAAAAATATGGCATAAACCCAAGGCAATCATCGCATGGGTAGGCGGCGCGATGAAGGCATAAGCTAAAGTCACCGAAGGCTTGCCTTTGAGTTCCCCTAAACTCTTAGCGGCAAGCAATCCCATATCGAGCAAGAAGAAAGCTAATAAACCCTTAAATAAATCAATCGAAAAGGGCGCCATGACTTTATGACCCGAATCACCTGAAATGAGCCCTACTACTAAGGCTCCCAATAAGAGTAGTTGCCCACCATCAGTAAATGATTCGTGAAGTATCTTGCCCAATGAAGTATGGCCACTGGCATTGCCTGAGCGTTGTTGACGAATTCTGTTGGCAAGAATGATGGCGATGATGATGGCGGGTGACTCCATGAGGGCCATTGCCGCGGCCATGTGTCCGCCATAACTAATACCGCTTTGATCTAAGACCTGTGTAGTAGTAATAAAAGTAACCGCACTAATAGATCCGTAAGTAGCGGCAATCGCGGCGGCATCCAGTTTATCTAGTTTGTATTTAAGAAAGTTGTAGCCCAATAGCGGAATGGCTATTGCTAAAGTGATCGCCAGACCAAGACTAATAGCAATCTCAGGAGTAAAGCCTGATTTGTTTAAAGCAAATCCACCTTTTAATCCCAGAGCCATCAGTAGATATAGCGAAAGAAATCGAGAAATGGGCTGTGGAATTTCTAAATTGGATTTCACGAGGCCCGCAAAGATGCCGAAGATGAAAAAGAGGATGGTGGGATCTAGCAAGATATTCATAAATTGTCCTTTGAGGCGATCTTAGGGAAATTTATATGTAAAGTAAAATCGATATTAATACGTTTATATATAGGTAAATACTGATGAATATTACTTTTAGGCAGTTAAGACTATTTCTAGCGCTGGCTGAGACTGGAAGCGTCAGTGCGGCGGCGCGGATGGTTCATGTCACCCAACCAACGGCCTCTATGGGCTTAAAAGAAATTACGGATGCTGTTGGAGTGCCTCTCTACGAAGTGGTAGCCAGGAAAGTACATTTAACGCAAATGGGTCATGAGTTGGCTAAGACGGCTCGTGCGATTTCTGGAGAGTGGGATTCTTTCGAACAGCAAGTTAATAGCGTCAAAGGGTTAACACGAGGAAAGTTAAAAGTAGCAGTGGTAAGTACCGCTAAATATTTCATTCCCAGAATATTGGGAACTTTCTGCGCGAAGTATCCTCAAATCGATATTTCTCTAGAGGTGCTCAATCGTGATGGTGTAGTGAAAAGATTGGAAGAAAACTTGGATGATCTTTACATCATGTCTCAGCCACCACTTCATCTCGATATAGAGGATGAAGTGTTTATGCCAAACCCTTTGTTATTAGTTGTCGCAAAAGATCACGCTTTTGCCCAAAAAAAGAATATTGATATCAGTGCGCTTAAGAGTGAAAAGTTTATTTTTAGAGAAAAGGGCTCTGGCACCAGAATGGCAACGGATGCTCACTTCAAAAGACTGAAATACAGGCCTAATGTTAGGTTAGAGCTAGGGAGCAATGAGGCAATTAAACAGGCAGTTATAGGTGGTCTCGGTATCGCAGTTCTATCCAAGTATTCTCTTGGTGATAAGACTGACCAAGAAGGGGTTACCATATTGAAATGTAAAGAATTTCCTATTGAATCAAGCTGGCACCTTGTGAGTCCCAAAGGCAAAAAGTTATCTCCAATAGCCACAATCTTTAAGAAGCATCTATCTCAACAGGCTAAAAACTGGAAATAGAGTCAGACATCCTCGGCCCTGGTCGATTCCGCCCCCGGGCCACCAAGAAACGCCAAAACCACCTTCGGGTGGTTTTTTCATTTGGTCCGTAGGATGAGGTTCCGTTGGCCAGGATTAGAATGAGGAATAACCAACAAGAGGGGGCGTTATGAGTTCTAAGAAATTTGTAGTGGGACTGCTATTTGGCATATCTATATTTTCCTTGGCTGGCGCGGCTATCCCTGAACCACCAAATCCATTGGCAAACAGCAATCTGACATTTGATCAACGCCTTGAGCAAATGAAACAAACTGATGCCGCATTACTTAAGGCAACTCCAGAAGAGCGTAAAGAATATTGGCATAAGATGCGCGATCAAATGAAGGCTTTAAGCCCTGAAGATCGTAAGTTGGTTCACGAGAAAATGAAGGCTCAATGGCAATCAATTACCCCTGAGCAAAAAGAGAAAATGAAAGCAGAGAGAAAAGCTTTCTTTGATCAATTAACACCTGAGGAGCAAGCTGAAATGAAAGCTCGCAAAGCCAAATGGGAAAATATGAGTCCAGAAGAAAAACAGAAGTGAGAGGGGGACGCACCAGCAATACGGCGGCGGGTCTGACGGCTTCTTGCCTCGGAGCCCTTCGAACGCACAGAAGCCAGCTTCGTGCAGGTCGAACCGCGGCTGCGTCATGTTGTAGAAAGGCAGCATGGCAACGCGCGGGTGCCTGAGGTTACGGCACAGAAACAACATCAGCGCAAAGCTGCTTCGCGAGACT
>CANBRQ010000346.1 GCA_947371955.1 Paracoccaceae bacterium | reverse complement strand
GTTTGTAATCCACTAATTTGTGTTGTCCCTAGATTGCTGATTTGCGATCCTTTTAACGCATGGACTTGCGAGCTAGTTAAGGCTGAAATCTGACTGCTCGACATGCTGTTGATGGTTGCAGTCGCTAAGCTGCTGATTGCATTCGTAGTAATGGCGGCGATATTGTCTTTACCAATGCCTGCCAACTGAACGGAGTTCAGCGCATTCAATTGTTTGGCTGAAAGGGCTTGAAATTGTGTTGTTGTCAATGCACTGATTTGATCTGATGAAAAACCTTTAAGTTGATCTTCACTCAGCTTCGTTATTGATTCGGTGCTTATACCTGTTAGCTGTGTGGGTGTTAGCTTTGATAACTGATTTGATGTGATCGCCTTGAATTGATCTGGCGTCAGTGCTTTAAATTGTGTATCGTCCAAGCCACTCAGTTGATCAGTGGTTAGGCTAGCTACAGAAGTCTTATTCAACGATTGAATTTGAACAGAAGTCAATTGAGCTAGCTGATTTGGACCTAATGCACGTACTTGTGCTGTCGTCATGACGGCAACATCAGAAGGCGCAAGCCCTTTTATTTGGTCTTCGGTCAAACTGGAAATTTGTGCAGTCGTCAATACTTTTACCTGCGCATTGGTCAGTGCGGAAATCTGAACGCTAGTGAGATGTGTGATCTGTGTAGATGAGAGTAGAGAAATGTTGTTGGCACTGATAGAAGTAATGTCTACCGTATCAATGCTAGCAATTTGTGTATCGCTCAAACTGTTGAGTTGTGCCGTCGACAGAGCTTTCACTTGATCAGATGTCAAGGCTTTGACTTGTGTCTCATCCAAAGAGCTAATTTGATCGGTACTAAGGCTTGTCACTGCAGATTTATTGATAGCTTGAATTTGAGTCGAAGTCAATTGAGCTAGCTGATTGGGACTCAACGCACGCACTTGTGCAGTCGTCATTACAGCTATATCAGAAGGCGTAAGCCCTTTTATTTGGTCTTCGGTCAAACTCGCAACTTGTGCTGTGCTTAGTGCTTTCATCTGAGCATTGCTCAGTGCTGAAACTTGAGCATTCGTCAAAAGACTGATTTGCGTAGTTGAGAGCTGTGCGATGTTGCTTGCTGTAATCGCTGCAATGTCACTTGTATCGATGCTAGCAATTTGTGAGTCGCTCAAGCTGTTGAGTTGAACTGTAGTAAGAGATTTGATTTGGTCAGATGTCAAAGCCTTAACTTGTGAGTCTGCCATCCCACTGATTTGGTACGTAGTTAAGCTAGAGACCGCTGATTTGTTAAGCGCTTGAATTTGTTGTGAGCTCATCTGCCCTAACTGATTTGCACTTAAGGCGCGTACTTGAGCGGTAGACATGACGGCAACATCAGTAGGCGCAAGTCCTTTAATTTGGTCTTCACTCAGGCTTGCGACTTGAGCCGTCGTTAATGCTTTAACTTGCGCATTGGTGAGCGCAGAAATCTGGGCATTTGTTAGATGCGTAATTTGAGCCGAGGAAAGCTGTGAAATGTTATTAGCACTGATTGCTGAAATTTTGACAGCGTCAATAATAGAAATTTGTGACTCACTCAAGCAGTTGAGTTGAGTTGAGGTGAGTGCTTTGATTTGATCAGATGTGAATGCTTTGACTTGAGAATCGTCTAAACCACTGAGTTGATCTGTGGTCAAACTTGCGACCGCTGATTTGTTGAGAGCCTGAATTTGTTGAGCACTCATTTGAACCAACTGGTTAGCACCTAATGCATGAACCTGCGCTGTGGTTAGTACCGCAATGTCTAATGGAGTCAAACCTTTGATTTGGTCCTCGCTCAGGCTAGAGACTTGACCAGGAGATAGTGCTTTGACTTGTGCGTTATTGAGAGCGGAAATTTGCGCATTCGTAAAACGACTGATTTGTGTGTAAGAGAGAACCGCCATGTTCTTGGCACTGATGGCTGCAACATCACCAGTATCGATATTAGCTATTTGTGATTCAGAGAGACTATTTAACTGACCAGAAGTGAGAGACTTGACCTGATCTTGTGTCAAAGCTTTGACTTGGCTATCTTCCAATTTGCTAATTTGTGCTGTGGTGAGTGCCGAGATAGCTGCTGTAGAGATGGATTGAAGCTGAATATCCGTAAATGGCAATCCCTGTAAGGCTAACAGCGTAGAGACCTGATTAGTAGTAAATGCTGATACTTGATTACCACTAAAGGATTTGAGTTGATCATCACTCAGAACTTGTAGGTCTTGGGTATCAATCGCCGCTATTTGAACGGGTGTTAAGCCCATCAACTGCGCGCTAGTCATTGCGCCAATTTGCTGGCTGGTAAATCCCGTAATTTGGGATGCACTCAGGGCTGCAATCCATGGCTTGCTTAGACTGCTGACTTGATCCGGTTGCAGGCCGCTGATCTGCGATGTGCTCAGAGCATTCACTAAAGAGGGGGGTAAGCCATTCAGCTGCGTGGGCGACAAGGAGGCTAATTGAGCTGTTGTGACTTGTTGCATCTGCGCAGGTTTGAAAGATGCTAGCTGCGCAGCCGTAAGATAGGACAACTGATCGTTTGAAATTTGACCGATTACTGATGACGGCAATGCTTGAATTTGATTTGCAGTCAAGCCCACCATCGCTTCGGGCGATATTAATGAAATATCGCCCGCCGTGAGCGTTTGAAATGTGCTGGCATTGAGCGCTTTGATCTGTAGCGCTGTGTAAGAGCTGTTGATAATTGACATGAATAGCCTCAAATGAAATCATTACCAATCGGGTAAGCATTTTTCATGCCATGATATTCAGGTGAGTATATAAGATAGAGTCAAAATATCGACACCTAAATTACTATTTAATACATTTAAACCGTATGGAAGGCTACCCATTCTTTTATCCATTTACCGCGGTTTCTTTGGATAGTGCAAATGCCTAGTTTCATGCGTTCCCCTCTGATGAAGAGCTTAGCTTTTGAATTATGCTATCTCTTAAAGAGGAAAATTCATTAAGGTAAGTATGATGTCCTGTTTGTGAATAAGCCCGCTTTAGGGCATCGCTGATGACTGCTTCATGATAAAAATTATTAAACGGAGTGGTGGAAGCACCAATTGCAAATGAATTGAAATTTAAGCTGTTAAATTTATTATTGGCTAATAGACAAATCGTTGCAATACGTTCTTGGACAAAAACCTTCATAGGTACGCGTTGTTCACCATAGGTGGTGGTGTCATTGAGCTTATTTGCGAGTTCTGATACTTGATTTTCACATGCATTAAAAAGCAGCTCACCAAGCGACAGCCATTCTTTCCAGAAAGATTTTTTTGCTAAAAAGTAATTGCAAAATATTGTGTTTTCACTGTGCGTGATAGTATCTTTAAGATTGATTCCTGCCGCGTGTTGATCCGCAAAAATTTGACATGTATCGGTTAATCCAGGGTGAAAAAAATCACCTTGCTCAAACACATTTTTAAATATTGACATCAAGTCCCAGAAAGGGCTGAAGCTAACAACATCTTGGTCCTTATAGTTTGAGGATAAGAACTCTTGTATTTTTGAATGATTAAGCGTTGTTTTACTTTGAAATTTAGGCGAGAAGAAGCCATAAAGCGTATCGTCTGATAAATGGTTATTTAATAAGAAATTTCGAATGGCCCAATACTCTCGCCAGTCAGCCCTTTCATTTGCCGTATTATCCAATGCGAAAAAGCCTTCTGGCACATTTGCTAATGTTTCAGGTGAGTAGCAAATTTGGTAAATGCGAGTTTTCATTTGTTTAAGCTTTATAAAGTGTGATTGGAAGATAGCAGGTGAACACGCTCGAATTCATGGAGGTTTTATCTATGCTCAAATCAATCTAAAATAGTTTATTATTCCCTGTTAAATCAATAGATGAATTGTGTGAATCCATTATTAACTTGTAAATGAAGTTAATTTCAAAAATTGGATTCTTAAATTTGGGCTTATCAATAATTTAATATTGATTATGCTTTTTAAGAATTTATCATTGGATGTAATATTAAAGTCGATTTTTTAGAGCCTGCTCGAGAGATGCTACATTTTTTTTTGTTCGAATTTGTGCCTGGTTCCATTGGCTTGCAAGATGTTTTTTTATATTATTCTGTAATTCTTTTGAATTTAATATGTCGCATATTAGATTTTCGTATTGTTTTTTATCTGATGTAATTAGTTCATGCAATCCAAGACTGCTCAATATGCTGTTCCCCATCCGAGAAATCATGGTTTTTCCGTATAGCGTTACAATAGGAATACCACAACTAATGACGTCAGAAGTTGTTGATCCGCAGTTGTAAGGATAGTTGTCTAAAAATACGTTGGCTAATTTAATACGTGACCGATATTCGCTGTGCGCAGCACGTGGTGTAAATACAATTTGATTCTCATTTATTCCACGTAGCTTGGCTTGATGCTTCAACTCTCTAGTGGTTGTCGGATTATCGTCAATAAGCCAGAGTACAGATCTCTCAACTCGGTTGAGAATATTGCACCAGACACTGAACATATCTTCGTTGATTTTGTAGACATTTCCAAAGGCTGCCATGATGTGTGCGTCTTCATCAAAACCAAATTCCGAACGTGTTGCAACGCGCAAAAGTGGATCATCCTTGTTCATTGGTATGAAGCTTCCCTCTAAATAAAGGGGTGATTCTTTAAAGTAGGGGGTGAGTTCTTCTGGCAAGGCCCAACGATCGCTGATGTGAAAGTCAAACCAAGGCATTGCAGTTGTGCCGATATAACCCAAGTAAGTACCCTGCAATGGCGCTGGATGCAGCGCAAATATGCCAGGGCGTGCGCCTGAACTTAAACCGTGCATGTCAATCAATACATCAATCTCATCATGCAAAACAACTTCTGCGACTTGCCTGTCATTCAATGAATGCACAAATCTCAAGTGGTCAAACGCATTTTTCAGGCGTTCTCTTTGTGCGGTTCCGTCTTCTGGGCTGAAATCATATGCATACACTTCAAAACGTTCACGGTCGTGCGCTTCAATAAAGTCAGCCATCAATAAACCCACGGCATGAGTGCATAAGTCACCCGAAACATATCCGATTCGAATTTTTTTGTGATGGTAATTTTTTGTTTTGCAAAGGCGTTCTTCTTTGAGGTGCCCGTATGTTCTATGAACGAATGATTGAGCACAAAGCAATTGCATAACCGGATCGTCACTAAGCGATAGCATGGCGAGTGGTGATGTATTGAGCAACATATCGTTCATAGAAACATTTGTCAGTTTTTTGTACACGGGCCATTTGCATGCTTTTTGTCTAATATGTACCCAGTGTTGAATGGCACCTTGTTGTTTTGGATCGATAGCCAAGCTTTGTTCTAAGGCATTCTCAGCGAGGTCATATTGCTTGAGGTTTTCGTATAAACGGCCCATGTGGTTGAGTGCTGTTGTTTGCATCTCTTTGTCACTGTTTTCTTGTAGTAAAGCACGTGCAACTACTTGAGACCAGGTATTTAGCGCCTCATCATTTTTACCTTGACGCTCTAAAAGAAGGCCTAGGTTGATACTGGCTTGGGCTAAGTATGGGTTTAATTGGAGGCAAGTTTGATATGCCTTTTGAGCTTCTTCTGTTTGGCCGACCTTTTGTAGCAGGGCTCCAAAGTTGAACCATGCCAAAAAGCGCTGTGGATCTTCAGATTGATTTAGCCAGTTGCGATATGTGTCAATTGCTTCTGCATCCTGGCCTGATTTCTGAAGGCTTTCTGCATGTTGAAACAGTTCGCCAAGACTCACAGATGTGTTTTCTTTATTCACAATTTGGGTTGATCGCTTATTCATAGTCTTATTTAATAGGTTCAGTAACCCAACCTAAGCAAAAGTTATGCCATATCTAACTGACGCTGGACTGGTATGTATTCTGGGTTGGCATGCAGTTTGCTTGGATTGATTGATGGCTGAATTTTGACATTCGGCTCAATTTAACCAAGGAGTATGCAATGACGTTAATCCAGGAATTGATGAACCAGGCGGCAACAGGTGGCCTCTTAAATGTATCCGTGATCAAGAGATTTAAGCCTGCAGAGGTTCGGGAGGCGATTCAGTCGCTTGTTGCTACCGAGCAATTAGATTTAGCAAATGCGTTAGGTGATGCCGGTCTGAGCATGTACCCACACAACGAAGATATGTTGGCTATCAATAGCTTGTTGGCTATGGTTAGTCAAGATTGGTCCGTTGCTGTTGAATACATGGATGAGTTGATGGAGATGCAAGGTGATACAACGCCACCTTTTACCTATGTGATGATGGTTCGCGCACTCCGCTGCAATTTGGAACCAATGCGCGCACTGGCTGTTGCTAAACAAGGTTTGAGTCACTATCCTGATCAGC
>CANBRQ010000345.1 GCA_947371955.1 Paracoccaceae bacterium | reverse complement strand
GGGGGGGGCGGGTGGCGCGGGTAGCTTCTCGGCGCTTCACCTCGTCAGCCATGGCAGCGCCGGTGAAGTGCAGTTGGGCAGCACCCTGCTCGATGCGGCGGCGCTGGAGCAGCATCAGGCCGCCTTGGTGGAACTCGCCAAACTGCTCGCCCCTGGCGCCGACCTGATGGTCTATGGCTGCGATGTCGCTCAAGGCGCGGACGGCCAGGCTTTTGTGACTCAACTGGCCAGGCTCAGCGGGCTTGATGTCGCTGCATCGACCAATTTGACGGGTAACGCCGCAGCTGCCGGCAGCCTTGAGACGGCCGACTGGGTGCTGGAGACCTCGATCGGTCACCTTGAGACGACGGCCCTGCAACTCGACCTGTCAGAAACCCTTGCCGTGAACGTTGCCGGTGCGGTGACCATCGGCGGTACGGTCACGCAGGGCAAGGTCTTGACCGCGACCAACACGCTGACTGACGCGGACGGCATGGGCGTGGTGAAGTACCAATGGATGGCAGCCGGCGTGAATATATCGGGCGCCACAGCGGCGACCTTCACCTTGACGCAGGCCCAGGTCGGCAAGGCCATCACGGTGAAGGCCTCCTACACCGACTTGCTCGGAACGGCCGAGACCAAGACCAGCATCGCTACGGCTGCGGTGGCCAACGTCAACGATTTGCCCACAGGGTCGGTGACGATTGCCGGCACCCTGGCCCAAGGGCAGTTGTTGACTGCCGCCAATTCACTGGTCGACCTGGACGGCATGGGAACGGTCAGCTACCAATGGCTGGCTGCCGGCACGGCGATCACGGGCGCGACGGCGTCGACCTTCACGCTGACGCAGGCCCAGGTGGGCAAAGCCATCACGGTCAAGGCCTCCTACACCGACCTGTTGGGCGCGGCCGAGTCGATGACAAGCGCTGCATCAGTCGCGGTGGCCAACGTCAACGATTTGCCCACGGGCGGGGTGACCATTGCCGGCACCTTGGCTCAGGGGCAAATTCTTACGGCCGCCAATTCGCTGGGCGATGTGGACGGTATGGGAACGGTCAATTACCAATGGCTGGCCGGCGGCACGGCGATTGCCGGCGCGACGGCATCAACCTTCACGTTGACGCAGGCCCAGGTGGGGCAGGCCATCACGGTCAAGGCTTCGTATACCGACTTGTTGGGTACGGCCGAGTCGGTGACCAGCGGCGCATCGCTTGCGGTGGCCAACGTCAACGATGCAGTTACAGGATCGCTGAGCATCAGCGGCACCTTGGCCCAAGGGCAGACGCTGACGGCGACCAATGCGCTGACTGACGCGGACGGTATGGGAACGGTCAGTTACCAATGGCTGGCCGGCGGCACAGCGATTGCCGGCGCGACGGCATCGACCTTCACGCTGACGCAAGCGCAGGTCGGCAAAGTCATTGCGGTCAAGGCTTCCTTTACCGATTTACTGGGCACGGCTGAGTCGATGACCAGCGCTGCCACGGTGGCGGTGGCCAGCCCCAACAATGCTGCCACCGGAGCGGTGAGCATCAGCGGCACCTTGACCCAGGGGCAGATGCTGACGGCGTCGAATACGCTCGCTGACGCGGACGGCATGGGCACGGTCAGCTACCAATGGCTGGCCGGCGGCGTGGCGATTACTGGCTCGACGGCATCGACCTTCACGCTGACGCAGGCACAGGTCGGCAAAGTCATTGCGGTCAAGGCTTCCTATACCGACCTGTTGGGCACGGCCGAGTCGATGACCAGCAGCGCGTCATTGGCGGTGGCCAATGTCAACGATGCGGTTACGGGCTCGGTGAGCCTCAGCGGTACCTTGACCCAGGGCCAGCTGCTGACGGCGGTCACCCATACGCTCGCTGATGCGGACGGTATGGGGACGCTGAGCTATCAATGGCTGGCCGGCGGCACGGCGATTGCCGGCGCGACCGCGTCGACCTTCACGCTGACGCAAGCGCAGGTGGGCCAGGCGATCAGCGTCAAGGTCTCGTATACCGACTTGTTGGGTACGGCCGAGTCGATGACCAGCGGCGCATCGGCGGCGGTCGTCAATGTCAACGATGCAGCCACCGGAGCGGTGAGCATCAGCGGCAGCTTCGCCCAGGGGCAGCTGTTGACGGCGGCCAACACGCTGGCCGACGCGGACGGCCTGGGGACGGTCAGTTACCAATGGCTGGCCGGCGGCGTGGCGATCGCTGACGCGACCACATCGACCTTCACCTTGACGCAGGCGCAGGTCGGCAAAGCCATCACGGTCAAAGCTTCCTATACCGATGGCTATGGCGCGGCCGAGTCGATGCTCAGCAGCGCTTCAGTGGCAGTGGCCAATGTCAATGATGCGGTCGCGGGAACAGTGAGCATCGGCGGCACTTTGACTCAGGGGCAGCAGTTGACAGCAGCCAACTCCCTGACCGATGCGGACGGCATGGGAACGGTCAGCTATCAATGGCTGGCCGGCGGCACGGCGATCAGCGGTGCGACGGCCTCGACCTTCACCTTGACGCAGGCGCAGGTGGGCCAGGCGATCACGGTCAAGGCCTCCTACATCGATGGCTATGGCACAGCCGAATCAATGACCAGCAGCGCTTCAGTTGCGGTGGCCAACGTCAACGATGCCGCTGTCGGAGCGGTGAGCATCAGCGGCACCTTGGCCCAGGGGCAAGTGCTGACGGCAGCCAACACGCTGGTCGACGCGGATGGCTTGGGGACGGTCAGCTATCAATGGCTGGCCGGCGGTACGGCGATCAGCGGTGCCACCGCTTCGACCTTCACTTTGACGCAGGCGCAGGTGGGGCAGGCTATCAGCGTCAGGGCCTCGTACACCGACGGATACGGCGCAGCCGAGTCGATGACCAGCGGCGCATCGGTGGCGGTGGCCAACGTCAACGACGCGGTGACTGGATCGGTGAGCATGGCTGGCACCTTGGCCCAGGGGCAGGTGCTGACGGCGACCAACACGCTGGTCGACGTGGACGGCATGGGCACGGTCAGCTATCAATGGCTGGCCGGCGGCACGGCGATCAGCGGTGCGACGGCCTCGACCTTGATGCTGACGCAAGCGCAGGTCGGTAAAGCCATCACGGTCAAGGCTTCCTACACCGATGGTTATGGCACGGCAGAGTCAATGAGCAGCAGCGCATCGGTCGCCGTGGCCAACGTCAACGATGCGGCCACGGGATCGGTGACGATCGGCGGCACCTTGGCCCAGGGGCAACTGCTGACTGCGACCAACACGCTGGCTGATGCGGACGGCATGGGAGCGGTCAGCTATCAATGGCTGGCGGGGGGAACAGCGATTGCCGGCGCAACGGCTTCGACCTTCACGCTGACGCAGGCGCAGGTCGGTAAAGTCATCACGGTCAAGGCTTCCTATACCGATGGCTATGGCGCGGCCGAGTCGGTCCTCAGCAGCGCATCAGTGGCGGTGGTCAACGTCAACGATGCGGTCACGGGGGCGGTCAGCCTCAGCGGCACCTCGACCCAGGGTCAAATCCTCACAGCGGCCAACACCTTGGCCGACGCTGATGGACTGGGCGCGATCAGCTATCAATGGCTGGCGGGCAGCACAGCGATTGCTGGCGCAACGGCTTCGACCTTCACGCTGACGCAGGCACAGGTGGGTCAGGCGATCAGCGTCAAAGCCTCCTATACCGATGGGTTTGGCACGTCCGAGTCGGTGACCAGCAGCGCGACTGCTGCGGTGGTCAACGTCAACGACAAGGCGACGGGGACGGTCACGATCTCCGGGTTGGTGATGCAGAACCAGACCGTGACAGCCGACAACACCCTGGTCGATCTGGACGGCTTGGGCGCATTGAGCTACCAATGGTATGCAGGCACGACCGCCATCAGCGGCGCGACTGCTGCGAGTTACAAGATCAGCGCGGCTGAAGTTGGCAAGGCGATCAAGGTCGCGGTGTCTTATACCGACGGATTCGGCGCACTTGAGTCAGTGAGCAGTTCAACCTCAAGCCTGGTGCTGAGCAACGCCATTCACACCGGAAGTCTGACGATTGGCGGGACCCGCACGCAAGGGCAGACGCTGACGGCGATCAGCACCCTGGCGGACGTTGACGGAATGGGCACGCTCAGTTACCAGTGGTATTCGAACGGTGCTGCCATCGCCGGGGCCAGTTTGTCCACCTACAAGCTGACCCAGTCCGAAGTCGGCACAGCGATCACCGTGGCGGCCAGTTATACCGACGGCAAGGGTGCCAAGGAAACGGTCACCAGCGCCGCTTCGACTGCGGTGGCCAATGTCAACGATCTGGCCACCGGCGCGGTAAGCATCGGTGGGACTGCCACGCAGGGTCAGACCCTGACGGCCAGCAACACGCTGGCAGATCTGGACGGCATGGGTACGGTCAGCTACCAATGGCTGGCCAGTGGCGTAGCGATTGCCGGGGCCAATCAGGGCACCTACACCTTGGCGCAGGCGCAGGTGGGCAAAGCCATCACCGTTACGGCCAGCTATACCGACGGCTTTGGCGCCAAGGAATCCAAGACCAGCGGTCAAACCGGCGCGGTGGCCAACGTCAACGATGCGCCCACCGGCGGGCTCAGCATCAGCGGCAGCGCTGCCCAAGGTCAAACTCTGACTGCGGTCAACGCCTTGGTGGACCTGGACGGCCTGGGCACGGTCAAGTACCAATGGCTGGCCGGCGGTGTGGCCATAGCCGGCGCCAACCTGGCCAGCTACAAGCTCACGCAAGCCGAGGTGAACAAAGCGATCACCGTCAACGCCAGCTATACCGACGGGTTTGGTGCCAAGGAGTCTGTCACCAGCGGCGCCACGCTTGCGGTGGCCAATGTCAACGATGCAGCCACCGGCACGGTGACGATTGCGGGCAAGCCCACGCAGGGCCAGACCCTGAGCGCGAGCAACACGCTGGTCGATATTGACGGCATGGGCCTGGTCAGCTATCAATGGCTGGCCAATGGCGTGGCCATTGCGGGCGCTGTCTCGGCCAACTACACCTTGGCGCAGGCGCAGGTCAACAAGGTGATCACCGTCACGGCCAGCTATACCGATGGCTTTGGCACCCTGGAATCAAAGACCAGCAGCGCAACGACGGCGGTGGTCAACGTCAACGATGCGGTGACGGGGACGGTGAACATCAGCGGCACCGTCGCCAGAGGCCAAACTCTGACGGCAATCGATACGCTGGCTGATCTCGACGGCATGGGCGTGGTGAGCTATCAATGGCGGGCCAACGGCGTGGTGATTGCCGGGGCTACTTTGGCCAGCTACAAGCTTGTTCAGACGGATGTCAACAAAGTCATCTCTGTCACCGCCAGCTATACCGATGCCCTGGGGACCAAGGAGTCCATGACCAGCGCGCAGACCGCAGCGGTGGCCAGTGGCAACAATCTGGCCACCGGCGCCGTGACGGTTACCGGCACGCCAACGCAAGGCCAGACGCTGACGGCCAGCAACAACCTGGCCGACCTCGACGGTATGGGTGTCGTGCGCTACCAATGGATGGCAGACGGCGTGGCCATCAATGGCGCCAACCTGTCGACCTACAAATTGACGCAGGCCGAGGTCAGCAAGCCTGTCACGGTGGTGGCCAGCTTTACCGATGGTTTTGGCAACAAGGAATCGGTCAGCAGCAGCCAAACGATGGCCGTTGTCAATGTCAACGATCTGCCTACCGGCGGCGTGCAGATCACGGGCAGCGCAGCCCAAGGTCAGACGCTGACCGCGAGCAACACGCTGGCCGACCTCGACGGCATGGGCGTGGTCAGCTATCAATGGCGGGCCGGTGGCATCGCCATAGCCGGTGCCACATCAGACAGCTACACCCTCACCCAGGCCGAAGTGAACAAGGCGGTTACCGTCATTGCGAGCTACACGGACGGGTTTGGCACAAAAGAATATGTCAGCAGCGCGGCGACCCTGGCGGTGGCCAATGTCAACGATGCGCCCACTGGTGGCGTAGACATCAACGGCATCGCCGCGCAAGGCCAGACCCTGACGGTGAGCAATACCCTGGCCGACCTGGACGGCTTGGGCCAAATCTCTTACCAGTGGTTTGCCAATGGTCAAGCATTGGCGGGCGCCACTTCGACCACCTATGTGCTCAGCCAGGCCGATGTGGGCAAGGCGTTCACGGTGACGGCGTCCTACACCGACGGGTTCGGTGCCAAGGAGGCGGTGACCAGCAGCGCGACGGATGCGATCGTCAACGTCAATGATGCGCCCACTGGCGGCGTGGTCATCAGTGGCACGGCAACGCAAGGCCAGACGCTGACTGCGAGCAATACGTTGGCTGATATCGATGGCATCGGCACCATTGCCTACCAGTGGCTGGCTGACGGCGTTGCGATCGACGGTGCGGTTCAAGCCTCCTACACGCTGACTCAGGCCGAGGTCAGCAAGGCGGTGACGGTCGTGGCGAGCTATGTTGATGGCTATGGCGCAGCGGAAGCTGTGGCGAGCGCCGCGACGGCTGGCGTTGTCAACGTCAATGACCAGACCACCGGTGAAGTCAGCGTCAGCGGCATTGCCGAGCAGTACCAAACCCTCAGCGTGAGCAACACCCTGGGTGATCTGGACGGCATGGGCGAAATTCACTACCAATGGTTCGCCAACGGTGTGGCGGTTGACGGCGCGACAGGCGATAGCTACTCATTGGCGCAAGCTGATGTGGGCAAGGTCTTCACGGTCACGGCAAGCTATACAGATGGCTTTGGTGCCCATGAATCCGCCACCAGCAGCCCGACCCAAGCAGTAGTCAACGTCGACGATAGCTACACCGGCGGTATCGACATCAGCGGCGAGGCCATGCAAGGACAGACCCTGATGGCCAGCAGTACGCTGGTTGATCGTGACGGGATGGGGCCGCTGCATTACCAGTGGTTTGCTGACGGTGTGGCCATCGAGGGGGCGACGGTCGACCACTATGAGCTCAGCCAGGCCGATGTGGGCAAAGCATTTGCGGTCAAGGTGCAATACACCGACGATTTTGGTGTCATCAGTTCAATCACCAGCCCGACGACAGCGGCGGTGGCCAATGCCAATGACGCCCCGACCGGCGCAGTGACGATCAGCGGGCTTGCGCAGCAAGGCGAAACCCTCACGGTCAGCAACAACCTGGACGATCTGGACGGCATGGGCATGGTCAGCTACCAATGGTTTGCTGATGGGGTTGCGATCGACGGCGGTATTGACGACAACTACCAACTCACCCAGGCCGATGTGGGCAAGGTGTTCACGGTCACGGCAAGCTATACCGATGGCTTTGGTGCCAGCGAGACCGTGGTCAGTGTGGATACCGCTGTGGTCGCGAACATCAACGACGCGGCCACCGGTGAAGTCGTGATCAGCGGCCGTGCTGCCGAGGGCGAGACGCTCACGGCGAGCAACAGTCTGGAGGACGTTGACGGCATCAATGAGGTTCACTACCAATGGCTGGTCGACGGTTTGGCCGTTGACGGGGCGACCGGCGCCAGCTACCAGCTCAGCCAGGCTGATGTGGGCAAGACCTTGAGTGTCAAGGCGAGCTTCACCGATGGGTTGGGTGCAGCAGAAAGCATGGTCAGCGACGCTACTGAACCGGTCGCCAATGTGAACGATGCGGCCACGGGTGAAGTGACGATCAACGGCTTCGCCCTGCAAGGCCAGACCTTGAGCGTCAGCAACAGCCTGGCCGATGCCGACGGAATGGGGGCAGTGAGCTACCAATGGTTTGCTGACGGAGTGGCCATCGACGGGGCCACCAGTGACAGCTACCCACTCGGCCAGGCCGATGTTGGCAAGAGCTTGACGGTGGTGGCCAGTTATGTCGATCACTTCGGCAGCAGCGAGACTGTAAGCAGCGTGGCGACCGCTGAGGTCGGGAACATCAACGATTCGGTTACCGGCATGGTCACGATCGTCGGGACTGCCTTGCAAGGCGAGACGCTGTCGGCCAACAACGATTTGGCTGACCTGGACGGCATGGGCCTGGTCAGTTACCAATGGTCGGCCGATGGCGTGGCGCAGGAAGGGGCCAGCGGCGCCAGCTATGAGCTCAGCCAGGCCGATGTGGGCAAGGTCATCACGGTCACCGTCAGTTACACCGACGGCTTTGGTTCGCTGGAGGCCATGACCAGCAGCGGCACTTCGGTCGTGGCCAATGTGAACGACCTTGGCACGGGTGAGGTGAGCATCGAAGGCGAGCCTGTTCAGGGCCAGACGCTGACCGTCAGCAACACCCTGGAAGACATCGACGGCCTCGGCAGCATCAGCTATCAGTGGTTTGCTGACGGCGTGAAGATCGAGGGTGCTTCGGGTGACAGCTACCCACTCGGCCAGGCCGATGTCGGCAAGAGCTTGACCGTGGTGGCCAGCTATACCGATCAGTTCGGGAGCTTGGAGTCGATGGCTTCAGAGGCCACGGCAGCCGTTGCCAACGTCAACGATGCGCCGACCGGCGAGGTGACCATCAGCGGCAATATGGTGCCTGGTGAGTTGCTGAGCGTGACCAACAACCTGAGCGATCTGGATGGCATGGGTCAGGTCAGCTACCAGTGGTTTGCTGACGGGGTGCGTATTGAAGGAGCGGTGGGCAACAGCTATACGCTCAGCAAAGTGGACTTGGGCCATCGCCTGGTGGTGACGGCCAGCTATACCGATGCCTGGGGGCATGAAGAAATTGTCAAAAGCGCGTCGACGCAGACGGTGGCTTATATCAACCACAGCCCCACAGGAATTCTCAGCATCAGCGGCAGCACTGACCTGGGCGAGGTCCTGACCGCGGTGAATGGGCTGAGTGATGCGGACGGCATGGGCGAGGTGCGCTACCAATGGTTCAGCGATGGGGTGGCGATTGAAGGGGCGGTCGGTGAGCAATTCCAGGTCACCGAGGCCGAGGTCGACGCCACGCTCAGCGTCACGGCGAGCTATATCGACGGCAATGGTCTGCGGGAGGTGGTGGCGAGCACAACGCCCAACCTGATCGGGACTGAGGGCGATGACAGCCTGAGCGGTGGCGGCGGCAACGATTTGATCCTGGGTCTTGGAGGCAACGATTACCTGTCGGGTGGTGGCGGTACCGACGTTCTCAACGGCGGCACAGGCAATGACACGCTGGACGGCGGTGATGGCAACGACCTGCTGCACGGCGGGTTGGGCGATGACAGCTTGGTCGGCGGAGCGGGCATTGATACTGCCAGTTACGCCGCCGCCACGGGATCGGTTTTTGTCAACCTGAACGGCAATTGGTCCGATGGCGCTGACGGCAAAGACAAGCTGAGCGGCATCGAGAACCTGGTCGGTTCGACCTTTGATGATCAACTCATTGGCGACAGCAATGCCAACGCCCTGTCGGGCGGGGCGGGAATCGATGTGCTGCGAGGCAATGCCGGCAACGACACGCTCAGCGGTGGCGACGGTGAAGACATGCTCAAGGGCGGGGACGGCAATGATGTCCTGCGCAGCGATGCAGGCAATGACTATCTGCAGGGCGGCGAGGGCGACGACCTGATCGACGGCGGGTCGGGGTCAGACCGGGCCGCTTTCGCGCTGACCCTTCCGACCGATACACAGACCGGCGCAGTCGTTGATCTGAACCTGCAGGGCGTGGCTCAAAACACCGGCCATGGCATCGACACCCTGATCGGCATCGAGCATGTGTCGGGTACGAGCTACGCTGACAAACTGACCGGTGACAGCGGCGACAACTGGATCTGGGGCCAGGGAGGCAGCGACCTGCTTGTCGGCAATGACGGCAACGATTTGATCGAGGTCGGCGACGGCGATGCGACGGCCAGCGGCGGCAGCGGGACTGACACCTTGTCGTTCGACCAAACGGCGGCGGTGACCGCTTCATTGCTGCTGCAAGGTGCGGCCCAGGCGACCGGCGTGGGTTCGATGAACCTGGCTGGATTCGAAAATTTGTCCGGTTCATGGAGCGATGATCAGTTGACCGGGGACGCCGGCGACAACGTTCTTGCCGGCTCTGCCGGTGCCGATACGCTGAGCGGCGGTGACGGCAATGACTTGCTGTTGGGCGACGGGCAGATCAGGGTGCTGACCGATGTCGGTTTTTCGGGATCGATCGGGACGGTTGACGATGTCGGTGTGGCATTTGAGGATGCAACCCGGGATGGCAACGACGTCCTCGACGGCGGCGCCGGCAAGGACACCCTGAATGGAGGAGGCGGCGACGACCTGCTAAACGGCGGGCTGGGTGACGACCTCTTGATCGGCGGCGCGGGCATTGATACTGCCAGCTACGTCATGGCCATTGGCGATGTCTTTGTCAACCTCGCCAGCAATATGGCCGTCGGCGCCGATGGCAATGACCAGCTGAGCGGCATCGAGAACCTGATCGGCTCGGCCTTCAATGATCGACTGTTTGGCGATGGCAATGCCAACGCCCTGGCGGGCGGGGCGGGAATCGATCAACTGCGTGGCAACGCTGGCGACGACAGCTTGAGTGGCGGCGATGCCGGAGATCTGCTGCGCGGCGGCGATGGCAATGATGTCCTGCGCGGCGATGCGGGCGATGATTACCTGCAGGGCGGCGAGGGCGATGACCTGATCGACGGAGGGTCGGGCCAGCAGGACCGGGCCGCCTTCTTCCTGTCGCTTTCGACCGACCCGCAGATCGGTGCGACCGTTGACCTGAACTTGCAAGGTGTGGCTCAAGACACCGGCCATGGCATGGACACCCTGATCGGCATCGAACATGTTTCGGGCACGGTCTACGCCGACAAGCTGGCCGGCGATGGTGGCGATAACTGGATCTGGGGCCAGGGCGGCGCAGATGTCCTGCTGGGCCGCGGAGGCAACGACCTGATCGAGGTCGGCATCGGCAATGCCAGCGTCGACGGTGGCGACGGCACCGACACGCTTTCTTTCTTCAATAACGACGATTTCCCGGAAGGCGTCACGGTCTCGCTGGCCCTGCAGGGCGCGGCGCAGAACACGAACGCCGGATCGATGACCTTGAGCGGATTGGAAAATCTGACCGGTTCGGACTTCAACGACCAGTTGACAGGCGACGGCGGTGACAACTCGCTGTTTGGTGCCTCGGGCGACGATACGCTCAACGGCGGGGACGGCAACGACCTGCTGCTGGGTGACGGTCAGGTCAGAGCGTTCAGCCAGACCGGAATTACGGGCCAAGTGACGACGTTTGAAGATCTCGGCGTGGCCTATGGTGATGCAGGCGCTGACGGCAACGATGTCCTCAATGGCGGTGCCGGCAATGACACGCTGCGCGGTGGTGGCGGTGATGATCTGCTGGACGGCGGCGATGGCCTTGACATTGCGGTTTATGCCGGAGCGCGCGCTGACTATGCGCTGGGCTACAAAATCGACGGGTCGTTGACGGTGCGTGATCTGCGTTCAGAAGCGGATCTTGTGCTGGAGGGAACAGACCTGCTTCGACAGATTGAAACCCTGCGCTTTGCGGACGGCGATGTCGCCGCATCGTCGATCGCCAAGCCGCTGCTTTACTTGAATACTGCCGACACGAGCACGGTCGACAGCATCACACCGACAACATTCACCTTCGACCTCAAGCTCCCTGCCAGCGCCGATGCCAAAGCCGGCTATGTCGCGACCTTAGGTTCAGCGGAACAAGGCATCCAGGCCAAGTTGCAGGATGTGAACCAGGACGGATTACCTGATTTCGTGTTGGCTTCTTTCCGTGATGCCGACAACAACAACTGGTCGGACGAAACTTACGCGATCGGCTACGGCCACGATGCAAACGGTGGGCTTGACGGAACTTTCATGCTCAGGCCGAGCAAGGCGGGTTCAATCGAGAGCTTTGCTGGCGGCTTCCTGAAAAATGCCGCGGGCGAAGTGGTCGGTATGCAGGTCAGCAACTTGCCAACCTATCAATGGTCGACGCTGAGCAATGGACAGTCGATAGCGTTCAATCCGGATACGGACAGACTCTATTTCGACGATAAGGCGATTCGCGCCTATGACGTCGGGGTGTCGTCAAATGCGACCAGCGTCAGCTTCAGCTATGGCGGCAAGACGGTCACCTTGACGGCAAAGGCCGGTGCGGCGGTGCAAACCCAGTTCAATGCCTTGACCACCTCCAATGTCGGCTTCGCCGACGGCAGCCTGCTGCTGGTGGGAGACAACACGACCGGCATCACGGCCGACAACAGTGCGAACACCTTGACCGGCGGCCCGGGTGCCGACAAGATCTTTGGCCTGGGTGGTGCCGACATTCTGTCGGGCGGGGCGGGTGACGACAGATTCGAGGGCAGTTCTTCCACCGGTTCCATCGGCAACGACACGATTGACGGCGGGCCTGGCGCTGACGTTCTGGTCTTGTCGAATTCGACGCCGGCGTGGACGGTCAACCTGGCCACACATACAGCCACCAGCACACAGGGCAGCCTGACGTTGACCAGCGTGGAAAGGGTCTGGGGCGGCTCGGGCAATGACAGCCTGACCGGTGGTGACATCGCAGACAAGACCGACAGCTTGGGTAATCGTGTCACCGAGTTGTTCAAAGGCGGTACCGGCAACGACACCATCACCGGAGGCGCCGGCAATGACTTCGTGGCCGCGGCGGACTATTCGAACAATTCGAGCAGCCAGGCGGTGAATGCGAATTTGCGCACCGGTATCGCGACCGACGGGCGCAGCATTTCGGCCACGGTGGCAACGGGCACCGACCGCCTGGTCAACGTTGACGTTTTGCTGGGTGGGGCCGGCAACGATTCGCTGACCGGCGGCAGCCTCAGCACCGACGCGTCGGGCAATTTCTACGAAGTGTTTCGCGGCTATGCCGGCCACGACACGATCGACGGGGCCAACACATACAGCGACGGTGATTACGCCAGCGCCGACCGTGTCGATTACGGCAGCAATACCAGTGCGCAGCCTGTCATCGTCAACCTTGCGACCGGCTTGGCGACCGATGGACAAGGCGGTACCGATACGCTGATCGACATTGACCAGGTCTACGGTGGCGCTGGTAATGACTCGCTGACCGGTGGTGCGGTGCGCGAAACCTTCGATGGCGGAGCGGGCAATGACACCATCGACGGCGGCAGCGATACCGACAAGGTGCGATTCCAGCAGTCGACGGCGGGCGTGATCGTCAACCTCAGCGCGCAAGATCTGACACTCGATAGCAGCAGTACGGCCGTGACCGGGTCGGATGGGTCCAGGATGGTTGCCGCCGGCACAGCCTATGACGGCATGGGCGGTACCGACACCTTGATCAGCATCGAAGCCGTTCATGGCTCGGATTTCAATGACTACATTCGCGGTTCGGACAAGATCGCGACGCGTGAATTTTTTGCTGGTGATGCCGGCAATGACACCATTGATGGTGGCGCCGGTATCGACATCGTCTCGTATGGCGACGTCCCCCTTTTTATGGGCGGCATCAACGCCTCGCTGGTACCGAACGCGAGCGGCCTGATTCAGGTGGCTGACAAGAAGGGCGGCATCGACACCCTGATCAATGTCGAGGGGCTCTCCGGCACCAACTCGAACGACACGCTGACCGGCGGCGCGGGCGATGATTGGCTGCGTGGTCAAGGCGGCAGTGACACGCTGGACGGCGGTGCCGGGAATGACGGGGTGTTCTACAGCGCCGACCCATCGGGCGTGCGCATCAACCTTGCCACCGGCACTGCGACTGACGGATGGAACGGTGCGACTGGCTTGCTGGCATTGGGCGGCACCGATACCTTGATCAGCATCGAGAACGCCGAAGGCTCGGACTTCAACGACCTGATCACCGGCAACGCCGGCGATAACCAGTTGCGCGGGCGGGCGGGCAATGACACGCTGGACGGCGGCGATGGCAATGACCTGTTGTATGGCGGGCTGGGCGATGACAGTTTGATCGGTGGCACGGGGATGGATACCGTCAGCTACGAAACAGCCACGGGTTCGGTCTTTGTCAACCTGGCCAGCAACTGGGCCAGCGGCGCTGGTGGCAACGACAAATTGAGTGGCATCGAGAATGTGGTCGGTTCGGCCTTTGATGACCAATTGACCGGCAACAGCATTGCCAATGAATTGTCGGGTGGTGGCGGTGACGACCAACTCGACGGTGGCGATGGCATTGACATTGCGGTTTATTCCGGAGTGCGCGCTGACTATGCGCTGATCTACAAGATCGACGGGTCGTTGACGGTGCGTGATCTGCGTTCAGCGGTGGACCTTGTGTTGGAAGGAACAGACCGGCTTCAACGGATTGAAACCCTGCGCTTTGCGGACGGCGATGTCGCCGCATCGTCCATCAGCAAGCCGTTGCTGTACCTGAATACTGCCGACACGAGCACAGTCGATAGCGCCACAGCAACAGGGTATATCTTCGACTTCAAGCCTGTAGCGGATGGCAGCGCCGATGCCATGGCCGGCTATATCGCCAGCTTCGGGAGTACATCGGCTGGCGTCATCGGCAAACTCCTGGACATCGAGCATGATGGTGTGCCGGACCGGATTGTTGTGGATTCATTCGACAGCGGCAGCAGTTCGTGGTCGACCCAAACTTTCACCATCGGCTATGGCCATGACGCAAGCGGCGCATTTGACGGCACGTTCCGTCTCAGCAAGGCGGGTGAGATCAAGACCCTTGCCGGCGTCTTGCTCCAGAACGTCGCTGGTGAAGTGATCGGGATGCAGGTCACCGAACGGCCAATGTATCAATGGTCGACCTTGAGCGATGGCATGTCGATTGCGTTCAATCCCGACCAGGACAAGCTCTATTTCGACGACAAGGCGATTCGCGCTTATGACGTCGAGGTTACGTCGAGCGGGAACAGCGTCAGCTTCAGCTATGGCGGCAAGACGGTGACCTTGACTGCGCAGGCCGGTGCGGCATCGCCGACCTCGTTCAACACCTTGACGACCTCGAACGTCAGCTTCGCCGATGGCAGCCTGCTGCTGGTGGGCGATAACACGACCAACAGCCTGGCTGACAACAACGCCAACCTGCTGAGCGGAGGCGCTGGGGCCGACAAGATCTTCGGGCTGGGCGGCAACGACACCCTCTCGGGCGGTGACGGCAATGACATGCTCATTGGCGGGCCCGGCAACGACAAGTTCATCGGCGGTTCAGGCAATGACACGCTCGACGGGGGCGCGATCCTCGACCGGATGGACTTCACGGACTCCAACGCGGCCTCTTATGCAAGTTCGGCCGCAGGGGTGCTCGTCAATCTGGCCGCCGGAACAGCACAGGATGGGTTCGGCAGTACCGACACGCTGATCAATATCAACGTGGTCAGGGGCTCGGTCTTTGCTGACAAGCTGACCGGCAGCAGCAACTCGAATACCGAAGCCTTCGAAGGTGGCCCTGGCAATGACACCATCGATGGTGGCGCGATCACCGAGCTGCCGAATTGGAGCAACAAAACCCAGCCACTGGGCAACAGCAACCTGGCTGATTATTCGAATGCTGCTGCTGCAGTGAATGTCGACTTGAGCACCGGCGTGGCATTTTCGCTTCCGACGCCGCTGTTGGGTAACAACTCTGTCGGCTCAAGTTCCAGCACGGCCTCATCACTGCCGACGTCGCAGGGGGCTGACAACTCTGTCGCCTTGAGCGCCGACATGGCAAGTAATGGCGATGGCATTGACCAGCTGATCAACATCAATATGGCCTATGGGTCAAGCTTCAACGACATCCTGAAGGGCAGTAACAGCAGCACCTTGACGGAGTTTTTCAGCGGCGGTGCTGGCAACGACACGATCGATGGCCGTGGCGGCTTTGATGTCGTCAGCTTTGGCAGCGCGACCAGTTCGGTCAGGGTCGATCTCGGCCTGGGAACCGCCAGCGATGGCAATGGCGGCACCGATACGCTGCTGAACATCGAAGGCGCAAGAGGTACCGATTTCGGCAACGACTCGCTGACCGGCAGCAGCGCCGACAACTGGCTGTCTGGCGGGGGTGGCAACGACACGCTGAGCGGCGGTGACGGCAACGATACCTTGCTGGGTGGTCTGGGCAATGATCGCTTCAAAGGCGGCGCTGGTAGCGATGTGATCGACGGTGGCGAGCAGCGCCGCCTGCCTTGGACAAGCATCACGGGTGACAACGACGTACTGGAATATGCGGGTAGCCGCGGCATCACGGTCGACCTTGCTGCCCGCACCGTGGTCGTCGCCGGCGAAGCAGGCGTCGACAGTTACAGCGGCATCGAGGAAATCGACGGCAGCAGCGCCAGCGACATAATTACCGGACGAACCAGCAGCGGCTACGCTGACGCAATCAACGGGACCAGCTTCTATCTGTGGCTTCGTGGCGGCAGTGACACCGTCAACGCCACGGCTTATGGCGTGCAGCAGCCCTGGGCGGACGGACTGAATGTGGGCTACCACTGGTCGCAATCCCCGATCAATCTGGTATTCATTGGCGCGACGGCGACGGTCACTTACCAGGCTGCTGGCAGCCAGGCTGCAGGGCAGGACACCTTGACCAATGTCGGCATCATTGGCGACACCGCCTACAACGACCTGTTCGACCTGCGCCTGGCGACTGGCAACCAGTTTGGCTACGTCACCAATCAGTTGCGCGGGGTGAGTTTTGATACCTTGCTGCTGGGCCGGGGCGGCAGCGATACGGTGTTGGGTAATGGTGAGACCGGCGTTCACTATGGAGCTGTCACCGGGTCGACCAATGGCCTGGGCCTGAAGATCGACCTGATGACCGGTAGCGCCGATCTGAGCAATCTGCTCAGCGGCACCGTGGCACTCGGCACCTTGACCTTTTCGGGCGTCAAAGCCATCACAGGGACGAAGTTCAACGACACGATGCTCGGCGGAGTCAACGATGACTTCGAGACTTTCCGTGGTGATGGTGGCGATGACTTTATCGACGGCCGTACCGGCTGGGACCGTGCCGACTACCGCTATACCAGCGAGGGCGTGCAAATCCTCTTGCATCAGGGCAAGGTTTCATCCGTCAGCCAAGGCACCGACACGCTGCGCAGCATTGAAGAGGTGCGGGGTTCGATGTTCGCCGATGTCTATGATGCGCGCGGCTTCGACGGCGGTTACAGCAGCGACGTTTTCAATGCCGGTAGCGATTGGTGGGGTGCAAACACCTTCACCGGTGAAGGTGGTGACGACCTGATTTATGGCAATGGTTCGACCAGAATTGCCTTTGACAACTCGATGGTCGCGGTACGGGTCGACCTGCAGGCCGGTGTTGCCGATGCGCGTTTGGAGTCCGACAAGACGACCGACCTCTATCTGACCCAAGGCCGCGACAGCTTCACCGGGGTTTTTGCGATCAGGGGTTCGTCCTTGGACGATGAGTTGCTTGGCGGCGGCGCAGGCCGCATTTCCACCGGCCTGCCGATCGAGCACTTCGTCGGTGGCGCCGGCAATGACAGCATCGACGGGCGTGGTGGTTATGACATCGCTGCCTATGGCAATTCGCCGGGCGCCATCACGGTCGACTTGCGATTGAACTCGGGCCAGGTGCAGGACGGCTGGGGCTTTGTCGACACCTTGGCCAATATCGAGGAAGTGGACGGCAGCCAGTTCGCCGATACGATGGTTGGCGACTCGAACAACAACACCTTCAACGGCTTGCGCGGCGCAGACCGCTTCGACGGCGGCGCTGGCAGCGATAACGAACTCGGCTATTGGAACGACTTGGCCGGCGTGACAGTCAGGCTGGGCGGCTGGGTCGGAGCAAGCGGCAATCTGCCGGAGGGCTACCAGGGTTCAGCGATCGATGGTTGGGGCGACATCGACCTGTTCAACAACATCCAGGGCGTTGAAGGCTCGAACTTCAGCGACCTGATCGTCGGCGATGCGGCCGACAACCGGCTCGACGGCCGCGGTGGCAATGACACGATCGACGGCGGTGCCGGCAACGATTGGGTCGAATACAACCAGGCGATGGCCGGCGTGCATGTTGACCTGTCGCAAGGCAAGGCTTTCGACGATGGGCAAGGCGTTGACGATGCGCCTCAAGGCTTGGCTGTCGAGACCGATCTGTTGATCAGCATCGAGAACGTGCTGGGCGGCTATGGCAACGACCTGATCGTCGGCAGCGCCGACGACAACCTGCTGCAGGGCGGTGCCGGCAATGACACATTGGACGGCGGGGCGGGCAACGATGTTGCGATCTTCAGCGGCAACCGAGCCCAATATGCAGTCACGGCGATTGCTGGTGGTTGGCAGGTGCAGGATCTGCGATCCGCAGCTCAGTTTGACCCCAACACCGGTACCTGGTCGAGCAATGATGGATGCGATCAGGTCTTCGGTATCGAGACGCTCAGGTTCGCGGATGGTGACGTCTCAACGTCGACCACGCCCGTAATCAACCAGGCCCCAAGCGGCAGCGTCAGCATCAGCGGCACGGTCACTCAGGGCCAGACTCTGACTGCCACCAATACGCTGACGGATGCCGACGGCATGGGCACGATCAGCTACCAATGGCTGGCTGATGGCGCGGCGATTGACGGCGGGACGGGATCCACATTCACCTTGACCCAAGGGCAGGTCGGCAAAGCGATCACGGTGGTGGCGAGTTATACCGATTTGCTGGGCACAGTCGAATCAGTTCTGGGCTCCACAGGCAGTTTGAATCTGCCGCAAAGATTGCAGCTACCCGCTCCGCGTGATCTTGTGGCTGTTCCCGACCTCAACTTTGACGGCAATCCAGACATATTGCTGTCAAGTCCCGGGATGATTCTCGGATCTGCCTCTGGAATCTTCCACTGGCAAGGTCTTGCTGGCGGAATCAGTTCGCCTCTGGCCATTGCGGCGGCTGATTTCAATGGCGATGGATTGACCGACTTTGTGACTGTCAATGCACAGGGCATTTCCATATTTTTATCCTCGGGCTCTGAATTTATGTCTAGCTGGGAGTTGGCAAGAGACGGTTACCCATTGCTTGAAAAAATAAAATATGAGCCCTCGATAAATATTGAGGCGGGTGAGCCGCAGCGCGATATTCAAGTTGCGGATGTGAATGGCGACGGAAAGCAGGATTTATTGGTTGCAACAAGCGCAGGTATCAAGGCCTTGTTCGGAGGCAGTAATGGCGCGTTCACAAGCGGATCCGAGACTCCGCTGGACTATGCGGCGGGGAAATTATTGGTCGGCGACTTTAATAACGACGGCAAGGCTGACCTTGTGATTTCTGCCGAAAGTGCCAGCCGGGCTGACATATTACTTGGAGATGGGCAGGGAGGCTTCAATAGATCATTCAGAATTGAAAGCAATATGTTGCTTTCAATCGGTGAAGGCGATTTCAATGGTGACGGGTTCCATGATTTGGTCGTCAACGAGAAGATACTTCTGGGTGACGGTCAGGGTGGATTCTCTGCCAGTGCAGCGATAGCGATACCGGATGGACGTAGCGTGTCGAGTGTGACCGTTGCCGATTTCAACGCCGATGGCAAGAACGACCTGGCCTTGGGATTGGACCGGGATGGTGTGATTCTGGCGTTCGGCGACGGACAGGGGGGTATTTCCAGGCAAGAATCCTATGGAACCGGCTTGGATAACCTCGATAACCTGATATCTATCGATTTGAATCATGATGGTAAGCCGGATCTGGTGGCATCGGGTTATCCGACCGGTGTTTTTGTATTTACCAATGCAAGTTCATCGAAGGTCGCAAACGTCAATGATTTTCCAAACGGAAATCTAACGATCGAGGGCGTGACTAGACAGGGCCAGGTATTGACTGCAGTCAGTACCTTGACCGACCTCGACGGCATGGGCACTATCAATTACCAATGGCTGGCTGATGGCGCGGCGATTGACGGCGGGACGGGATCCACATTCACCTTGACCCAAGGGCAGGTCGGCAAAGCGATCACGGTGGTGGCGAGTTATACCGATGGTCATGGCACAGCCGAGGGCGCGACGTCTGCAGCGACGGGCGCTGTGGCCCGAGCCAACGTTGTCCCAACAGGCGATGTGACGATCAGTGGTGCTCGAATAAGTCTGATTGATTTGGAATTTGAAGGGGCTAATGGGTCCAATTCGTTCGGTAGCGGCATAACGGTTTTGGGGTCGCCATTAATAACGACCGCACAAAAATACGATGAAATTCACAGCACTTCGTCAGTGTATTTCGCTGGGGATGGTTCCGCACTCATAATAAATGACCCTGCTCTAAATATAGGAGCAGCTGATTTTGTTATGGATTTTTACTTCAAGACGGATGGCGCTCAGAATGCTTGGTCAGTTTTGCTGTCGTCTGCTCAAGAGGGGTCTTGGGGGGAAATAGCCAACGGAACGGCGCGTGGTGAAGTATTTATTTTTCGTGATGGGGCGACGGTAGCTGGAGCAAATTTCAATGATGGAATATGGCATCACGTGGTGGCAGGGCAAACTGGAAATCAATCCTACTTAAAAGTCGATGGTGTTTTGCAAGCACAATTAACCTCAAGCTCAACTAGCCATAATTTCGATAATCTTTTGCTGGGCAAGCTGGGTGGAATGTGGATCGGAAACTCGGATAACAGTTTTAAGGGTTGGATGGACAGTTTCAAAATGTATGTCCCAGCAGCTGTGCCACAGCAAGGCCAAACCCTCACCGCCAGCAATGCCTTGGCGGACGCTGATGGTCTGGGCGCTGTCAGTTACCAGTGGATGGCCGACGGCGCCAACATTGCCAGTGCCACCGGCAGCACCCTCACTCTGGGCGAAGCCCAGGTCGGAAAGGCGATCACGGTGGTGGCGAGCTATGTCGATGGCAATGGCACAGTGGAATCGGTGACCAGTAGCGCGACCTCGCCGGTCAAAGTCAACCATCCCCCGGTCATCACCAGCGCCACCAATGCCAGCGTGGCAGAAAACACCACTGGCCCGGTCTACACCGCAACGGCCACAGACGCCGAGGGAGGCTCGCTGACCTATGCCCTGGAAGGGGTCGACAAAGCGCTGTTCACCATCGACGCCAACAATGGCGCCGTGAGTTTTGTCTCCTCGCCCAATTTCGAGGCGCCGGCAGACTCGGGTGCGAACAACGTCTACGACATCACGGTCACGGCCAGCGACGGATACAACATTTCGGCACCGCAGGCGGTGGCCATATCTGTGGACAACGTGATTGATCGTTCCAGCGTCAATGTGGCGGTGTCCCCGCAGCAGGTAACCGAGGGCGGCGCCGCCGACCTGGTCTATACCTTCACCCGCACGGACGACACCAGCAGCGCGCTGTCGGTAAATATCATTGCGGGCGGTACGGCCACGGCCAGTGATTTCTCGGCGAACCCCCTGATCGATTTGTACGGACAACCCATCATGCAGTGGACCCGGTTGGCCGGGGGGGCGGGTGACGATACTGGGTTCTCAGTTGCCACTGGAGCCGATGGCTCGGTCTATATCGCTGGATACACCAGCGGTTCCTTCGACGGCCAGGCCAGCCATGGTGGCAATGACGGCTTTGTCACCAAATACGCCGCCGACGGCACCCTGCAGTGGACCCGGTTGGCTGGGGGCGCGGGTGACGATAAGGGGTTGTCAGTTGCAACCGCTGCCGATGGCTCGGTCTATATCGCTGGAGCTACCAATGGCTCCATTGGCGACCAGATCAACCATGGAAGGACGGACGCTTTTGTAACCAAATATTCCGCCGATGGCAGCCTGCAATGGACCCGGTTGGCCGGGGGCGATGGTTGGGATGTTGTGCGTTCAGTTGCCACTGGCTCGGATGGTGCGGTCTATGCAGTGGGGAACAGTATTACCAAATACGCTGCCGACGGCACCCTGCAGTGGACCCAGTTGGTCGGGGGCACAGGCTTCGATGAAGGCATGTCAGTCGCCACGGGCGCCGATGGCTCGGTCTATATCGCTGGATCCACCTACGCCTCCATCGACGGTCAGGTCAGCCATGGCAGCAATGACGGCTTTGTCACCAAGTACGCCGCCGACGGCACCCTGCAGTGGACCCGGCTTGCCGGTGGCGCGGGTAACGATAAGGGGTTGTCTGTTGCCGCAGCTGCCGATGGCTCGGTCTATATCGCTGGAACCACCGATGGCGGCTTCATCGACGGTCAGGTCAGCCAAGGCAGCCTTGACGGCTTTGTCACCAAATACGCCTCCGACGGCACCCTGCAGTGGACCCGGTTGGCCGGCGGTGCGGGTGACGATCATGGGTGGTCAGTCGCCACCGGCGCCGATGGCGTGGTCTATATCGGTGGATACACATTCGGCGCCATCGATGGCCAAGCCAATCATGGTGGCTATGACGGCTTTGTCACCAAGATCTCCAATGTTGTTCCCCAAATCACCTTCGCAGCCGGTTCCTCAACCGCAACAATCACCGTCCACGCCACCGCAGACCAAGTGACCGAAGGGCTCGAAACCCTGCAGATCACGGTGCTTGCCGGCCAAGGCTATGAAACAGGCGCTGTGGCGGTGGCCACCGGCACCATTGACGACAACCATCCCCTGCCCAACTATTCCCCGACGGGCAGCGTGGCGATCAATGGCGTGCCGCTTCAGGGCCAGACGCTTACCGCCAGCAATATCCTGGCGGATGCCGATGGCATGGGTACGATCAACTATCAATGGCTGGCGGATGGCCAGTTGATTGCCGGCGAGACCGCAAGCACCTTGTTGCTCGCTGAGGCTCAGGTCGGAAAAGCCATCACCGTTGAAGCCAGCTACGTCGATGGCCAGGGCAAGGTTGAAACAATCAGCAGCCTCCACAATGGGCCCACCTTCGAGGTGGTCAGCAATGCCGGGATGGAAATCTGGTCCTATCAATCGGGCTATTACGGCACTGCCGGACTGGGCTGGCTGAACGGCACTGACGGGGCAGACTACATCGAGGGCGGATCCGGTGTGTGGCATGTACCCAGTTACTACACTTGGGGGCCCAGTATTAACCAGTACCTGGAGGACAACAATTGGGGCGGAAGGGGTAAAGACTTCATATTGGGCCTTGGCGGCGATGACACGCTCAACGGGCTCTCTGGCAACGACACGCTCACGGGCGGCTCCGGCGCGGACACCTTCGTGGTCAACAGCTACTACGACAATGCATTAGCAAACTTTGGAGGTCGCGAGTTCAACAGAACCAGCATAGAGACAATCGCCGACCTGGGTAATGGGGCCGATGTGCTGCAAGTTAATGCTCATTCGCTGGAGGGGTATTACGACGGTCCCGAATGGGGTCCCACGGTCAACGCCATGGTGGTGGCAGCGTGGACAGCAACTTCCGAGACTTACCACCTGGAAGAGGGTTCTTCCGGAGAATTTTACGCCGGTAGCGTCAACCTCTGGACCACAGGCTTCGCCGTCGACCTCTCAGCGGTGGTCAACGGCAACCGTGGTTTCAAGGTTATCAACACCGGCGCTGCCACGACGCTGATCGGGTCGAACTTAAAGCCGTGGTATCCCTATGAAGGCGACACGCTGATCGGCGGAGCGGGCAATGACACTCTCGATGGCGGCGCAGGCGATGACGTGCTGACCGGTGGCGCAGGAAGCGACAGGTTCGTTGTGCGCTCTGGTAGTGTGGACGCCATCACTGACTTCGAGGCCGGTGCGGGCAAGGACATCCTTGACTTTTCGGACCTGCTGCGCAACAGCACTCTGGGTTATGACGGGTCGGACCCGTTTGCTGCGGGCTATCTGCAATTGGAGCAATCGTGGGGGGCTACGCTGCTGAATTTCGATGCTGATGGGTCGGCCGGATCGGCTCGTGCGCCTACGATGATCTTGGTGCTCCATAACGTCGAGGGCAAGGACCTTGTAGCGGCGAACTTCTATCTAAATCTCTCGCCGGATGGATCGGGGCCCTTGGCCCAATCGCTGACCGGCACTGGCTTCAGCGACACGCTGATCGGTGGTGCGGGTGACGACACGCTCGTCGGCGGTTTGGGAAATGACACTCTCAATGGTGGCGTGGGCAATGATTCGCTGACCGGTGGCGATGGAAGCGACAGGTTCCTTGTGTCCTTTGGCCTGGACGTCATCACTGACTTCGAGACCGGTGCAGGCAAGGACGTCCTTGACTTTTCGAACCTGCTGCGCAGCAAAGCGGGCTATGACGGGTCGGACCCGTTCGCCGCGGGCTACCTGAAGCTGACGCAATCGGGTGCGGATACGCTGCTGAGTTTCGATGCCGATGGGTCGGCCGGAACGGCACAAGCGCCGGCGACGATCGCGGTGCTCCAGAACGTCACTGCCACCGATCTGGTGCCGGCTTCACTCACCTACACCTTCCCGTGACGCGTCACTTCGTCGCCCAATGACGCCCCCGGGGACGGAATGCAGGTCGAACTTGCATGCCGTCCACCGGGGGCTGAACCCCGGTGATTTTTATCCTTCCTGAGGGTTGCATGGCAGAGTGGGAAGTTGTCAAGCTACAGTTGTTGTCGCGCCGATTGAGCGGCGACCAACCCAGCCTGCGGAGCGACGATGAACTTGCAAGACCTGCTCGATGAGCGCGAAATTCAGCACCGCTTGGTCGGGTTTACGCAATGCCTCGATCGGCGCGAATGGGGCAGGCTGGGCGAGGTCTTTGCGCC
>CANBRQ010000344.1 GCA_947371955.1 Paracoccaceae bacterium | reverse complement strand
GCACACAGACAAGGGCATTCGCTACCTGCGTATATGGGTTAGCGGAAAGACTGGTGGGCGTTGGTTAATTGCTAAACATAGGGCAGTAGAAGCGTTAAAGAGACTACATAGCAGGCAGAATGATATTAAGCATATTGATTTTGAAGAGTTACTTAAAACAAGAGTGCCGTATAAGTTATTTCGTTTTAGCGACGGCTATCAACCGCCTAGCTTAAATGGAACATTTAGAAGGCTAATGCGTGATTGTGGGTTAGAAAAGAATAGCGAAGGACAGACACGCACCTTATATAGCTTGCGACATACCTACGCTACATTGGAGTTATTAGAGAACGGCACTGACATTCATACGCTTGCTAAACAAATGGGTAATAGCGCCACAATGATTGAAAAGCATTACAGCAAATTGACGGCAACAATGGCGGCAGATAGGTTGGCTTAATTAAAGTCGTATTAGAAGATTAAATTTGAAAAATTTATTATCAAAAACCTTACCAAAATCATGGCGAGATGTACTTGCTGTGTCTAAAAAAGTATGTTCATATAAGTAATCGGATAGATTGCTTTTAGATTGTGAATCATTTAAGTAAAAATTACCTAAGTCACCATTATTTTTTACGACAATCATCCCTCCGTTAGCAGACAAAGTCCCGTTCCATATACTTCTAGGGACCATTCCAAAGGCTGTTATAGTTAAAAATTGAGAAATAATTTGTTTATATAAACCTAAGTTAGAAAAGTTAAGAGGGTTTTTATTAACTACTAATGGGATCAAGTCCTTAATATATTTTTCTCTATTACTTGCCCCAAAGTATTCAATTAACAAATAGCTAATTAAATCTTCTAAATGGGGACTAATGGCTAAAAGATTTTGCTTATAAGTAGTAGTGATTGATCCATGATGTTTTATGGGAACTGATATAACAAACTTACCTAATTTCTTAGGCTTGAGAAAAGTGGTTTGAATATTTGAATGCGCTTCATATAAAAAATTAGTTAATTGTGACGCATTTAGTAAGGAAGTTGGATTACCTAAGTTACTTTTGATACTAAATCCGCTTACAGATTTTTGTTGCGACGCTGTGTCTGTTATTTCTAATCTAATATCTGTTTTTGCCGACTGTGATGCTTTTATTTGTGGGTTAAAAAACTTTGTCCAAAGACTATCAAGTAGATTAAAGGGAAATGTAGTAGTGGTGGATGTAAGGATTTGGTTATAAAGTTGTGTAGCATTGTTTTTAATTTCTAACAACGGTATTAAATTACTTTGTCCGTTAAAACTAGATAAGACAGAGTTATTTTGAAGGGTTAATGTAACAAAACTATTTGGAATATCGGTCGGAAGAAGAATTGAACTAACTTTATATTGAGTTGTATTTTGGTTGGTTAAAAACTTATCTACTAAGAAAAAATCTGAGCTAGACGCAAGAGTTAGAAGCGCATATGCTTCACTCCACTCACCCTTATTCATAGTCAAATTTAATATTCTGCTCATTAAGAGCAGGATACATCAAACTACGAACTTTTAGAACTTTTAATATATTTGATAATTGATTTAGCAACTTCTTGTATAGCATCAACAGCAACACTATTACCGAGTTGCTTCATTGCTTGACCTTTCGCAACTGGGAACTGAAAGTCGTAAGGGAAGCCCATCATTTTTTTCCCTTGTTCAATTCCCAATCGTTTTATTTCACCATCAACTAAGTAAGCATCCCAATTTCTTCTATCGTCTATGCCCGAACCTTTGCCGCCAACACGCAATGTAAATCCAATTTCGCGCGAACATTCTCCACCCCAAACATCTGACATATTAAATTTTAATTCTTTTTTGTTAGGGAATTGGAAAGGTTCTTTATATTTGTCTTCTTTGCGAAAACCAATAATAAAAATTCTTGGTCTATGCTGTGGCAGTCCATAGTCTGAGGCTTTAACGATCTTGTAATAAATGTCATATTCAAGTTCAACTTGAAGGATTTGCTTTATTACATCAAAGGTTCTACCAGTGTCGTGGTTTTGTAAGTGTCTAACATTTTCCAAAAAGAATGCTTTTGGACGCTTTGTTTGTAATATGTCTCTAATATGAAAAAACATATTGCCGCGAGCCTCACGCTCTTCATTAAAACCTTTTTTGTGCCCTGCTTGTGAAAATGGCTGACACGGAAAGCCCGCGCAAAGAATATCGTGATCAGGTATATCGCTTGGATCAACATTTGTAATGTCATCATTGAACAAAGGGCTATCAAACATATCATCACTAAACAAAGTAGGCGATATGGACTTAAAGTTTTCTTTGTAGGTTTTTCTGGCGAATACATCTTTTTCAGAAGCAAAGACACATTCACCACCCTCGTTATGAAATGCGAGATGAAAGCCACCAATGCCCGCGAATAAATCAATAAACTTAAATTTATTTTTCTTTGACTTAGAGGGCTTGTGTGATTTATTCATATATTTGTTTGTCAATTATATTGTCTTTTGGCGTAAAAAAATCATTACGCCCACACTTTCACTTAACTTTCTTTGTTCCAGTTGGTCGTCCAGCTTTACGCTTATAAGGTGTAGTAATCGCTTCACTAAAATTCTTGTCGGACGGAAATCTACCTCTTGCCGCATTTTCTGCTACCAATGAAGCACAACGAATAAGTCTGCTTGCGGCAATGCTAAGCAATTCTTTTCTATCCCCTAATTCATCTTCTAATATCTCACCCGCTTCTGATTCAATAAATGACTGTGCGGGGATTAACCTTAAATGATTTCCAACCTTCCATAACGGCAACCCTTTTTTGTATAGTCGCAATGCTGTTAATCCATTTTGTAATGTGTCTATACGCAACTTACTATTAGATAGTTGATATAAAGGTGCGGTTTGTTTTGGAAGTGCGGCAGAGAATTGGTAATCTGCCAGTTGCTTGCGTAGTTGTTTAAGTGCTTGCGGTAGGGTTAAGTTAAGGGGTAATTCAGCTACAACGGAATTAACCCCACGCCATTCATTTTTTAATTCTTTATTTTTCTTATCTAATACGCCATTAACCTTAACTGATGGCAGGGGCGCACTTATCCCATATAAGCCCATCCCTATCTTTCCCCACCAATCTGCTTCCCTCATCTTATAAATCGCACCAAAGTCATTAACGACTTTAGCTACAACTTTAGAGTCTTTTGGAAGTGGATAAGGCGATTCCTGTTTAGCTAAATGACGCATTACAGCTTCATAACTAGGACTGGCTTTTAAGTAGTCACATACCAAGTCATATCGCAAATCAGGTTTAACTGAAACCCCAGCTTGTTCATAGTCCGCACCCAATGAAATAAGGCGGGGGAGAGGTTTGCGTCCTAAATTAGCCATTTAATATTAACAAGTATAGATAGATTAAGTCGTAATAATAATTCGTGTTAATAAAGAATATCATAGTAGTTATAGATACACAACACATTGCGTATCCCTCTTTAACAAATAGCAAATTAAGTAGTAGCAGTAAATCAAGCGTAGATTTTTTTGACGCTTGTATGTAGTAAGTGCGTAAGCAATTTCGCAAGCGCATTCTTTTATCAACGCCATTTTCTAATGAAAGGAAACATCATGGCTAAGCAAGCAAGTAGTAAATCACTCCTCTCCGCACAGGCAATCGTAAGTAAGGCGGACGCTTTAGTTAAACAACGCGAGGACTTTGAACAGAATGAATACGCACGCAGTAATAAGCGTTTGTATGAAATTCTGGCAGAAGTATTAGCAATGTATGAGGACGCTAAAGTGAGTAAGACTGTGTTAGCGGAAACAGTTAAGCAAATGAAGGACAACTTAGCAGTAAGCAAAATACGCATACAAACTAACACGCTGGCATTAACGCTGTTTGTGCGTTATGTATTTCGCACAGATAGACAGCGCAGTATGAACTACAGCAGAACTTTACAAGCGGCGTTACAGCAAGGCATTAGTGCTAAGCAGTTAGCGCAGTTTATAGAGGACTGTGGTGGCGTAGAGTCTTGTAAGAAGCAATTTACTAAGTCGTCAGTAGTTGTAGCAAAAGAAACAAGCATTGCTAACAATATGACTTTAGTAGATGAGACTTTAGCAACTGCGCTTATTAATCCGTTAGCGGAATTTAAGGTTGCGAATAGTTTTGTAGCAGACACTTATAACAAAGACTTTGTGTTTGTTATTGGTAAGGCTGACAAGCAAGGCAACATTAAAGCACTGGGCGCTGTGCCAGCGTATTCGGCTGGAATGACTAAGTGGGCTAAACAGCAGTTAGCTTTGTTTTTTAGTAAACAGCAAGAACTTGCTAAAAAGAACGCTAATGCTAAACGCAAAGATACAGCACTTGCCAACGCAAAGTCTGCTGTAAAAAGCAAAACGCCCACTGAGACAGTAGGCGAATTGTTAGCGGCTTAACTTACATAAGTTGTTTTTAACTAGGGCTGGGTGTTGGCGCACTCAGCCCACAACATAAGGATAGTATATATGAATACGAATTACAAGTATCGCCCTCAGACTATAGATGATTTTGTTTTCGCAACACCTAAATTGGAAACACAAATCAAACGCTATACAAAGGGAAGATCCATGTTGCCGTTAGTGCTACACGGCGAGTATGGGACGGGTAAGAGTTTGTTAGCAGACTTAATACCAAAAGCATTGGACGGCGATGATGTGAAAGTAAATTACATTAACGCAGAAGAATTAAACAATGCTAAGGATGTGCGGGATAAATTCTTTCGTTCTGTTCAGTTTGACAAACTGTTTACCACTAATGGACAAAAGAATAACTACACCATAGTAGAAGAAGTTAATTTTGATCCTAAAGCTAAGGGCGCATTGCGAGTGTGCTTGGATGGAATGGCTGAAAGAGAACTGTTTATCTTCACAACCAATGAAGTTGAAAAGATAGACAGGGGATTGTTAAGCAGGGCGGAAGTAGTTGAAGTATTACCTGCGCCGCCTGACCGCTTCTTCCCTCGCGCACAACATATTTTACGCAGTGAAGGAGTTGATTTAGACGATAGCGTATTGCGTGATGTGTTGGAAACAGTATATGAGAACGATTACGACAATCGTGCTTACTATCGTGCGTTAGACGAAATTATTGAAGCATGGAATGACAAAACGCTACATCAATAAACAAGCGTAGATTTTTTTGACGCTTAACCTTTATGCCCGCTTATTAACTTAGGCGGGCTTTTTTTATACCAACTCCACCGCCTTACGCAACATATCATCGTTAGCGTCCACATAAATGGCTGTGGTAGAAACAGATTTATGCCCCATCAGGCGCATAAGGACACGCAGGCTTGTCCCGTTGCTTGCTATGCCTGTAGCGTATGTGCGTCTGCCACTATGCGATGACGCACCACTAACTCCAGCTTTGCGATACAACCAAAAAAACCACTGCGTTAATGTATTAGCAGAGAACCCCTTTGATTTTTCTGTAGCAAACAAAGGTAATGATGTGTCCTTAGGTGAGTAATGCTTTAAGTAAGCGGCTAATTCAGTGCGTAGCTTCTCATTAACAAATACAACCCTTCCTTTATTCCCCTTCGTTTGGTTAGCAGACAAGCGTATTTCGCTTTTAACAGAGCCATCTTCATTTCGCACATCACATATTCTCAGTGCGGCAATTTCCCCTACACGCATTCCACTCCAATAACTTGTAAGTAGCATTGCCCTATTTCTAGTGCTGTATTTCTGTTTAGTGCTTATGTAGCGTAAAACCATATCTATTTCAGATTGATTAAGCGTCTTTGCTTGTGCCATTTCCTACCTCCATAAAAGAATTTGTTGTTATTAGTATGTTTTCTTATGCGTAAAATTCCTACCGAAAATTGATAAAAAAAGAGTTTCCAATAATCAATGACTTACAAAGTCAGAGTAGGCTGTTATAAGAATTTAGTAATTTTCTTATTACGCCGTAGTCAATAAGCCACATCTATAACAAGCCCTACACGCTGTTATTTAAGCGTTCTGTTGCTTGGGTATTACTTCAGTCAGAATTGTGCTTAATACGAATGATTTGATGTATTGCTACTTAAGCAACCCAATTTCAGTTAGTAGCTGTATTTTTTTGTAGCGCAGTTTTTAGCGTTATGTGAAATCTTAACCACTGGTGATTTAATCTAAGTCGGATATGTATAAGCGAACTGCGTTCGCT
>CANBRQ010000343.1 GCA_947371955.1 Paracoccaceae bacterium | reverse complement strand
CTGCCTCTTGAAGGCCAGCGCTCTGTTAGAATTGCCGCTTCGACAAGAACACAAACGCTGGAGGGGTGGCAGAGTGGTCGAATGTACCTGACTCGAAATCAGGCGTAGTGGCAACACTACCGAGGGTTCGAATCCCTCCTCCTCCGCCAAGTCAATAGTCTTTAAGCGGGTTTGGCAAGTTTTGATGCAAAATTACCACGCCCGTTACCACTAACTTGATTAATGGCCTCCACGTGAGGCCATTTTCTATTGTGCTGCCTGTCTTATACGCATGATGGACTGACGGCTAGTGCCAAACTCCCGCGCCAGCGCAGCAACTGCCTCACCCTTAGCCAAACGCGACACCACGGCCTTGATTGCAGCCTCATCAAGGCTTTGGGGTCGACCAAGCGTTTTGCCCTGCGATTTGGCCCTTGCAAGGCCGGATTGGGTGCGTTCAATCAGCAGATCACGTTCAAACTCTGCCATGGCAGCAATGACAGTCATGATCATCTTGCCTGCTGGACTAGTCAAATCGGAACCGCCCAAGGCCAAGCAGTGCACCCTGACACCCAAAGCAGAGAGGTGTTCAACCGTTGACCGTACGTCCATTGCGTTGCGTCCTAAGCGGTCAAGCTTGGTAACTACGAGCACGTCACCGGACTCAAGCTTGTTCACAAGAGCCAAGAAGCCTTTGCGTTCCATGGCTGCTACCGAACCAGATAAGGTCTCGGTAATGATGCGAGGGCCGTTCACCACAAAGCCGCTGGCGGCAATTTCCTGCACTTGGTTGTCGGTGGTCTGGTCGGCGGTGGATACCCGGCAGTAGGCGAAGACACGTGTCATGAAAAGCTCCGTAGCGTCCGAAATGGATGTACGAATTATCTAGGGTGTCCGAAAATATGTAAAGCTATTTTTTGGACATCTTGTAAAGACATGTCCGAAAACGGTCGATTTCGGGCAGTGGTCTGTTGTGATTGCCCAACCATAGATCATTTTTGATCGATTCAAGTTTGAGCCTTCTCAGGGACCAATAGCTTTTCGGCCGCCCGGTCCACCAGAAGCCCCGGCTTGACAGATAGTGCCTTAGCCAGTCTCAGGATCAGCACCAAATTGGGCAAGTGCTCCCCACGTTCGATCTTGCCCATGTGGGATCGTTCAACTTGAGCCTGATTCGCCAGTTCCTCTTGGGATAGTCCCAACTCAAACCTTTTTTCACGAACAGCCGCACCAAACGCCAAGGCTGGTGCAGGGTCGAATGTCTTTGCACCTAGTGGTCGCCCCCGCTTGGGTTTATTTTGCTCCAGCATTGACTAGAGCTTCTCTCTGTGAGAGACTTTAAACCACGTTAAATTTAACTATTTATCGAAATATGAAAATAAGCTCAGTTCTCTCCCAAATTTCAATTTTTTTTATTGCAGGTTTGCTATGCGCATGCGCTACACCTGAGCAAAGGGCTGCGACTGAAAGGCAATATGAGTATCAACGCCAAGCCGCAGTTAGGGAACAAGCAGAACGCTTAGCAAGCAAATGTGACAGTTATGGATTTAGGCGAGGAACAGCTCAATTTTCTCAGTGCTTGCAGCAAGCCGAGCAGCAACAAGTTTTAGAAAATGCAATTTACCAACAGCAAAACCCGCCAATAAATTGGTTTAAAGCGTCGTCATGTTTTGCAACTGGCCGGTTGGACTGCATACCGTAGGTCAAAAGGTCGACGCCATTTGTGGAGGGCTACTTCAGTTTTAACGGTAAATTGGGCTCAATACTTAGCTCCCTCAACTAACCCGCAACGTTGGCCTTTGCCAAACGCCTTGTCGTATGCAATGGGCAGTTCGCCTGTGTAGATCACACTGTTCTGAGCTTCAAGTGGTGTCGGCAGATCAAATGAAAACGCACGTTTTTCTCTGCCTCCCTTGCAGCCTGTTTCCGACAATGTGAAGACGACGTTCTTGACTGGACGATCTGCTGGGTTGTTAAGCAATACATTGATCTTGTTCTTTGAGACCCACCAAATGTTTGTTGACTCCATTTGATCAACAACAGCCTTGTTGAATGAGGTTTGTCCGCTAATGCTTGGGCTTTTTGAGTCAGTTATTTCTTTGATGAACATGGGACGTTGGTACAGGTCTCCGATTTTGATTTTGTCTTCTAGATACTCAACTCGCTCCAAGAACGTTTCAGGAATTTGATCGACCCCATTCAAACGATTTAACCAATTTTTCATAGCACGAACTGATTTTTCTAGCCAATTTTTTGGCTTGTGATTCAATAATTTGGCACAGTCATAGACGGTAACTTTGAAGTCCTTGGTTTGATCAATACATTCGTCGTAATGAGATTTAAAAATGTCGATGAATTCTTCCCTAGATAGGTGCCGGCTGCGGGCAATCTTATTAAATAAAATCTCCTCAGTGACTCGGTCAGTACCAAAGAGCTGCCACTGATGTTTTTCGAGTTCTGTGAGTTGCCTGATCCTCCATGACTCGGTACTCTGCATCGCATCCGCAAGCAATACGCTGATGCCCATTGAACGAACATATTCTTCATTGGTTCTTTGAGATTCACTGACAAAGCCCTCAACTTCGTCGTCACCGAGGGATTCACCAATGAACGTTGATCTGTGGACACGTACATTACCAAAAGCATACCGCTGCATGCCTGCTATCAAGATGTCCACACAGGCACTGGCGCAATTTGAATCCGTTGCTAGATACGTGTTTAACTTTCTTGCGCGAATGATCCTGCCAATCCCTCTTGCTGCTACGCCGCTGCCGCCGCGTGAGTTCAATTGAACGCTATCCATGTGAAGCGTTTTCTTTGAATCATCAAGTTTCTTGATCGCTTCTTTGAAATCCTCCAAGTCCTTAAAGGTGATTGCACCTTCAATGCGAATGGAGACCTCTGGTGTCAGGCTGTATTGTTCATAAATCACCTTAGCGTAGGTATCTAGCGAACAGCAAGTCATGCCAAGAAAAATTAAAGCAGAAAATATTTTGGTCACAATTTAATTGCTCAAATGTCCATGAGCTTGGGCGAGTATCCCCTCTCACACACAGAAATTCACACTCTCTCTCAACTCAGAATGGTAACCTTACCAATCATTGGTTGCAGCTCAACTCACTGATCAAAAACAGCCAACCCCTTGTCCTGACTTTTTAGGGCACGAGCCAATTCACGCAGTAGTGATCGTTCGCCGCCCTTAAAACCCCTCATGGCTGAGCGTCCCTTACCCTCTGGGGACTTTGGCCCTGTTGATTGCTCCCACGGCCTCCAGCGACGAATTAAGGCCGCTCTCAAGGCTCTGTGCTCCGGTGTCCTGATGTAGCTCATCTAAACCTCCTGAAAGTTGGATTGGTTGATTTTGGAATTTGCCTGCGCGAGCATCAACATGCATGACGTTGTTGACTTGCTGGTGCCCTGTTGTGATGTTCGCTTGCTTTGCAAACACAATGGGTGGGTTCTTGATGGCAGACAGCGTCTCCAGCGTTGATCTGGATTGGCTTTGGGCTTTAAGTGCCATGCGCATGTAGGTCTCTGTTGCTTGGATATTTCCATTCATGTTCAAGGCTGCCCTGCGTGCCATTTCAGCAAAGATTGCGTTTAGGGTCACCGATTGGCTGAGTAGCATCGATTCTGCGCCCTTCATGTCCCCTTGTTGAACTGCATCAACCTGCCTGTGTAAAGCCAAAACCATTTCAGAGAGGCCGAGCTCGACTGACATGGTTTTTGAAGTGAACATGGTGGCTACCATGCCATTTGTCGTCGGAGCATCTGTTGCGAGTTCAGCAAGTCCTGCTGGAGTCGGACTTTCAGTCTGGTGTGAAGTTTGAACTTGGCTCGAAGCACGTTCCGCCTCAACTTGACCCAACAGCATCGCCTGCATTGTTTTCGGTCGTCTAGCCATATGTTGGTAACCTTTTTATTTTGAGATTTGCCTCGCGGTCATCGGATGTCATTCTCATTGGCGCTCCTTCTTTTCTACATCCTTTTTTTTGACCGTGTGACATTTGTAGCGCATCTGTTTTGGTCTACTTCAGATTAGCGAAGGTAAGTGATCGCGCCATTAGAATTAAGATATCCCTGACCCAGAAGGACGTTGAATAGACCGTCGTCCGGTGTCTCCGAATTCCAGTACCAATTCGATACTGGGGGCTCGCCAAACGGCCGTTCAGTCCCGCTACCAAATTTGCTACCGAATTGAAGTGCCTCTTTGAGGTTTGACAGCCCATAGGATTCCAAGACCCCAGCCACGCCGATGCGACTTGTTAGTGGCCATCTCGTTCCCATATAAAACTCGCTTGTCAGGTCTGGATCATTCACAACACTGAATATCGTGTATCGCCAGTAGAAGCCTTCCGACGACTGCTTTTTCCCGTTGTAGTGCTTGCACACATGAAAACTTGAAGCGCACTCCGCGCTTGGCGTGACCCAGTACGCGCCTGTGCCATCATTGAATAGGTAAACATATCCCGGCTCAGGTTGCCATTTGCCGTCAATCCAAACTCCTCTGGAGCTGATATTGCTATTTTCCAAATGCGACACCGTGTCGTTTTTTTCGATCAGTCCTTTGAGTGGAATCGACTTGCCCTGCGCTACGGCCATGTATCGTTGAGCCTGCCGCAAAGACATTTGTGCGTTGGCACTTACCCAGTGTTGGAATTGACCGTGCTTTAGCCTGCTCTTAATTTCAAGTAAGAGTACTCCAGCAGCTTTTGCGTGCTCAATGGCATCGTTTGCCGCTTCGTGCGCTAGCAAATGCCGGCGGTTGATTTCTTGTCCATGCGATTCAAATGTGAGCATGATTTTTCCTTTTAATTTTCGTTTGACCATAGTTTGCCTAATCAAGGTCATTGACATTGATTCAACGGCATCCCTGCGACACAAGGTCTGTAGGGGGTTAAGCATTAGGATGCTTGGCCGCAAAACAACAGGACGGCACAAGTGCTTCCTGCCCAAACTTCAACATGTAGTTAATCCAGCCTTGGCTCCAGCACTTTTTCATATAAGGGCGCTGTTCAATCCACTTTGATGGCTTGAATGCACTTGCCACAATATTGCTGAATCGATTCCAAGTGATGTTCGGAGGGGGGTCAAGACCGATGTGGACGTGTATGCGCTCAAATTGGCCTTTGCCTTCAATCACCGTGACGGCTCCAATTGAATAGCCCTTACGTTTGACTAAATTTCCGTGACACAAGGTATTTATTCGTTTGATCCCTTTGCGCACTATTTCTTCGACAGTGCGCACACTGGGCTGTTTCGAGGCAAGGCCCTTAGCCGTGCCAAAAGTGATGGTGACTGACATTCGACATTGGACTTTGGTTTTTAGCCAAATAGCCAAAGGCGTTTCGCAGTGCCATAACTTATCTTCGGGCTTGATTTGCAGCGCGGGCATCAGGACGCTTGCACCGAAATATCGCTTGCTCGGGCGGGTTCTGCGCTAAGTGAATCAATCCAAGCATGAAGATGCTCGATCCTCCATACCTTGATGGTAGGGCCCAACAGTATTGGCTTCGGGAACTTGCCTTGCGCGACCCACAGATTGATGGTTGACTTGGCTAATGAGGTGAAGTCGCTGACTTCAGCGATGCGTAATAATTGCTTGGAATTGGTCAATTTGGGGCTCCATTGGTTGATAGGAAAACCTATGTTGCCCGCCGTAGATATGATTTTTTCGCAAGAACTATTTTTGCGAATTAATTTTCTATATTTTTTTACGAAGTCTTGTCAAACCGGCGCTCATGGCACGTTCTGAAGTCAAGCCAGGGACATGTTTCCAATAGTCCCATGAGGGGTCTCTGCTATTCTGAAGAGCAACACTTTGATCCATTTCATTTTCTTGACTGACTATCCGGATAAATTCTTGAGGATCGTTTTTGAAAAAGTCTTTTCTAACTTCGTAGAGCAGTTCTTTCCCCGTTGGGAGTTTTTTGTTTTTCTGCAAATAAGATTTTGCGATGGCGTTCGCCATTTCATTGATCTGGTGCTTTGGTTTTCTACCTCCAACTTGTACGTCGTAAATTACGCTCAAGGCATGAAGTGAAATTTCATCAATTTTCTGGATGGCATGCTCGTATGCTTCAAGCCTTTCAATCAGCCGATCATTCAAATTTTTTTCTTTAGCAAGCTCTTCTTGACATCTTTTGGCTGAAGCTCGTTTCACCTGCTCAACCGGTAGGGCTGGCTGGTTGTCCTCAATCTTTTTGCGAAGGTGCCCTTGGCACGGTCTCGGAAGCCGTGCAATTTCATCTCGGATGAACATAAAGTGAAGCAACGCGGAATCTCTGTTGTTACGCGTCTTTCTTACCTTTTTTGCGGCTTCAGCATGGAACAAATCATTTTTCTGGTGCATCTTCAGTTCTCCTGTGCGAAGAGAGTGTCTACTGCGGTGCAGTAGTCTTTAGGCAATAGTCTTCCCAGTCCTGCATAAGTCGCCGCCGCCTCTCCAACAAATTTCCTCGGCGGTAGGCTTTCTCCACCTTGCTACCAATCGTGTGCGCCAAAGCCATCTCTGCTACCTCCGAGCTGTGGTCGGTTTCCTCTGATACCCAATCCCTGAAGGTGCTGCGAAAGCCGTGCACTGTCAACCCAGCCTGCATCCGGCGCACCATCATGAGCATAGCCATGTTCGAAAGTGGCTTACCGTTACGCGAGAACAGGTACTTGCTACCGGAGTCCATACTCTCGGCGATTAAAATCAAGTCTAATGAACGCTGGCAAAGCGGCACTTGGTGTGGTTGCCCAGCCTTCATACGGCTGCCGGGGATAGTCCATACGTTGCCCTGCAATTCGCTGCGCAGTCCAAAGAGCACTTCACCTGTTCGGGACGCGTTCAGAATGGCAAATTCCAGTGCCAACGCTGATATTCCATCAGCGTTGCGTAGCTTGGTCATAAACGTGGGGATTAAGGGATAGGGTAGGGCTTCATGGTGCTTGTCGGAGCCCCGTTTGGTCGGTAGCACGTTCTCAAGGTGCCCCTTCCACAAGGCTGGATTGGCGCCAGTTCGCAGTTTACGGGTTATCGCCGCGCTCAGAATCCTTTCTAAGCGTCCGCGCAACCGAACAGCTGTCTCAGCCTTAGATTGCCAGATCGGGTTCAGTATCTCCAAAATGTGCTGTGTATCAATTTCGTCCAACTTCATCTCACCAATCACCGGGATTGCGTACTTGGTTACAGTGGCAACCCACTGATCCCCATGCTTTTGGTTGCGCCACTTGGGGCGCATGGTCTCGATGTAGGCCAGAGCAAATTCCTGGAAGTTTGGGCAGGGATTGGCAAGTGTCACCTTTTTCGCAGCTTTTTTCTCCTTGAGCGGGTCGACACCCTTATTTATCAAGTTGCGGGCTTCAATCGCCCGTTCCCGTGCCAAGCGGAGCCCAACGTCAGGATATGCCCCAAAGCTCAATCCCAATCGCTTGCCTTGGTGGGTGAAGCGAAAAATCCAATATTTCTGACCCGTCACCTTGACCCAAAGGTGCAGTCCCTTGGTCTGGTCGTCGGTGTGCCGTCCGGGTTGGCTAAGTTTTTTTACTACGATGTCTGTTAGTTGCATGACCACTCCTGTTGGTTACCACTTTTGTTACTCCAGCAGGTGCTTAGTACGTGGTAGCAAGCCCTGCAGGGTTAGCGTAGGGTCTTGGGAATAGGATTTTTCGCAAAATCTGTTTTTGCGAAAGAACTTACCGGGGATCACTATGATGAGACTACTCATGGCGTTTCATTGCTTGCCGTAACCTGCCAAGACTCTACATGGCGAGTGTCCGACTCCTCCTCCGCCAGTACAAAGACCTCAAACCTGCTCAGCAGGCCTTGAGGCAGCCTCAGCCCCCGCACCACGCGGGGCTTTTTGCTTTGGGCTTCAATATTCCCTTGTTGGCCAGGCCAACTGAAGTGGTGGTCACTTCGTGGAAAGTTCCATGCCCTTGACTTGTGCTGGGGGAGTGCAATCACTGCGGTGAAGCGCTTGGAGGAAGTTGCCGATGGTCAGAGCGCTTAGAGTCTCGGTATTGCGCGACAGGC
>CANBRQ010000342.1 GCA_947371955.1 Paracoccaceae bacterium | reverse complement strand
TCATTACAAACTACTTAAGAATGAGTATAGGGATCTAGAAGATCGCAAGGTAATTTTTGTGGACAAGGCGGCCAGGCGAAAGGATGCGCTGATTCAATATGAATTAATTAAACAGAAAACAGAAGAGAGAGATAGAGAAAATGGAAGCCAAGCCCACAAAAAATCGAATAAGCAAGTTAGCGAGGCAATCGACCTATGGAGGGCATGTGCTCTAGAAGAAGATTTCCTTAATGCTTATGAGTTAGGAAAATTACACAATGCAGAAACAAAACTAGAAAGAAGGAACCGCATTCAAAGAGTTCCCAATCATGAATTAAGGTACCCAGAATCAGCTCAGTGGGTTCTATCTTATAGCACCTACGAAAAAATCTACACTGCCGTCAATAAGGCTAAAAGAGATCCAGGAATAGACTCTGATGACTTTCATGATGCAGCTCTACGCTTCAAGAAGTAGTAAAAAATTTAAAGTCAAATTCACCTCAGCCCCCTGCGCATCTATCCATAATTCATAGCATTCCATATCTTTGTATTGAGCATTTTTGCTCTGTCAAATATAAGGTTAATAATATGGAATCGCAGCTTAGATTTATCAGCATTAAGGAAGCATGCCATCGCTCATGCCTTGGTAAAACTACATTGCTTAAATGGGAGGCAGAGGGAAATTTTCCTAAGGCAGTTCGACTCTCTAAAAGTAAACGCGTCTGGCTTGAGAGTGATATTAATGAATGGATTCTTTCAAAAAGATCTGAGATTACCCAGATTGGATTGGAGGTCTACAGTGCTTAATAAACCTCATATCAAGCCTTGCTCTAAGCCAATAGTAATATCGGGCCCCACTCGTAATCGAGCACCAGATGGCAGCTATAAGGCAAGGTTGTTACACCACATTACTAGAGATGGTCGCTTTGATCCGAAGGTTGAAATGATCTTTCGAATTGATGAACCTAGTAGCCCATTCAACGGGAAAGAGTTTGGGATATTTTTTCCAGTTGAGGAAGTGATTAAGCCATCAGGCCCTAATGGAGACTACATTCCGAAGGGTTATGCCTCAAAACTAGCGAAGCTTTTAAATCTTTGCAAAGAAATTCTGGGGATAAATGAGGATCCATCCATTGAATTGCTTTGTAAAACATCCTGGATCATTACCTTGATATCGCCTACCCACGATTCAGGCAAGAAGCTTATCCCAGAGGGATCTAGGTACAGCATTATTCAAGAAGCAATACCAACTCCAAAGGAGGATCTGACTGACTGGTGAGAATTAAAGGCAAGCCCTCTAGACCAGGGGGTAAGCCTGTTCTTTTTCTTTTACCCTATCTAATTCTTATGCTGTAGCCTTTGCTTAAACTTTATCCAATACTTTTACCTAAACTAAAACTAATACCTTAACTAATACCACCACCATACCCAACCCCCAAGGAAGGGCGCCATATTGATTATTTTGGTTTAGGTGCGTTGGGCTTATCGCACACAGGGTTAAAAATCTCCCTTTCGTAAATCACCATCCTAGCGGCTTGACCCTTTTTGCGACAATCTAATGACAAATCATTTATGTAATCCTTGCGTGCATCTTCTTGGCAAGAGTGCTCATCTGAAAATTTACTCTTTCTGCAATTTAAGTACTTCTTATCAATCAACTCTTTCTCTTCTCGTTCGCAACCAGGGCGTATCCTTTCGTATGTATCTATTGCAGAATTCTGTTCAGCCTTCCTAGCTAAGCAGCTCTCATACCGATTCCACTCATCTCTGGGTGAGATTGGAAGACTATCGCATTTATTGCTACATCGTTGTGATATTTCTACTGCCCTAGCCTTACCAAAACTATCCTCAATACAGGCTTGGCGACATTCATTTCGATATTTAGATGAATCGCTCCAAGGCCAGGCGATGGCTTTATTAATAGGCGCAAGAGCCGTAAGTAGAACTACGATTAATGCTATGGCTCTAATTGACACTTTTGATTTAACTTAATAGATGCGGGTGCAGTTAAATACATGGAGGCTTAATTGCATACTGAATCTCCATTCCCCATGCCCACACAATACTTGGGCTTACTACCTCTATTAGAGGCTTCCACAGTATTCAGATATGCGTTGTATGCAGCTGACTTTGCTTGGGCATCTGTTAACTTTCCGGCCTTATAACCTTCTGAAATCTCATTTAGGTTGGCATAAAAAGCCCTAACAACAGCATCATTTGGGTATCTCCCTTGCTTATCGTAGGTGGTTCTGATGCAAGATGCATAAGTATTGAATTTCTGACTATCGTCGCATTGACTCATTACTTTGCTCATAGTCATTCCACTCACGCAACCACCTAAGGCATTCAAGACTAATCCAATAGTCAATACTTTTAGAACGCTATTAGCCACGTTATCTCCACTTGATTATTTAACTGCCAACTAGTTATTTAATTAGTAAATATTATCTTATTTTGGGTATCTTATCCCGTGGTTCTTTATCCGTCCATAGTCAAACATGTGATTTATGGCAAAACCCTCACCAACCCACAATGGCGCCCCAGAATTAGCAGCCCTGGGAAAGGCTATTCGGAAAGTCAGATTGGATCTGGGCCTATCTCAAGAGGGTCTGGCAAACCAGGTAGGGTTAGATCGAAGTTACATGGGCGGAATTGAGCGCGGCGAACACAATGTTGCTCTAGTAAATATAGTAAAAATTGCAGAAGCGTTGGAAATAAAAGCCTCGGCCTTACTAATTCAAACTAAGCTTTAGTTATTTAAAGGCTCACTTAGCAATCAGACCTAGGGGTAGCTAACGAGCCAAACTAATTAGGAAATAGAATGCTTAAACATCGTTGGCACCAAGCTATCGTCTGAAGGGTTCCAACATTCAATTCGATTTATCGAGCCACCAGTTGCTTTGGAGTCAATGACTTTTATTGAATGTAGGATAAACAAATCTGTTTTTACCCCAGACATTCTTGCCTCTTTAACTTCGTTTGCAGTTACCAATACCTGCTTACCAAGGCTGGCTGTTCCCTTCACCTCAACCTTCAACACCTCATTTCCCTTTGCGCAAAGAAGGTCAAATGATTCGTTAGATGATGTGTCAACCACTTCATAGCCCAAGCCCTCATAAAAATTTATTGCAGTCTTCATGGCTAGCAACTCAGTAGCTACCTTTGCAGCTTGATCTCTGGCATACCCCTGCCCACCCCCGCTTGACTTTTTAGGGCCGCTAGCCTTGGGGGTGAC
>CANBRQ010000341.1 GCA_947371955.1 Paracoccaceae bacterium | reverse complement strand
GGGAAGACCGAGCTTTCGACGAAGGCCACCACGGCCAGCACTGCCTCGGCGCGGGGGGAGCGGGCTTCGGTCAACAGGCGCTGGGTCAGGCGTTCGAACATGGCATCCCCCAAGGTTTGCTGGGCTTTGGCGGCTTTGTGGCGCAAGGTCAAGATGGCAGCGGCGCGGGCTTGAGCGATGGGGGCTTTGGCGGCTAGGTTGGCATCGTTCAGTGGGGAGATGGTGATGGAGTGGCGCGGGAGGCGGCAAAGCGGCAATATCGAGGACCGCAGGGGGCAGGGTGGCGGCGGTGGCGGGCGGGGTCTGGGGTTAGGCTCGGTCGGGCTGGTGGCGGTTGTCATTGTGGGCTGGTTCTTCGGCGTCGATCTGACGCCCTTGCTGAATGGCGGGGCGTTGCAGGGGGGCGCGCCCTCCCATCCGGCCGATCCTGCTGCGACGGAGTTCGTGGCCGTGACGCTGGGCGATACCGAAGAGGTCTGGGCGCGGGTCTTTCAGGAGCAGGTCGGGCAGCCCTATCATCCGGTGACGCTGGTGCTTTACGCGGGGGTGACCCAGTCGCCCTGCGGCGATGCCTCGGGTGCTACGGGGCCGTTCTATTGCCCGGGCGACAAGAAAGTGTATCTCGACACCGATTTCTTCCACACGCTTTCCCAAGACCTTGGCGCGCAGGGCGATTTCGCGATGGCTTATGTCGTGGCGCATGAGGTGGGGCACCATGTGCAGGACGAGTTGGGGATACTGTCGAAGGCCAACAAGATCCGCGCGCAGGTGTCCGAGGCGCAGAGCAACGCCATCTCGGTCCGGATTGAGTTGCAGGCCGATTGTCTGGCGGGCATCTGGGGGCGCGATGCCAAGGCGCAGTTCGGCTCGATCGAGCCTGGGGACTTTGAAGAGGCGGTCAATGCCGCCAAACGGATCGGCGATGACACCTTGCAGCGCAATGCCGGGCGGCGGCCGATGCCGGACAGTTTCACGCATGGCACCGCAGCCCAGCGGTCGAAATGGTTCCAGATCGGGCTGAAGTCCGGCCAGATCAGTGCCTGCGATACGTTTTCGGTGAAGAACCCCTGAGTTTCCCGGGCCAAGCCCCCTGTCGGGGCGTTGACGCCGGAGCGTGGGCGATTTAAACCCCCTGCCAGTGCGGGCGTGGCGGAACGGTAGACGCGGCAGACTCAAAATCTGCTATCGCAAGGTGTGTCGGTTCGAGTCCGACCGCCCGCACCAGATTTACAGACAAGATCGGCAGTATGGCTTGACCCTGCGGGGCGGCGGGACCGGATGTGGCATTGCTGTGGCAGGACTGTGGCGCAGACGATCCGGGGGCTGCAATCGGCAGTCAGTGATTCGGGTCCTGTTAACCTTGCCAATGCCTTAACCGTGAAAAGTTGTGAGAAATCCGCGAAATTGATGCAGCTTGAGAAACAGCACAGGTCCGACTGTGGCGTGATTGCGGCCAGATTTTGTGCGGGTGGTTAAGGATTTTGACTGTTTCCGGCCCTGCAACAGCATCGCGTGGAATCTGTCCCCGACCGCCCATAATCCCCAATTTCGCAGGTATTCGCGCGGCGGTGGTTTCCAATCTGGCAACGTCTTGCAACCCATTGGCGAAATCTGACTTCTGATCCCTGTTCAAACGGATAGGATCAGCCGCTCGAAGGATAGCCGCCGCCATTTTTTTACTTTTCGGAAGCCTTAACGATAGGTATTCAGAACGTGTCCTGCGGATGTGGGGCAAGGCCGTGGGGGCGGTCTGTGAGTGGTGCGGCGCGCAAAGCGCGAGATAAGTGTCTGGACTCTGTCGATCAGTGGGCAACTGCCCGGTTGAGGCATGCATGCGGGAGCGTGTGTGTCAGATGTGGAGTTTTGACCTCTCGCAACGTGGCAATCCCGGCAGACTGGCGTCTGGCGAGGCTCTTCGGGGCCGATTGGGTCTGGTGTGCCGCGGGGCATGTCAGCTTTCGCCGGAAGTGAAGGGCGGCGGGCCATGGTGGAGCGCCGTTCACGAGGACCGGTCCGGAGGATGTCCTTCCGGCTTTGACGAGGGAGCGGGTTATGGCGTGTGACGCGATCAGATCAGACCTTGGCCGGGGGCAGGATGCGCCCATGGTCCGGCGGTCTGCCGATGGGACGCCCCATGACATTGCGCTGTCTGTCCACGTAACGCGGTATTAAGGAGATCAGTCATGAGCCAGTGCTATTACTACATCGACACTCACGGCCATCATTGCACGGTTCAATCGGATTGCGTCACGCAGCACGATGACGGGTGCTATTACGATGATCACGGTCACCTGTGCTATCCCGACCTCGACGGTATCGTCGAAGGCACGGCAGGCGGGGATCTGATCGACTTCGCCTACACCGGGGACCCGGAGGGCGACAAGATCGACCACAATGATCAGGTTCTGGCCGGTGCGGCGCAGAACGACGATCTGGTCTATGCCTATGGCGGCAACGATACGGTTCTGGCCGGTGACGGCAATGACGTGGTCTATGGCGGCGACGGCAACGACGTGATTGCTGGCGGTGACGGACACAACGCCTCTTACGGCGGCGCGGGCGATGACCGGTTCATCGGCGGCGCAGGGCATGACACCTTCTTTGGCGGCACCGATCAGGACAATCTGGACTATTCGAAGTCGCACGAGGGTGTGGTCGTCAACCTGACCACCCGCGAAATCCACGGTGGCGATGCCAATGGCGACATGATCGGCAACGGCATCGACGGCGTGATCGGCTCGGCCTATGCCGACAGCCTGACCGGCTTCAACGATCAGGGCCTTGCGGGCAGCGGCGACGTTTACACCAACCAGTTCTACGGCAATGCCGGCGACGATACGATCTCTGGCCTCGGCGGCAACGACCAGCTGTATGGCGGCGCGGACAACGACCACGTTTACGGCGGCACCGGCGCCGACGTTGTCGACGGCGGCACCGGCGATGACACGCTGTGCGGCGACGAGGGCAATGACACCGTCACCGGCGGCGACGGGCGCGATCTGGCCTATGGCGGCGACGG
>CANBRQ010000340.1 GCA_947371955.1 Paracoccaceae bacterium | reverse complement strand
CGAACCACATTTCCATTTTGCAGGCGGGGTTGCGGGCATGAGTGTTTGGGCCGAGGTGCTGGGGTTTGTGGCCTCGCTGTTCGGGGCCGCGGCGCCGTCGGGGTACAATGGGTATCTGGAGGCGGATTACGTCTATGTCGCGCCTTTGAGCGCGGGGCGGATCGTCGCTTTGGATGCGGCGGAGGGCTCGGCTGTGACGGCGGGGCAGGTGCTGGCGCGGCTGGATGATCAGGCGCAGCGGGCGGCGTTGCAGGGGGCAGAAGCGGCGGTCGCGCAGGCGCGGGCCAATCTGGATAACCTCGCGACCGGGAGCCGGGAGGCAGAGGTGGCGGTGATCCGGGCGTCGTTGAAGAAGGCGCAGGCGGACCGCGATCTGGCGGCGGCGACTTTGGAGCGGACCTTGAATCTGGCGGGGCAGGGGCAGGTTTCGGCGGCCAAGGTGGATCAGGACCGGGCGGCGGCGGCCGCCTCGGCGGCGTCGGTCGAGCAGTTGGCGGCGCAACTGGCGGTGGCGCAGTTGCCGGCGCGGGAGGCGCAGCGGGGGGCGGCGGAGGCGGCTCTGGCGGTGGCGGAAGCGCAGGCCGACAGTGCGCGGATTGCGCTGGCGGACCGGGTGCTGGAGGCGCCGATTTCAGGGGTTCTGGACCGGAGTTTTTATCAGGTGGGGGAGGTGGCGGGGTCTGGTGCGCCGGTGTTGGCGCTGTTTGATCCGGGGAAGGTGAAGGCGATCTTCTTTGTGCCGGAGGCGTTGCGGGCGGGGATCGTGCCCGGGGTGAAGCTGTCGGTCGCTTGTGATGGCTGCGGCGGGGCTGTGGCGGTGGTGTCTCGGGTGGCGAGCGAGCCGCAGTATACGCCGCCGATCCTGTATTCCCGCGATGAACGCGGGCGGCTGGTGTTTCGGGTTGAGGCTGTGGTGCAAGGGGCTGCGGGCTTGCAGCCGGGGCAGCCGGTGACGTTGCAGGCCCTGCCGTGAGCGGGTTGGCCATATCCGTGCGGGGGCTGACCAAGGCGTTTGGCGGGCGCAAGGTGGTGGATGGCTTTGACATGGATGTGCCGAAGGGGGCGATCTATGGGTTTCTGGGGCCGAACGGGTCGGGCAAGACCACGACGATCCGGATGATGTGTGGGTTGCTGACTCCGGAGGCGGGGGTGGGGACCTGTCTGGGGTTGGATATTCTGACGCAGTCTCAGGCGATCAAGGAGCGGGTCGGCTATATGACCCAGCGCTTCAGTCTGTATGAGGATCTGACGATCCGGGAGAATCTGGACTTTATTGCTCGGATGTACCGGATGAAGGATCGCAAGGCGCGGGTGGGCAGGGCGCTGGAGGATTTGGGGCTGGCGGGGCGGGCTGGCCAGTTGGCGGGCAGCCTCTCGGGCGGGTGGAAGCAAAGGTTGGCGCTGGCGGCGTGCATGTTGCATGAGCCGGAATTGCTGATGCTGGATGAGCCGACGGCGGGGGTCGATCCCAAGGCGCGGCGGGATTTCTGGGATGAAATCCGCCGGTTGAGTGCCCGGGGTGTGACGGTGTTGGTCAGCACGCATTACATGGATGAGGCGGTGCAGTGTGATTTCATTGCGTACATTGCCTATGGCCGGAAGCTGATCTCTGGCCCCGCGCGGGAGATACCGCGGATGGTGGGGTTGCACACCTGGGTGGTCGAGGGTGGGGATATTGCCGTTTTGGAGGCAGCTTTGAGGGCTGATCCGGCGGTTCGCCAAGTGGCGCGGTTTGGCGCGGTCTTGCATGTGTCGAGCCCTGATGAGGCGGGGTTGCTGGCGGCGATTGCGCGGCATCCGGGGCAGTGGACCAAGTTGGAGGGCGGGCTGGAGGAGGCCTTCATCTGGCTGATGTCGGGGGCGCAGGACAATTTCGGGGGGGCCGCATGAGCTTCGCGCGGCTCTGGGCGGTGCTGGTGAAGGAATTCATCCAGATGCGCCGCGACAAGGTGACTTTTGTGATGATGATCGGGATGCCGATCATGCAGTTGATCATCTTCGGCTTCGCCATCAACTCGGACCCGCATCATCTGCCGACATTGCTGGAGATGAATGACAGCGGGCCGGTGAGCCGGGCGGTGCTGGAGGGGATGCGGACCTCGGATTATTTCGACTTTCAGGGGGTGGTGAGCGGGCCGGACGCGGGGGAGACGGCGCTGCGCGAGGGGCGGGCGAATTTCGTCGTGGTGATCCCGGTGGGCTTTGAGCGGGATGTGGTGCGCGGCTTGCAGCCCGATGTGCTGGTGGTGGCGGATGCGAGCGATCCGGCGGCCTCGGGCGCTGCGGTTGCGGCCTTGGGCGGGATTGTCGAGCGGGCGGTGGCGGATACTTTGGTGGGGGCGCTGGCGCGGCCGGGGGTGGGGGCGGGTGCGGTGCAGGTCGTGGTGCACAAATCCTTCAACCCCGAGGGGCGGACGGCGACCAATATCGTGCCGGGGCTTTTGGCGATCATCATGTCGATGACCATGGTGATGATCACGGCGGTGGCGATTGTGCGCGAGAGCGAGCGGGGGACGATGGAGGCTTTGTTGGCGACGCCGGTCAAGCCCATCGAGGTGATGCTGGGCAAGATCTCTCCCTATATCCTCGTCGGCTATGTGCAGACGGCGGTGTTTCTGGTGGCGGCGCGGTTTGTGTTCGGCGTGCCGTTTCTTGGCGACCCTTGGGCGTTCTTTACGGGGTTCAATCTGTATATCGTGGCCAATCTGGCGCTGGGCTTCCTGATCTCGACGCTGGCGCGCAGCCAGATGCAGGCGATGCAATTGTCGTTCTTCACGCTGTTGCCGTCGATTTTGCTGTCGGGCTTCATGTTTCCCTTTGCGGGAATGCCGGGGTGGGCGCGGGCGGTGGGGTCGGCCATCCCTGCGACTCACTTCCTGCGGTTGACGCGCAAGGTGATGCTGAAGGGGGCCGGGGTCTGGGATGTGCGGCAGGACATGGCGGGGATTGCGGCGATCATGGCGGTGATCGTGCTGGCGGCCCTGCTGCGCTATCGCCGGACGCTGGACTGAGCGTCGGGCCA
>CANBRQ010000339.1 GCA_947371955.1 Paracoccaceae bacterium | reverse complement strand
CAGATTGGCCCCGCTCTGGAAGAGCTGGCTGCCGAATACGGCGGTAGAGTGAAGATCGTGAAGGTCAACGTCGACGAGAACCCCGACAGCCCGGCGGCTTTGGGCGTGCGCGGCATCCCCTCGCTGTTCCTGTTCAAGGATGGGCAGGTCGCTTCGAACAAGGTTGGTGCGGCCCCGAAAGCTGCGCTGAAAAACTGGATCGACTCGGCCATCTGAGACGATCCACATCGTTTCAAAGGGGCGCCTTCGGGCGCCCTTTTCGTTTGGGCCGCACTGCCCCATATTGGCGCAAACGGAGGCTTTCATGGCAGACGACACATTCCCCGGCTGGCATGGCACCACCATCCTTGCAGTCCGCAAGGGGGGCGAGGTTGTGGTGGCCGGTGACGGGCAGGTCAGCCTTGGCCAGACCATCATCAAGGGCACGGCGCGCAAGGTGCGGCGGCTGTCGCCCGGTGGCAAGGATGTGGTCTGCGGCTTTGCCGGTTCCACCGCCGATGCCTTCACCCTGCTGGAGCGGCTGGAGAAGAAGCTGGAAGCCTCGCCCGGCCAGCTTGCCCGCGCCTGTGTGGACTTGGCCAAGAACTGGCGGATGGACAAGTACCTGCGCAACCTTGAGGCGATGCTGATCGTCACCGATGGCGAGGGCCTGTTCGTGCTGACCGGCGCCGGGGATGTGCTGGAGCCCGAGCATGACGTGACGGCAATCGGTTCCGGCGGCAACTATGCCCTCGCCGCCGCGCGGGCGCTGATGGACTCGGGGCTTCCGGCCGAGGCGATTGCCCGCAAAGCCATGGCGATTGCAGCGGATATCTGTGTCTATACCAACGGCAATCTGACTGTGGAAACCATCCGCAAATAGGCGGCAGGAAGGACCAAGCATGACCGGCTCCATCATCACCAAGGTGCAGGCGCGCAGGGTCTGGGACAGTCGCGGCAACCCGACGGTGGAGGTTGAGGTCGCCACCACCTCGGGCATGGGTCGTGCGATTGCGCCAGCAGGGGCCTCGCGTGGCACGAGAGAGGCGTCGGACCTGCGCGATGGCGGCACGAAGCTGGCGGGGATGGATGTGCGGGTGGCCGTGTCGAATGTGACCACGCTGATCGCGCCGGCGCTGATCGGTCTGGATGCGGGGGATCAGGCCTCGGTCGACGCGGCGCTGATCGCGCTGGATGGTACGCCACTGAAATCACGGCTGGGCGGCAATGCCATGGTGGCGACTTCGCTGGCCGTGCTGAATGCGGGGGCCACGGCGAAGGCGGTGCCGCTGTGGCAGCATGTCGCAGAGATGAGCGGCCAGACACCGTCCATCCCGCTGCCGGAAATCCAAATCTTCGGCGGTGGCGCTCATGCCGGGCGGCGGGTGGATGTGCAGGATTTCATGGTGATGGTCCCAGGTGCCTCCCGTTTTGAAGAGTCGATGGAGGTCACCTCGGAAATCTACCGGGCTGCGGGCGCGATCATGAAGCAGCGCGGCCATTCCATCGGCGTGGCGGATGAGGGCGGCTGGTGGCCGGTGTTCGACAGCAACGAACAGGCGCTGGATACCTTGATGCAGGCGATCGAAGCGGCAGGGGAGACGCCCGGCGACCGGGTCGTGATCTCGCTGGACATTGCCGCATCGGAGTTCGGGCGGAATGGCCGCTACCGTCTGGCGCTGGAAAACCGCGACCTTGACCGTGACCAGATGATTGACCTTTTGGGCCGCTGGATCGACACTTACCCCATCGCTTCAATAGAGGACCCTTTGTCAGAGGATGACCCGGAAGGCATGGTGGCCTTCACCCAGGCCTACGGCGACCGCGTGCAGATCATCGGCGACGACTACCTTGTGACCAATGCCCGCCTTGTCAGTGCCGCCGCCAAAGCTGGCGCCTGCAATGCCGTGCTGATCAAGGTCAATCAGGCTGGCACGGTGACGGAATCCCTGCAATGCATGGCGACGGCACGAGAGGCGGGCTATCGCTCCATCGTCTCTGCGCGTTCTGGGGAGACCGAGGATACCTCGATCAGCCATCTCTCGGTCGGTCTGAACGCCGGGCAGTTGAAGGTCGGCTCCATCACCCGGTCGGAACGCATGGCGAAATGGAACGAAGTGCTGCGGATTGCCGAGGCCCTTCCGCCCGATGCTTTCGTTGGCGGTGCGCCCTTGGCGAACACATGGTGGGGCCGTACGCGCCACGTTTCCACCAACCAATGAACTTGCTACCATCGCCCAAACTCCCAACCCGAGGCCTCAGATGAACAGCTATGATTATACCGACAAAGTCGCCGTCATCACCGGCGGCGCCAACGGCATTGGCGCAGCGGTCGCCGAGCGGATGTCCAAATCCGGCGCCAAGGTGGCGATCTGGGACATGGATATCTCTGCCCCCGAGGCGAAAGTGGCCAGCCTGCCCGACGCCTCGCGCCTGTTCGTCAAGGTTGATGTCAGCGACGAGGCTAGCGTGGCTTCAGCACTGGCCGCAACCGAAGCTGCCTTTGGCCGGGTTGATGTTCTGGTGAACAGTGCGGGCATCGCGGGGCCGACCGGGCCGCTCGCCAAGTACGACACCGCCACGTGGAAAAAGATCCTGGCCATCAACCTGGATGGCACCTTCCTGACCTGCAAGGCCGTCACCCCCGGCATGATGGCCCGCAACTATGGCCGCATCGTCAACATCGCCTCCATCGCCGGGAAAGAGGGCAACCCCAACGCCTCGGCCTATTCCGCCTCCAAGGCCGGGGTGATTGCCCTGACCAAATCGTTGGGCAAGGAACTGGCTGGGCATGACATCGCGGTGAACTGCGTCACCCCGGCGACCGCCAAAACCCGCATTCTGGAGCAGGTGAGCCAGGAATTCATCGACTATATGCTGTCGAAAATCCCCCGCGGCAGGTTTGTGACGGTCGAGGAAATTGCCAGTATGATCCTCTGGATCGCTTCGGCTGAGAATTCCTTCACCACCGGTTCGACCTTCGACCTTTCCGGCGGGCGGGCCACCTATTGAAGGCCCGGCCATGAACATCTCGACCGAAGACCTGCGCGCC
>CANBRQ010000338.1 GCA_947371955.1 Paracoccaceae bacterium | reverse complement strand
ATCGCCATCGGCCTCGTTCACCTGCCGTGGCTGACCTATCTGTTCGCCATGCATGGCTGCTGGGGTGGCTTTATCGACACCTGTTTCGCGGCATCACCCGCCTCGGATGCAGAGCAACTGGCCGACACGCCCTTCCTGTTCGTCCGCGTTGCGTTCTTCATTCTGCGGGTCCAGACCGTTCTGTCCGTCGACTTCCAGCAGTTCAGCCAGATCCTGCAAGTGGGCACTGGCCTTGGGTCCTTCGCGCTGACCAAGATCGTCGCGGCCAATGGCACGGTGGTGCAGGGCAACCTGCAGCGCTATGGGCTAGCCGCCGCCTGCGCTGCGGCCTTTGTCGTGCTGTTCTGGGCCGAACTGACGCTGTCGAGCACGGCGACTTATCCGGTGCTGGGGGGCGAAACGGTGTTGAGCTACATCGACAGCGAATTGCCCGCGGACTTCGTGGGTGCTGCCGAGGCTAAGGCCGGGCTTATGAAATACCTGCAATTCCTGCGTCTTGCCGACGCGCTTATCTTCGGCGCGGCCTTGGCCATGCCGAAATCGCCGCCCAATCCAGCCCCGAATCCCCCGGCAAAAGCCCCGTGACAGGACCTGAAATGACCCGCCTTCTTGCCCTCGCCTTGGCCTTGATGGCCGCGCCTGCCATTGCTGATACCGCTGTCACGCTGAACTTTGCCTATGCCGAGCCCGGGGCCACGCCCACCCCCCGGGTGCAGGTCACCAACCTTCTGAACGATCAGCCGATCGAGGTGACCGAGGCCGAGGGCGATCCCGGCCACAAGCTGGTGACAGTGGCGGTCAAGGACAGCGACTTGGCCGGCCCCTATGCCAGACTGCGGCTGGCCGTCAGCGGGCTGCATCTGCCCTCGGATGACGCGAAGTCGGATCAGGAGATGACCTTTGCCACCGAACTGCTGCTGCGCCGCGACATGATCACTGACCCGGTGGTGATCGAGGTGCCGGTGGCCGTTTCTTCCCGCAAGGGGGCGATCAAGCCCGCGATGGAGATGCCCCAGATTGCCGAAGAAACCCCGGGCCGCTATTTCATGGCGCAGGAATATGCCTCGCTTTACACCGTTCCGGCCGAGGATGTGGCCGCAGCCCCCGAAAGCTTCGCCCTGCATCGCCTGATCGCCCGTGCCTTGGCCGATTTCGCGCTGGCCATGGGGCAGGCCAAGCCCGGCCCGGTGCAATTGGTCCCGGCGGAAGAGATGCAGGCCACGATCAAGCTGTTCTGGGCCAGCCAGCCCAATGGACTGACCACCCACTTGCGCGCGTATCAAGAGGCGCGGACAGCACTTTGGCTGGACCTTGCCAATGTGCAAAGCCTGCTGATTCAGGCCCGCCGCGCCGGGGTTGAAGGGCCGGGGCTGTGCGCCAAGGCCAAGGATTTGCTGGATTTCTTCGACGCGCACCGCCCGGCTGATACCGAGGCCAAGCTGGTTGACCTGATCTTCCCGAACCCCGGCACGCTGGACGGCTATATTCAGGGCCGCAGGCTCGATTATGTCTATTCCTGTGCCCGGCCGCAAATCTGACGGCTTTCGCCGTCAGACCATCATTTCCTTCGTCGCGGTCAGCTTCAACTCGGGGTAGTCACGCTCGACGCGGTCGATGTCCCACTTGAGGCGGGTCAGGAACACGGTCGCCCCATCGCTGTCGATGGCGATGTGGCCCTTGTTGACGTTGATCAGCTTTTCCATCTCGGCCTTGGGGCCTGAAACCCAGCGGGCCGAGTTGAACTGCGAGGGTTCAAAGCGGACGGGCAGGGAGTATTCCTCCTCGATCCGGCTGGCCAGCACTTCGAACTGAAGCTGTCCGACAACGCCGACGATGTAGCCCGAGCCGATCATCGGCTTGAAGACCTTGGCGGCACCTTCCTCGGCGAACTGCATCAGAGCCTTTTCCAGATGCTTGGCCTTCATCGGGTCCATCGCCCTGACACCAGACAGCAGTTCCGGCGCGAAGGAGGGGATGCCGGTGAAGCGCAAAGCCTCGCCTTCCGTCAGGGCGTCACCTATGCGCAGTTGCCCGTGGTTCGGGATGCCGATGATGTCACCGGCCCAGGCCTCCTCGGTCAGTTCGCGGTCAGCGGCAAGGAACATGACTGGGTTGGCCACCGCCATCGGCTTGCCGGTGCGGACATGTTGCAGCTTCATGCCGCGGATGAAATGCCCCGAGGCCAAGCGGACAAAGGCCACCCGGTCGCGGTGTTTGGGGTCCATGTTGGCCTGAACCTTGAAGACAAAGCCGGTGACCACGGGTTCCGAGGCGAGGATCTGGCGTTCGGCGGCCTTTTGCGGCTGCGGTTCGGGGCCATATTCGCCCATGCCGTCCATCAACTCCTTCACGCCGAAGGAGTTGATCGCCGAGCCAAACCAGATCGGGGTCATGGAGCCGTTCAGGAAAGCCTCTCGGTTGAAGGCCGGCAGAAGCTCGCGGGCCATCTCAATTTCGTCGCGGAATTTCTGCAGCAGTTCGGCGGGGACGTGTTGGGCGAGCCTGGGGTCATCCATGCCGGAGATTTGCAGCGATTCCGCCACCTTGTTGCGGTCGGCGCGGTCCATGATCTCCAGCCGGTCGTGTAGCAGGTCATAGGCGCCGATGAACTCACGTCCCACACCGATTGGCCAGCTTGCGGGCGTCACGTCGATCGCCAGATTTTCCTGAATCTCATCGATGATCTCGAACACGTCGCGGGATTCCCGGTCCATCTTGTTGCAGAAGGTCAGGATTGGCAGATCGCGCAGGCGGCAGACCTCGAAGAGCTTGCGGGTCTGGGATTCGACGCCCTTGGCTCCGTCGATCACCATGATGGCGGCATCCACCGCCGTCAGCGTGCGATAGGTGTCTTCGGAAAAGTCGCTGTGGCCGGGGGTATCCACCAGATTGAAGCGCCACTGGCGGTAGTCGTAAGACATGGCGGAGGCCGAGACGGAGATGCCCCTCTCCTGCTCCAGCTTCATGAAGTCCGACCGCGTGCGCCGCGCTTCGCCCTTGGCACGGACTTGTCCCGCCATCTGAATGGCGCCGCCGAACAGCAGGAATTTTTCGGTGAGCGTGGTCTTGCCAGCGTCGGGGTGCGA
>CANBRQ010000337.1 GCA_947371955.1 Paracoccaceae bacterium | reverse complement strand
GGCAGGTCACGCCCTTGGTCTGGTTCAGCATGGAGACGACCAGATCGCGGCGACGTTCAAAGAGCTTGCGGTTGGGGGCGAGGAAGTCTTGCGGGCCGTTCAAGGCTTCAAGGGCGGCATATTGGCTGACCGAGGAGGGGTTGGAGGTGGATTGGCTTTGGATGGTGGCCATGGCCTTGATCAGGGCCACCGGGCCCGCAGCATAGCCAATGCGCCAGCCGGTCATGGCGTAGGATTTCGACACGCCATTGCAGGTCAGGGTGCGGTCGTAAAGGCCGGGCTCGATCTGGGCGGGCGTGGTGAATTTGAAGTCGTCGAACACCAGATGTTCATACATGTCGTCCGACATGATCCAGACCTGCGGGTGACGAAGAAGGACATCGGTCAGGCCGCGGAGTTCAGCCTCGGTATAGCCCGCACCGGTGGGGTTGGAGGGGGAGTTGAAGATGAACCACTTGGTTTTCGGCGTGATCGCCGCTTCCAGTTGCGCGGGGGTCAGCTTGAAGTTGGTCTCGATGCCGGCGACCACGGGAACGGGAGTGCCGCCGGCCAAGAGGACCATGTCGGGGTAAGAGACCCAATAGGGTGCCGGAATGATCACCTCGTCGCCCGGATTGCAGGTGGCCATCAGCGCGTTGTAGAGGATTTGCTTGCCGCCGGTGCCGACCGAGACCTGGGCGGGCGTGTAGGTCAGGCCGTTTTCGCGCAGGAACTTGGCGCAGATGGCTTTCTTCAGCTCCGGGATGCCATCCACGGGCGTGTAGCGCGTCTTGCCCGCATCGATCGCGGCCTTGGCGGCGTTGCGGATATTCTCGGGTGTGTCGAAGTCCGGCTCGCCCGCGCCGAGGCCGATCACGTCGCGGCCTTGCGCCTTGAGTTCAGCCGCCTTGGTGGTGACGGCGATGGTGGGCGAGGGTTTGACGCGGGCGAGGGTGTCGGACAGGAAGGCCATGGCGGGCTCCGGATGGGTTTGATATGGGGGCGTCATAGGCCGCCATGCGGGCGTGATCAATGGGGAGTGGCCATGGAAACGGCAGAAGCACGGCTGAAACGGATGCGGATGCGCAGCTGGCGGCGCGGCACCAAAGAGATGGATCTGGTGCTGGGACCCTATGCCGATGCAGAGCTGGCGGGCATGTCGGGGGTAGAACTGGATGCCTACGACTCGCTTCTGGAAGAGAATGATCAGGACCTGATGGCCTGGATGCTGGGGCAAAAACCGGTGCCACAGGCCCATGCCGGGCTGATTTCGGTGCTGTCGGGCTTTGCAATGCAGCGTTTGCGGGCCGGTTAACCCTGTAATTCAGGGCGAACAAGGTACGTGTTTACCTTATGTTTTTGTTTTGTGCCGATTCTGTCCCTTAGCTACGGATAACGGATCGGAGACTATGCATGACGCTGCACGCCCCCCTTCTGGACGGATCGCAAAAAGCCCTTCTGGCTGGCTATCTGGACAGCCTATCGATGCTGGAACGCCTGCATCGGCTTTTGCTGGATGTGATCAAGGATGAGTTCGAACGGCTCAACATCCTTGAGATCAACTCGGTGCAGGCTTTGCTTTTGTTCAACATCGGCGAGAACGAGGTGACGGCGGGGGAGCTGAAATCTCGCGGCTATTACCAGGGCTCCAACGTCAGCTACAATCTGAAGAAGCTGGTGGAACTGGGCTACATGCACCACCAGCGGTCCGAGATCGACCGCAGGTCGGTGCGGGTGCGGCTGACGGAAAAGGGCCGGCGGGTGCGGGGGCTGATTGGCGATCTGTTCGCGCGGCATTCCGACGTGCTGGGCAAGCGCGGGGTGATCGATCCGGAGATCATGGAGACGATCAATTCGTCGCTGAAGCGGATGGAGCGGTTCTGGACGGAGCAGATCCGGTATATCTACTAAGGTCGCTCGGCGGACCCGGCCGGGGGGCTGCGCACCCCCCGGACCACCGCGCCCAAGGGGGCACGCCCCCCTTGGGGAACCCCGTGGATATTTGAACCAGTGTGAAATGGAAAGCAGGGGGCGGCTGCGGGGGAAGGCGCGGCCTTTCTTGCTTTGTCGGGCGTTCGATGGCCGGTGGGGGGCAGCACTGCTCGGACGGCGCGGTTCTGACGCCGTGCCCGCCGGACCCGGTGTGACCCTGGGGAAGGGTGAGCGGGCTAGCGCCAGAGGTGGGACTGACTGGCAAAAGCGCCTTGCACTTTGGCAAGCAGACGGAGGGGCAGACCCGGTTGGGGCAGGGAGCCCGAGGCGAGGCGCGCGACGGCCACTTCGGGTGGGCAGGGGCCCTTCGTGACGGGGTCATAGTAGCGCGGGTAGGCGATCAGAGCGGCATGGGTCAGGGCGTCGAGACTTGGGCGTGGCAAGGGGTGGCCGTCGGGGGCTTGGGCCCGGCGGATGGGGATGGGGCCGAGGTCTTTGGTCAGGCCCCAAGCGGCGTAGAACGGGGCGCCGAGGCAGGTGACGGGTTTCCCGCGCAGGAGGGCCTCGAATCCGAGTAGGGAGGTCATGGTCCAGACCTCGTGGCAGGCCTCGATCAGGGCTATGGGATCGGAGTCTGAGGCGACCGTGTCGGCGAGGCCCTGGAGGGCCTCGGGCGGGATGGCGCCGGGGCGCAGGCCCGCTTCGACATCGGGATGCGGTTTGTAGATCAGGATGGCGGCGGGGTTGGCGGCGCGGGTGGCTTGCAGGAGGGCGAGGTTGGTTTGCACCGTCGTGGTGCCGCAGCGGATGGAGGCGTCATCCTCGACCTGACCGGGGACAAGGATGCGGTGACCCGGCGGTAAATCGGGGATTCTGCCGGGGAGGTTGTATTTGCTGATGCGGGCGGCGATCAGCGCCTGCCGCAGGCCCTGGGCTCGGGTGAGGGCGGATTGGGGTAGGGGGGACTGAATCAGGGCTTCGAGGCGGCTGGGTCGGGTCGGGTCGTAGTAGATGCCGAGGTTGTCGGTCACGAGGGAGAGCGGCGGGATCAGGGCGGCGCCGAGGCCGCGGGAGCGCAGGAAGCCGTCTTCGACGCGCAGGCATTTGAGGTCTGGCGGGGCCTTGCCGGCCCAGACGAGGAGGCTGCGGTTTGTGGATTGGGCGAGGGCGGCGGCCTCGGCGGGGGTGTCG
>CANBRQ010000336.1 GCA_947371955.1 Paracoccaceae bacterium | reverse complement strand
AGATGTTGCCGGTCTGGGCCGAGATGGCCAGAACCAGCGCGGGCAGCAAGCCGCCGAACCAGCCGTTGCCGATGTGGTAGGGCAGCGACAGGCCCGAGTAGCGGATGCGGGTCGGGTACAGTTCCACCAACTGGGCGGCGATCGGGCCGTAGACCATCGTCACCAGCAGGATCAGATAGGTCAGTGTGATGATCACCGTCAGGTTCTGCGCCTTGAAGATGTCGGCAAACGAGGTAACTTTGGCAACCGTCGTGTTATCCGCAGCAACCAGCGGATAGCCTGCCGTCATCAGAGCCGCGTTGACAGCCTTCTCGAAGCCAGCCTTGACGCCAGCGACGCCCGCGAGGTCGGTCGTGGCCTTGTCCAGCGTGGCCAGCAGATCGGCTGGAACCGCAGCGCGGGCAGCGTCGACTGCCGCTTGCGCCGGGGCCACCGCTGCCGTCGCCGTATCAAGCGCGGTTTGGGCGGTGGCCTTGGCGGTGTCGTCGGCAGCAGCCTTCAGCGCCTTGTCGGCGTCGGCGGCAGCGGTCTTGGCGGTGGCCAGCGCCTTGTTGGCGTCGGTGAGGGTCTTCAGCAGGGCAGGGTCAATCGCAGCCTTGGCCGCATCCGACGTCGCCGTTGCGGCGGTGATGTCGGATGCGTTCTTCGCACCGTCATAGGACGGGATCTCGGTATCGCCGATCTTGACGCTGGCAATCGTGCCTGCGGGCGCATCGACCTGGGTCGAGTTGGCCGAGCCCTTCAGCAGCAGCGCCTTCACGACGTCGCAGCTGTGGGTGAACTTGGCGGTGCCAACCGGGTTGAACTGGAACGAGCAGTCTGCCGGGTCAGCCGTCACCGTGATCGGGGTCTGCTGGGCGGCATAAAGGGCCGGGTTCGCGGTCTGGGTGATGAACTTGAAGACCGGGAAGTAGGTGATGGCAGCCAACAGGCAGCCCGCCAGAATGATCGGCTTGCGGCCGATCTTGTCCGACAGCCCGCCGAAGAAGATGAAGCCCCAGGTGCCGAGGATCAGCGAGCAGGCTACGAAGACGTTGGCGGTAAAGCTGTCCACCTTCACGACCGATTGCAGGAAGGTCAGGGCATAGAACTGACCCGAGTACCATACGACCGCTTGACCCATTGTCAGGCCGAAGAGGGCGATGAGCGCGATCTTGCCGTTCTTCCAGGTGCCAAATGCCTCACGCAGCGGCGCTTTCGAAGCAGCGCCTTCGGCTTTCATCTTCTGGTAGACCGGGCTTTCCGACATGGTCATGCGGATATACAGCGAGATCAGCAGCAGGAAGGCCGACAGCAGGAACGGCACGCGCCAGCCCCAGGCTTTCCAGGCGTCCAGCATCACCGCATTGCCCTTGGCGTCCAGCACGGGCGCTCCGTCCAGGCCGAACTGGGCCACGGCGGGGAAGTTGTTGGTGATGAGCGGCGTCACAACCAGAATGACGATCAGCGACAGCAGAAGACCGCCGGTTGCTGTGGTCTGGATGAACGAGGTGTAATAGCCCCGGCGGTTTTGCGGCGCATGTTCGGCCACATAGACCGCAGCCCCACCATATTCACCGCCCAAAGCCAGACCCTGCAACATCCGCAACCCGATCAGGATGATCGGTGCCGCGATGCCCCAGCTTTGATAGCCGGGCAAAAGGCCCACGAGGAAAGTCGAGGAGCCCATGATCAGGATCGTGACAAGGAAGGTGTACTTCCGGCCGATCAGGTCGCCCAGCGAGCCGAACACAAGGGCGCCGAACGGGCGCACAAGGAAACCTGCCGCAAAGGCCAGAAGTGCGAAGATGTTCCGCGCCGCTTCCGGGAAGGGCGTGAAGAACTGCGCGCCGATATAGGCTGACAGCGAACCATAAAGGTAGAAGTCGTACCATTCGAAGATCGTGCCCATCGAGGAGGCCAGAATGACCTTCCTCTCTGACGCCGTCATCGGACGTGAGCGGGTGCTCGCGTCTGAAGTTCCATATGCCATTGTCTGTCTCTCCCTTTGTGCCCGTCTCTGCGGGCATGTGCAACACGCGGAGCAGCCGCGTGCCCTCCCTGCACCCGCCCGGTGAGGGGCGGGATCCTTCCGTCCGAGCCTGTCCCTTCGGGGATCAGGCCCGGTTCATGCGATTTTCGATCAGGTCGTCGACAACAGCTGGGTCCGCCAGTGTCGATGTGTCTCCCAAAGCGGCGAAGTCGTTCTCGGCGATCTTGCGCAAGATGCGGCGCATGATCTTGCCAGAGCGGGTCTTGGGCAGGCCCGGCGCCCACTGGATCAGATCCGGCGTGGCGATCGGGCCGATTTCGGTGCGAACCCATTTCACGAGGTCTTTGCGCAGATCTTCCGAAGGCTCGATGCCCTTCATCAGGGTGACGTAGGCATAGATGCCCTGGCCCTTGATGTCATGCGGGTAGCCTACCACGGCGCTTTCGGCCACTTTCGGGTGGGCGACGAGGGCCGATTCCACTTCGGCGGTGCCAAGGCGGTGGCCCGAGACGTTCAGCACGTCATCGACGCGGCCGGTGATCCAGTAATAGCCATCCGCATCGCGGCGGCAGCCGTCGCCGGTGAAGTAGTAGCCGGGGTATTGCGCGAAATAGGCTTCCTCGAACCGCTTGTGGTCACCCCAGAGCGTGCGCATCTGGCCCGGCCAAGAGTCGGCGATGCAAAGGACGCCTTCGGTGGCTGTCTCGGGCAGGACATGGCCATTGGCGGGGTCCAGCACCTCGGGCTTGATGCCGAAGAAGGGTTTCGTCGCGGAACCCGGCTTTTGCGGCACGGCACCGGGCAAGGGGGTGATGATGTGGCCGCCGGTTTCGGTTTGCCAGAAGGTGTCGACCACCGGGCAGTTGCCCTTGCCGATATTCTTGAAATACCAGTTCCAGGCTTCCGGGTTGATCGGCTCACCCACCGAGCCCAGCAGGCGCAGCGAGGACAGGTCGTGCTTTTCAACCCATTCGGTACCCATCGCCATCAGGCTGCGGATCGCGGTGGGGGCGGTGTAGAACTGGGTGACGCGGTGCTTGGCAATCACCTCCCAGAACCTGCCCGCGTCGGGGAAGGTGGGGACGCCTTCGAACATCACGGTCGTGGCGCCATTGGCCAGAGGGCCATAGACGATGTAGCTGTGGCCG
>CANBRQ010000335.1 GCA_947371955.1 Paracoccaceae bacterium | reverse complement strand
GGGTTCTACGCGCGGTTTTCCGGCCTGAAAAAGGCGGCCTGATCGGCGGCGCGCAGGCCGAGGCCGGTTTCAGCGGCGATCAAGGTCGCCACCAGATGGCGCGCGGCGGCCAGTGGCAGGATGGGAAGGTCGGGAGCGGTCAGCAGAAGGCGGATCAGATCACGCTCTGGCGTCTCGACGCCATCGACGGCGACGACAAGGCCGGGTCCAGCCTTGACCAGACCCGGGCGCGAGAGGCGCAGTTGCAGGATGGGTTCGGCGGTGTCCGGCACATGCGGGGCGATGCCGCGCCAGCCCTCCAGCGCTGCGGCGGGCACAAGGGCCTGCGGCTCGCCGCAGAACGGCATGGCATGCGGCGAGCGGATCAGAACCGGCTGGCCCGGCGGCAAAAGCACGGGCTGGTCATTGCCAAGTGCCCCCTCCGGAAAAAGCACGGCCCAAAGCGCTACCTTGATCTCGGTCCTCAAGGCCACGATGGACGAGAGGCCGTGATCGCAGGTGACAAGAAGATCCCCCTGATCCAGCGCGGCCAAGGGCATCCAACCGGTGGCGGTCAGAACCGGGGTGGAGGCATAAAGCCCGGTGGCGAGGCCAGCGCGGCCCTTGATGGCGATGCCAAGTGTCAGATCGTGACGGCCCATGATCGGCGATCCCTTTTGTTCAGAATCAGCAAAGGCCTCTGGCGCGGCCCCGCCGTGGGCAGACTGTGGCAGGGCAACGGCCTTTGGCTAAAATGCTGCCGAATCGAAGCTGTACCCGAAGCGGGCGATGTCCTCGGCACAGAGCGAGGCGATCAGGGCCGCGCTGTCATCCGAGTAATAGGGGCGCCAGTCGCGGTCGCGACCGGATTCATTGGCCCGGGCGATCGGGGTCAGGCCAAAGCCCAGATGCGCCTCAAACGGCGCAAGGTCGGTGTCGAGATGCTCGATCCGGGCGAAGAGGCTGGCGCGCTCGGCCCCGAAGCGGTCGCGCATATAGGCGGTGTAGGGCCAAAGCGCCAAGGCCGTGCGGGTCTGCGGATGGCTCAGGAAATCAGGGAAGCTGTGGCTTTTGGCAAGGCCAACGGCCGGGTGGGCAAAGTGCTGGTCGCGCAGCCAGTGGTAATAGCTGACAGCGCGGTCCCATGGGTTGCGCACAAGGGTCAGGGTGAAGAAGCTGGCAATCTCGTCATCGCTGGCGAGTCCGGCGATGTCGGACAGGGTGGAGTGTTTCCAAAGCCGCCCGCGCGCCTTGACCCCGGCGATCCGCCCCTTGCGCGCCCTCGCCTTGGGCGTGTCGCCGATCAGGATATCCTCGGCCATCGCCCGCGCCTCCAGCGCCAGGGTCAGCGCGGTGCCGCCGGTCTTGGGGATATGGACAAAGATGAAGCGGCGCCCGCGCGAGAGGATCATGGCCGGTCTCGCGCTGTGGCGGCGGATGCCTCCGGCGGGAGTATTTTGCAAGGAGCACGTGCAAGAAGATCGCGCGCCCCGATTGCTCCTTCCCAAATACTCCCCGCGGAGCGTCTGAGGCAGATGCAGGGCGCGGAGGGGGACATGGATCAGACCGCGTTGGGCAGGGGTTGGCCGTCAAGATGGGCGAAGAGGTTGTCGACGGCCATCATGCCCATCGCCTCGCGCACCTCCAGCGCTGCGGTGCCGAGATGGGGGAGGAGGGTGACGTTCTCCATTGCCATCAGGGCCGGGGCGACCGCGGGTTCGAATTCATAGACGTCAAGGCCGGCAGCTGCGATCTGGCGGGTTTGCAGGGCGGCGATCAGGGCGGCTTCATCGACCACGTCGCCACGGGCGATGTTGATCAGGATCGCCTCGGGGCGCATCTGCGCCAGTTCGGCGGTGGAGATCAGGTGATGGGTCGCCTTGCCGCCGGGGACGGCAATGACGACGATATCGGCCTTCAGGACCTCGGACAGGGGCAGTTGCGTGGCAGGCAGGCCGGGGTCGATGGGAGAGCGGTTGTGGAAGATCACCTGCATGCCGAAGCCATAGTGGCAGCGGCGGGCGATGGCTTTGCCGATGCGGCCCATGCCGATGATGCCAACGGTTCGGCCGGTGGCGTGCATACCCAGCATCTGGGTTGGGTGCCAACCGGTCCAGTTTCCAGCGCGCAGCAGGCGCTCGCCTTCTCCGGCGCGACGGGCGGTCATCAGGATCAGGGTCAGGGCGATGTCGGCGGTGGCGTCGGTGACGGCTCCGGGGGTGTTGGTGACGAGGATGCCGGCGGCGCGGGCGGCCTCAACGTCGATATGGTTGTAGCCGACGCCGAAGTTGGCCAGCAGTTTGGCGCGGGGCGCCGGGACATCCGCAAAGACGTCGGCGCGGAACAGGTCGCCGAGGGTGGGCAGAACCGCGTCGTAGTCGCGCAGCGCCGTGCGCAGAGCGGCAGCATCCAGAGGGTTGGGGTCGTCGCGGTATGTGACATCAAACCGTGTCCGGGTCCGGGCGACGACCGTGTCAGGCAGGCAGCGGGTGATCAGGAGTTTCAAAAGAGTTTACCTCCAAGCGGAACCTCTTGGCCGGGCCCGATCAGGACGACCTGGCCTTCGGCGTCGGGCAGGCCGAGGACGAGCACCTCGGACAGGACCTTGCCGATCTGGCGGGGCGGGAAGTTGACCACAGCCAGAACTTGGCGGCCGATCAGGCCTTCGGGCGTATAGTGGGCGGTGATCTGGGCGGAGGAGCGTTTCTCTCCCAATTCGCCGCCGAAATCGACCCAGAGTTTGTAGGCGGGTTTGCGCGCCTCGGGGAAGGGTTCGGCGCGGGTGATGGTGCCCACGCGGATGTCGACCTTCTCGAAGTCGTCGTAGGTTATCATTTCCCCAACTCCCGCCCCCGTTCTGCGGCGGCATGGGCGGCGCGGGCCATCAGGGGCGGAAGGCCGGTTTCCGGGTCCATCAGGTGGGCGAGGGCCGCCGCCGTGGTGCCGCCGGGTGAGGTGACGTTGATGCGCAACTGCGCGGCAGGTTCGGGGGAGCGGTGGGCCAGTTCCCCTGCCCCGCAGACCGTGGCGCGCGCGAGCTTCATGGCGACTTCGGGCGACAGGCCTTCGGCCACACCGGCGGCGGCCATCGCCTCGATCAGGTGGAACACATAGGCGGGGCCGGACCCAGAGACGGCGGTAACCGCGTCAATCTGATGCTCTCCGTCAAGTTCAACCACCTCGC
>CANBRQ010000334.1 GCA_947371955.1 Paracoccaceae bacterium | reverse complement strand
CTATCTGGAAGGTTGCACCGCGCCCAAACGCGACACGCACCAGCTTCATGCTGCAGTGGTGGAACTGGTCATTCTGGAGGATGCCGAGGTCAAGTATTCCACGGTTCAGAACTGGTATCCGGGCGATGAGGAAGGCCGGGGCGGCATCTACAACTTCGTCACTAAGCGGGCCGATTGCCGGGAAGCGCGGGCCAAGGTGATGTGGACTCAGGTGGAAACCGGGTCAGCGATCACCTGGAAATACCCCTCGTGCATCCTGCGCGGTGATGACAGCCAAGGCGAGTTCTACTCGATCGCCATCGCCAACAACGCCCAGCAGGCCGATACCGGCACCAAGATGATCCATTTGGGCAAGCGCACCAAGTCGCGCATCGTCTCGAAGGGTATCTCGGCGGGGCGGGCGCAGAACACCTACCGGGGGCTGGTTTCCATGCACCCCAAGGCCACCGACAGCCGCAACTACACGCAATGCGACAGCCTTCTGATCGGCGACAAATGCGGTGCGCATACCGTGCCCTATATCGAGGTGAAGAATTCCTCATCGCGTGTCGAACACGAGGCCACCACCTCGAAGGTTGATGAGGATCAACTCTTCTACTGCCGCTCGCGTGGCATGGACGAGGAAGAAGCGGTGGCCCTGGTCGTCAACGGCTTCTGCCGCGAGGTCCTGCAGGCCCTGCCGATGGAATTTGCCATGGAAGCGCAAAGCCTTGTGGCGATCTCGCTTGAAGGCTCGGTCGGGTAAGGCACGCCAGATGAACCCGATGTTGGTCGGCAACGACACCACCATATCGCCGAAAGGCCATGTCGTCCGCACCGTCATCTGGGGCCAGCCCATCTATTTCACCATCACGGACGGCAAGGACTCCATCCAGCGCCACCATCGCAACGGCGCCTTCTATGAACCCGAAGAACTGGAGATCATCCGCCAGTTCTGCCCGCCGGGTGCTGTCTATTGCGACATCGGCACCAACATCGGCAACCACGCCCTGTTCGCGCTGAAATTCCTTGGCGTGGAAAAGGCCATCCTGTTCGAACCCAATCCCAAGGCCATCGAGATATTGATGTCCAACCTTGCGCTCAACGGCGTCCTGCCGCGCTGCGATCTGCAGCACTTGGGCGTTGGCCTTTCGGATCAGGCACAAGACGGCCTTGGCATTGATGCGCCCAAGGGCAACCTTGGCGGCGGCCAGATGCTGGAAGGCACGGGCGACCTTCGTGTCATCACCGGCGATCAGGCCTTGGCCGATACCCATGTCGATTTCATCAAGATCGACGTCGAGGGGATGGAGATGAAGGCGCTTGGCGGCCTTTCAGAGACCATCGCCCGCTGTCGCCCCCGCATTTTCATCGAGCTGGACCGCCAGAACAAGGAAGATTTCATCCGCTGGGTCAAGTCCAACCGCTACGAAATTGCCGCCCAGTTCAAACGTTACCGGGTAAACGAGAATTTCCTGCTGGTGCCCCGTCCTCCCTCAGGCCGCGCCGCCAAGACCCTAGCCGAAGGAACCGAAGCATGACCGAGGAAAGCCCGTTCAAGTTCACCATGCCCGAGGAGGAGGCCGAACTGGTGCGCGCCTCCTACAAGGATGCGGGCGTCATTCTGGAATACGGCTCAGGCGGTTCAACCCTGATTGCGGCCGAGGGGGCAACCCTGTCCGTCACGTCGGTGGAAAGCGACCGCAGCTGGTCTTTGCGGATGGAGGCCTGGTTCAAGGCCAATCCGCCGCGCGTGCCGGTCGCGATGCACCATGTCGATGTCGGCCCGACGGGCAAATGGGGCTTTCCCTCGGACAAGTCCAAGCTGAAGAATTGGGCGGCCTATCCGGTCTCGGTCTGGGATCGCAAGGATTTTGTCCATCCTGATGTCGTGCTAGTCGATGGCCGCTTCAGGCTCGCCTGCATGTTGACGACCCAGCTGCGGATCACGCGACCGATCCTGCTGCTGTGTGACGACTATGTGGAGCGGCCTTCGTATCATCGGTTCGAAAAACTGGCCGGAAAACCCAAAATGACCGGTCGCATGGCGGCCTTCACCCTGACCCCGCAAAGTTTCCCCGTGAAACACATGGGCTGGATCATGACCGCCTATAGTGATCCCGTCTAAGACGTAAGGACCGATAAAATGCTTGAAATCAACAACCTGCACGTGAAACTTGAGGAAGAGGACAAGCAGATCCTCAAAGGCGTCACCCTCAAGATCGGGGCGGGAGAGGTCCATGCCATCATGGGGCCGAACGGCTCGGGCAAGTCCACCCTGTCCTATGTGCTGTCAGGCCGCGACGGCTATCAGGTGACCGAAGGCACGGCCACGCTGGAAGGCGAAGACCTGCTGGCGATGGAACCCGAGGTGCGCGCTGCGCATGGCCTGTTCCTGGCCTTCCAATACCCGGTCGAAATTCCCGGTGTCGGCAATATGACGTTCCTGCGGACCGCCCTGAACGCGCAGCGCAAGACCCGGGGCGAGCCGGAAGTCTCGGCCGGTGACTTCCTGAAACTGGTGCGCGAGAAGGCCAAGTCCCTCAAGATCGATGCCGATATGCTCAAGCGCCCGGTCAACGTCGGTTTCTCGGGTGGTGAGAAGAAGCGCAACGAAATCCTGCAGATGGCCATGCTGGAACCCAAGATGTGCATTCTGGACGAGACGGACTCGGGCCTTGACGTCGATGCCATGAAGCTGGTGTCCGAGGGCGTGAACGCGCTGCGGTCCGAAGGGCGCAGCTTCTTGGTGATCACCCACTATCAGCGCCTGCTGGACCACATCAAACCGGACGTGGTGCATATCATGGCCGCTGGCCGCATCATCAAGACCGGCGGCCCGGAACTGGCGCTGGAGGTCGAACACAACGGCTATGCTGACATCCTCGCCGAGCACAATCTGGCCGAGGTCAAGTGATGAGCGCGGTTTCCCCGAAAGGCGCCGCCTTGGCGCTGCGTCTGGCTGATCTGGCACAGCCCGCAGGTCTGGCTGCGGCCCGCGCTGCGGCACAGGCCCGGTTGGCGGCAGCAGGTCTGCCCGGCAAGCGCGACGAATATTGGCGCTATACCGATCCGGCCAGCCTGACCGCGATCGACGCGCCTTCTGCCGCCCTGTCCGACGCCGACGAGGTGCCGCTGTTCGCCGACATCAACCGGCTGAAGCTGGTCTTCGTCGACGGCCAGTTTGACGCCG
>CANBRQ010000333.1 GCA_947371955.1 Paracoccaceae bacterium | reverse complement strand
CCGGCGTCGATCAGGTTGACGAAGTTGACACCCTTGACCACGCGGCCATCGGCGACATCAAGGCAGGGGATGAGGCGGGTCTTCAGCATGGCGCGACCATAGCGAAAGGGGGGGGCGGGGGAAAGGGGCGGAAGTCTGCCAAGCGGCGGCGCTGCCCGATGGCGGCTTTGAGTATTTGTGCCAAGGTGAAATGGCAGGGAGCGGAGGGTTTGATGCGGTTTCTTTTGGCCTCGATGGCTTTGGGGATGATCGGCTTTTATGCCTCGGAGGCGTTTTTCTGGGCCGTGCCGCATGCAGATTTTTCGCTGGCCGATCAGGCGATGACCTGCGTGGCCTATATGCTTTGCGCCAGTGTTGCGCTGTTCGTCGTGGTGCGGGCCGGGGTGCAGGGGGTAACGGCTGCCTTCCTCGGCGGGCTGATCCTGGGGTTTCTGGTTGAGGGGGCCGTGGTCGGCACGATCTATGACGCCTTTCCGTTTCAACTGGTCTGGACCCCGGTGGCCTGGCACGGGGTGATCTCGGGCGGGGTGGTTTTGGGGTTGGGGCGCTTGGGCGGGGTGGGGCGGAGGGTGGCGGTCTGGCTGGTCTTGGGGATTTTCGGCAGCCTGACGGCGTTGTACTGGCCGATGGAGATGGCGATGCCGGGGCGCGGGGCGGTGTTTGCGTATCTGCTGGGTCTGGGGCTGCTGGTGCCTTTGGGGCATTGGATGCTGGACAGGATCGGGCAGGTGGAGGAAGCGCCCGTTTGGGCCGTGGCCCTGCCTGCGGTGGTGCTGGGGGCGGCTTGGGCCGTGCAGTGCGTGGCGACGCTGAACCCGCTGCGGTTGGTGCTGCCGGTGATCCTTGGCGGTCTGGTCTGGCTGGCGTTCCGGATCGGAGACCGGACGCCCCTGCGCTTGGGCCGGGTCGGGCCGTTGTGGCAACAAGGGTTGTTCCTGATCGCCCCGTTGATGGTGGCGGTGCTGGCGCCGATGGGCTGGGCGGCGTTTCCGGGAGGGGTGGGGATGTGGCCGATGGCGATCCTGACCAGTGCGGCGGGGGTTGTCTGGCTGGGGCGGCTGGTATGGAGGGCGGTTCGGGCGGGGATGTGAACCGGGGCCGCTGGGCATTGTCGGGATGTTCGGGCACGTCCCAAGCTGGTTGCAGTTCCTCGCAGCTGGCACACCACCGGACATCAATTCATCCGTTTGCACGCAAGCAGGTCAGCCAATTTTCAGCATGTCCCTTTGACGCGCAATGGTCACATCCGTAGTTGCGACCGGAATAGGAGGCTTGGGTGCCCTGACTGCGATTGCCGTAACTGCAACTGGACTGATGGGCGCGACGGCTCTTGTGCGTCCGGTTTTGGGAGGTGTGACACATCTTCGCTTCTGAGACGTCTCAGGCGCGAAGATGCTCCAACGCCGCCGTCAGATCGATCGCCCCGTCATAAAGCGCCCTCCCCGAAATCGCCCCGGCGATGGTTCCCGTATCCCGCAGGGCGATGAGGTCCTCCATGCGGCTGACGCCTCCGCTGGCGATCACCGGGATGCTGACAGCGCGGGAGAGGGCCTCGGTCGCCTCGATGTTGGGGCCTTGCATGGCGCCGTCGCGGTCGATGTCGGTGTAGATGATGGCTGCCACCCCAGCGTCCTCGAAGGAGCGGGCGAGGTCGGTGGCTTGCACGGTCGTTTCGGTGGCCCAGCCTTTGGTGGCCACAAAGCCCTTGCGGGCGTCGATGCCGACGGCGACTTGACCGGGGAAGGCTTTTGCCGCCTGCCGGACGAGATCGGGGTTTTCCACGGCGACGGTGCCGAGGATGACGCGGGCGAGGCCTTTCTTCAGCCACATCTCGATCGTGGCCATGTCGCGGATGCCGCCGCCCAACTGGCAGGGGACTTTGACGGCGGAGAGGATCGCCTCGACGGCGGCGGCGTTGACCGGGGTGCCGGCGAAGGCGCCGTTCAGGTCCACGAGGTGCAGCCACTCGCAGCCGGCTGCGGCAAATTTGGCAGCTTGGGCGGCGGGGTCGTCGCCAAAGACGGTGGCGGCAGACATCTCGCCGCGCAGGAGCCGCACGCATTGGCCGTCTTTGAGGTCGATGGCGGGGTAAAGGATCATGGCGGCCTCGCGGTGCGGGAGATGGGCGGGGTCTTAGGCTTTGAGCTGCGGCGGGGCAAGGTGGTGTGCTGCTTTTTGCTTTGCTTGGCCGTGGACCGGGACCAGATTTTCGGCCAACGGCAATCGCTGGACAGTGAAGCAAAGGATTTGAGATGGCGACGCAAGTTGTGGCGGGGGTTCGGACGTCAACCGTGGATCTGGGTGAACTGGATAGCCTCGTGTTGGGGCTGAATGGCGTGGTGACGTCCGATACGGGCAACGCCGTCATCGGAACGGGCAACAGTCATCTGGTGCGCATCTTGGGGTCGGTTGTGGCCGATGTGGGGGCCTATGCTGTTGCCTTGGGCGATGAAAACGATGTTGACTCTGCGGAGACGGTTATCGTTGGGGCAACAGGATTTGTCAGCGCGCACCTTTATGGCATCAATCTGAACGCGTACGATTCTTATCTGTCCAACGCCGGTGCAATCTATGGCGACACGGCCGTGCTTCTGACGGGTCAGGGCAGCGGTGCCACGACGGTGATCAACACGGGTTTGATCGAGGGCGCCAGCTATGGTATCCTCACCTCTTTCGGTCTTGAGGCGCTTCATATCCGCAACATGGGCACGATCAGCGGAACGATCGATGCCATCGGCGGATGTGGTCTCGCAGACAATGTGCGCAACCTTGGCCACATTTACGGCGATGTGTTCCTGTTTCTCGGCAATGACACCTATGACGGGCGCGGCGGTACGATTGAGGGCACGATCCTTGGCGGCGATGGCAACGACACGTTCCGGCTTGGCAACGGAATTGAGACGGTGGATGGCGGTACGGGCATCGACACGCTGGATTTCCGCACGGGCGGGGCCATTCACGTGGCGCTGGACGGCAGTTTTGCCAATACCGGGGCGGCCACGGATGATGATTACAGCAACATAGAGAACATCCTTGGGTCGCGCTTCGGGGCGGACAGTCTGGCGGGGGATGGCGGGGCGAATGCTTTGTCGGGCTTGGGTGGCAACGATGTGCTGGTGGGCGGATCCGGCCACGACACGCTGACGGGTGGACTTGGGGCGGACAAGCTGACGGGAGGGCTCGGGCAGGATCAGTT
>CANBRQ010000332.1 GCA_947371955.1 Paracoccaceae bacterium | reverse complement strand
CCGGGGCCGTTCTTGGCCTCCCACGCCCCCTCGCCCGGCTTGGCCCCGGCCAACCGCGCCCGCATCTCGGCCACATCTGCGCGGACCTTTGCCCCCTGCCCCTTGCGCCGGATCAGATCGCGCCGGAAGACCTCGACCTCGCCCCCCAGCGCGGCGTCTCCGGCCAGCACCCGCGCGCGGGTCAGGGCCAGATGTTCCCAGGTCCAGGCCTCGTCCTCCTGATAGGCCTTGAACGCCTCCAGCGCGGTTGCCACCGGCCCCTGCCGCCCCGAGGGCCGCAGCCGCATGTCCACCTCATAAAGCCGCCCCTCACCGGTCTGCGCCGTCAGGGCCGTCACCAAGGCCTGCGTCAACCGAGCGAAATAGGGGCGCGTGGCCAATGGCCTGGCTCCGGTCGAAGTCTCGGCTCCCAAGGGATCATAGATCACGATCAGGTCAAGGTCCGACTGCGCATTGAGCCGTGCCGCGCCGAGCGAGCCCATGCCCACCACCACCGCGCCCCGCCCGGGTGGCGGCCCGTGGCGGCGGGCAAATTCGGTCAGCACCACCGGCCACAGGCCCGCAATCACCGCCTCGGCCAGACCGGCATAGGACTTGCCCGCCTCGAAGGCATCAATCAGCCCGCGCAGGTGATGCACGCCGACGCGGAAATGCCATTCCTTCATCCACAGCCGCGTGGCGCCGAGGGCGCGTTCGTAATCCGCGCCGTCCAGCCTGCGGGCCAGATCAGCGACCAGTCCTGCAACCCCGGGCCAAGGCGCAAAGAACGCCCCGCCGATCACGCCATCCAGCACGGAAGCATTGCGCGACAGATAGCGTGCGAGGCCGGGAGCGGTGGCGGCCACATCCAGAATAAGGTCAACCAAGGGCGGATTGGCCTCGAAGAGGCTGAAGATCTGCACACCCGAGGGCAAACCGGCCAGAAACCCATCCAACGCCACCAAGGCCTCTTCGGGCTGCGCGCCCTGCATCAGCTTGCGCAACAGCGCCGGTTTCAGCCGCGCAAAGATCGCCTGCGCCCGGTCCGACCGCAGGGCCGGATAATGCGGCCAGCGTTCCACAATGCCCTGCGCCTGCGCCGACAGGTCCGGCACAGGTTGGGCGGGGGTCGGAGAGAAGAATCCCTCGGTCAGCCGGTCCACACGCCGCAAACGATCAAGGAAGCTGGCACGGAAAGCGGCCTCCGGCATTCCGCAGAAAGCGGCGATGCGGGCCACGGCTTCAGGCGTGGTGGGCATGGTCTGGGTCTGCTGGTCAAGCACCATCTGCAAACGATGCTCGATCTCGCGCAGGTCGCGGTAGGCGCGCGTCAATTCGGCGGCCACTTCGGGTGGCACCCAGGCCTTGGCCGCCAAGGCCTCCAGCCCCGCCTCGGTCCGGCGAGATCGCAGATCGGGGTCGCGGCCCCCGGCGATCAACTGGCGGGTCTGGGTGAAGAATTCAATCTCGCGGATGCCGCCTTGCCCCAGCTTGACGTTATGCGCCTCCACCACCAGCGGCCCGTTCAACCCGCGATGCTCGCGAATGCGCAGGCGCATGTCATGGGCATCCTGAATGGCAGCATAGTCGAGGTGCTTGCGCCAGACAAAGGGGATCAGACCCTTGAGGAACCGCTCCCCCGCCGCACTATCCCCGGCACAGGGGCGCGCCTTGATATAGGCGGCGCGCTCCCATGTGCGGCCCTCGGCCTCGTAATAGGCATGGGCCGCGGCCATCGAGAGGCACACCGGCGTGACCGAGGCATCCGGACGCAGCCGCAGATCGGTGCGAAAGACATAGCCCTCGGGCGTCAGGTCCGACAGAAGGGCTGTCATCTTGCGGGTGACGCGGATGAAAGCGGAACGCGCCTCTTGCTCGGTGCCCGGATAGCGCGTCTCGTCAAACAGGCAGATCAGGTCGATGTCCGAGGAATAGTTCAGCTCGCACGCGCCCATCTTGCCCATGGCCAGAACGACCATGCCTGCGCCGTCACGGCCATCCCCCGCCGGCAACTTGCCGCGCCGGATTTCATCGGCGACGAGGGTGGTGACGCAAAGCTGAACCGCCCGGTCGGCCAGACGGGTCAGGGCGCCCGTCACCGCGTCCAGATCCCAGACCCCGCCCAAATCGGCCAAAGCGGTCAGCAGGGCCACACGCCGCTTGGCTTGCCGCAAGGCTGACCCCAGCCGGTCAAGCGGCACCGGGTCCAGTTCTGCCAGAACGCTGTCAAAGGCCACTTCCGGCGGCTGGGCTAGGGCGGCGGTCAGCCAAGCAGCCTCGCGCCGCAGCAGATCGCGCAGAAACGGCGCGCAGGAAGCACTGGCGGCCACGAGGTCACGCAACGCAGATGGCAAGGCGGCAAATGCCTCGCGCAGGTCCGCTGCCACGGCAGCGTCGAAAACCAGAGGAGTCCGGGTGATGCGGGCAGCGAAGTCATGATCCATATGGCAGTTCTGGCCCGCCCCCGACACCGGGTCAACCGCCCAAAAGGACGCGCCCACCTCGCCCAGTCGCTATATCCCAAAGCCCACCTCCGCTCTCGATCATCCCCCGCGATTTGCTCCTTGCCAAATACTCCCGCCGGAGGCGAAGGCCCGCCACGGGCACCCGCGATCACGGCTGTCACCCGCCCCCGGCAAAACGCGGGGTGGGCGGGTGGGAGCGTTTTGCCGGGGGCTTGCGGGGACTTGCACGACGCTGTCAGGAATGGGATCACCCCTGCCGGAGGTGCACGATGTCCAAAAGCCTGTCTCGCGTGAAAGCCGCCCTTGCCGCCCATGGCCTTGAGGCGCGCATTGTGGAAACCCCAGCGTCGACCCGCACGGCCTCCGAGGCCGCCGCGGCGGCAGGGGTCGAGATCGACCAGATCGTGAAATCCATCCTGTTTCAGGGCGAGGGGGGCGGGCTTTATCTGTTCCTGACAGCGGGGGGCAATCAGGTCGATCTGGTGAAAGCATCGACCCTTGCCGGCGAGGCGTTGTCGCGCGCCGATGCGGCGGCGGTGCGGGCGATCACCGGCTTTGCCATTGGCGGTGTATCTCCGGTCGGCCATCTGACGCCCTCGCCCTTGTGGATGGACCGGCACCTTCTGGAGTTCGCCGAGGTTTGGGCGGCGGCGGGAACGCCCAACCACATTTTCGCCGTGGCGCCCGATGTGCTGCAGCGCATGACCGGGGCGGTCGTGGAAGCATTCACGGTTTCCCTTTTCTCCTGACCCGAGGGC
>CANBRQ010000331.1 GCA_947371955.1 Paracoccaceae bacterium | reverse complement strand
CATACCCCGATTCGGCAAATCACGGTTAACGACCCCTCTTCCCTCCGCGCGTAGAGACGAAAGGAAGACAGAAGGAAGACGCCAAAAAGACGCGCCCTTCCCCCTCTCCACCCCTGATTAATCCAGCGCCCGCAAGCCCTTAGACCGGCATCCGCGTCTCCACCATCCCGGCATACCAGCTAGACCCGAACGGGATGACATTGTCATCGAAGTTATAGGCCGGGTGATGCACCATCGCCGTGTCGCCATTGCCCACAAAGATATAGGCGCCGGGGCGCTCGTTCAGCATGTAGCTGAAATCCTCCGCCCCCATCAGCGGCGGGGTGTCGGTGTCGACCGAAGGCGAAATCGCCTTGGCCACCTCGGCCGCATACCCCGTGTTCTCCACCGCATTCACCGTCACCGGATACCCCCGGCGGTAGTCCACATCGGCCCGCGCCCCAAGGGCTAGTGCCGTGCCCTCGGCAATCTCGCACAGACGCTTCTCGACCAGATCCTGCACGCCGTGGTCCATCGTCCGCACGGTGCCCTTCAGCTTCACCGTGTGCGGGATGACATTATGCGCCGGGCTGTCGGTTTCGACGACACATACGGACACCACGACCTGCTTCAAAGGGTCCACCGTGCGGCTGGCAATGGTCTGCAGCGCCAAAATCATGTGCGAGGCCACGACAACCGGATCAACACAGTCATGCGGCTTGGCAGCATGACCGCCTTTCCCGGTGATCAGGATGTCGAACTGGTCGGCAGCGGCCATCATGGCGCCTTCCCGGATCGCAAAGGAACCCACGGGAATCCCTGGCATATTATGCATGCCATACACTTCCTGAATGCCAAACCGCTCCATCATCCCCTCGGCCACCATCTCGCGCCCGCCGCCGCCACCCTCCTCGGCGGGCTGAAAGATGCACACGGCAACCCCATCGAAATTCCGCGTCTCTGCCAGGTAGCGGGCGGCCCCCAACAGCATCGCCGTATGCCCGTCATGCCCGCAGGCATGCATCTTGCCGGGAACCTTGGAGGCATAGGCCACCCCGGTCTGCTCCTTGATGGGCAGGGCGTCCATATCCGCCCGCAAGCCTATGACCCGGCCAGAACCGGTCTCCCGCCCCTTGATCACCGCCACCACGCCAGTGCGGCCAATGCCTTCGACCACCTCGTCACAGCCAAAACTCCGGCAGAGGTCGGCCACCTTGGCGGCCGTGCGGTGCACATCGAACAACAGTTCCGGATGCATGTGGAAATCGCGGCGCCATTCGGTGATCTCGGGCAGCATCTCGGCGAAGCGGTTCTTGACGGGCATGATGGCTCTCCTTTGCCACAAGCATCCGCCAAACCCCCGTGCAGAACAACCCCCGGCACCCTTTCACATGGGCACAAATATCCACAGGGAATTCTCAAAGGGAGGCGTGCCTCCCTTTGAGGCAGGGGGTGCGGGGGATGGCAATCCCCCGCCGTGCCGCGCCGGCTGCAAGCCCTACAACGTCGGCCCTGGCTCCCATTTCGAGCCATCCGTAAACCGCGACAACCGGAAGCGCTCCAGGTCGTGGCCCAACGCATGCCCCGCTACCAGATCAGCCACCACACGCCCCGTGCCCGGGCCGATTCCGAAGCCGTGGCCGCACATGCCGGTGGCGATCACCAGCCCCGGGATCGCCGCCACACGGTCCACCACAGGCACCACATCGGGGATCGTGTCGATCATCCCGGCCCAGGTCCTTGTCAGGGTCGGGCGGCCAAGGTCCGGAAAGGCCTTGGCAAAATTGTCCTGAACCTGTGAGAGCGCCTTCAGGTTCGGCTCGGGGTTCAGGACGCGGATACGCTCGAAGGGAGATATCTCGTCCATGCTCCACTTGCGCGGCGTGCTCCAGGCGTCGGGATAATCCTTCGGGGCGCGGGCATGGAACGTCGTCGATTTGAAATCCTTCTTCAGCACCGGAAGGAAGGCGCCGAAGTGGCGGAAGGCATCGGGGCCAAGGAAGAAATCATGCCGTGCGCCGGGGGCCAGAGTGTAGCCGCCATCGTCTCTGCGACGGAAGGCAAAGCGGTCGTCGGCGGCGTTGCCGGCAAAGATCTCGGGCATCGGGGCGGTCTGGGCGACGGAGGCCAGCACCGAAAGCTGCGGGATCTTCACCCCCACCGACCGCAGCAGAAGCGAGGACCAGGCCCCGCCCGCCACCACGACCTGCTCGCACCCGATCCGGCCTTTTTCAGTGAAGACCCCGGTGACGCGGCCACCCTGCAGGTCCACGCCCCGCACCGCGCAATCCTCGACCAGAACAGCGCCCTTTTCAGCAGCCGCCAGCGCCAGCATCGGCACCGCGACCCAAGGCTCTGCCCGCGCATCCGAGGCGGTGAAGAGGCCACCCACCCATTGCACGGTCGCCCCTTTCAGCCGGTCATAGACCTGCATTTCCGATTGCAGTTTGACGTCCAGCCCCATGCCACGCGCTTGCGTCATCCAGGCCTCGAAGCCCATCATCTCGTCTTGGGTGCGGGCGAGGTACATGACCCCTTCCTGCCTGAAGCCCAGCGAGGGGCCCAGCTTCTGGCTCAGACTTTGCCAGATCGACATGGATTCCATCATGATCGGCAGTTCGGCAAAGTCGCGGCCCTGCTGGCGGATCCAGCCCCAGTTGCGGCTGGATTGCTCGCCCGCGATGCGGCCCTTTTCGCACAGAACCACCCGGATGCCCTTTTCGGCCAGATGCCAGGCCGTCATCACACCGATGACACCGCCGCCGATCACCACGACCTCGGTTTCGGCCGGCGGCGGGCCGGGATGGCGGATCGGGGTCTGGATGGTGATGGGCGCGTTCATGCCAGGTCCTCCAGCAGGTGGGACATGAAGCGCTGTCCCGCCTGAAATTCGCTCAGGTCCAGATATTCATCCGGTTGATGCGCCTGCGCAATGTCACCCGGACCGCAGACCACCGCAGAATAGCCTTCCGCCTGAAAGAACCCCGCCTCGGTGCCATAGGACACCACGCCGCCCGCATTGGCCCCCGTCAGCTTGCGCACCAGCGCCTCGGCGGAACCATGAGGTTCAGGCACCAGCGGGGGCACAAGAAAGAAGCGGTCCAGATGCACCCCAGCCTCGGTCCGGACAGCGGAAATGCTGCGGTGCAGGTCCGCCGCAGCATCTTGGAAATCGGTGGCGAGGTCTTCGATCTCTTCCCCCGGAACCACCCGCATTTCCACGGCA
>CANBRQ010000330.1 GCA_947371955.1 Paracoccaceae bacterium | reverse complement strand
GGGGCACGCCCCCCTTTGAGAAATCCCCGTGGATATTTGTGCAAATGTGAAAGGGGTTACTTGCCGCGCCAGACCCAGCCGCCACCGAGGACGCGGGTCGAGTTGGGTTCGTAGAAGACGCAAGCCTGACCGGCAGATACGCCATCCTCGGGGTCGAGAAGTTCGACTTCGGCCGTGGTGGGGGAGAGCGGGCGGACGATGGCCGCGCGCGGTGGCCTTGTGGAGCGGACCTTGACCTCGATGTGGTGGTCTTGCCCGTCGAAGGGGGCGTCGCCCAGCCAGTTGATCTCGCGTACCGGGATGATGCGGGTGGCGAGCGCGGATTTGGGGCCGACGATGACGCGGCGGGTGGCCGGGTCGAGGCGCAGGACGTAGATCGGTTCTTCAAGGCCGCCGACGCCGAGGCCTTTCCTTTGGCCCACCGTGTAATGAATGACGCCGTTGTGCTGGCCGAGGACGTTTCCGGCCTGATCAACGATCTCGCCGGGGTCGGCGGCGCCGGGGCGGAGTTTCTCGATCACCGCGGCGTAGTTGCCGTTCGGGACAAAGCAGATATCCTGACTGTCGGGCTTGTCGGCCACCGAAAGCCCATATTTTGCGGCCAATGCGCGCGTTTGCGCCTTGGAGCCGAGATGGCCCAGCGGGAAGCGCAGGTAATCCAGTTGGTCCGGCGTGGTGGAGAACAGGAAATAGCTCTGGTCGCGGTTAGCATCGGCGGCACGGTGCAGTTCCGGGCCCGCGCCCAGTTTGCGTTGGATATAGTGCCCCGTGGCCATGCAATCGGCGTTCAGGTCCTTCGCGGTGGCCAAAAGGTCCTTGAACTTCACCCGCTCGTTGCAGCGGATGCAGGGCACAGGGGTGGCGCCCGACAGATAGGCGTCGGCAAAGTCCTCGATCACGGCCTCGCGGAAGGTGTTCTCGTAGTCCAGCACATAGTGCGGGAAGCCCATCTGTTCGGCCACCCGGCGCGCATCGTGGATATCGCGGCCCGCACAGCAGGCACCCTTCTTGGCCAAGGCCGCGCCGTGGTCGTAAAGCTGCAATGTAACGCCCACGACGTCATAGCCTTCGTCCTTCAGCATGGCTGCCACGACCGACGAATCGACGCCGCCCGACATCGCCACCACGACACGGGTATCTGCCGGGGCCTTGGGAAGCCCCAGGGAATTTAGCTTTGCGTCCAGCATGATTGCGGCCAAGTTGAGGATTTAGGCCTGCAATATAGGAAAATGCCCGGCACTCTCAACCCCTTGCTTCATCCTTGCTTAAGGACGCTGGCGCATTTTGGCCCCGTTGGACGAGGATTGCCCCATGTATCTCAAGAAAGTCGATGGCCCGCGCCAGATCACCTTGCCGGATGGCAGCATCCTCAGCCGGGCGGATCTGCCGCCTGCTGACACGCGCCGCTGGGTCGCCAGCCGCAAGGCGGTCGTGGTCAAGGCCGTGCTTTTTGGCCTGATCCCACAGCCCGAGGCGCTGGAGCGCTATGCCTTGTCAGAGGAAGAGTTCGCCCTTTGGCGCGAAGCCGTGGAAAAACACGGGGAAAAGGCGCTGCGCGTCACCACAATCCAGAAATATCGACAACTTTAAGTTGTTTTCTGCTTTCGTTCTGGCAGAGTAACCCTTGATTAACCATTGCCCGCCACAGTCGTTAACAGACAAACGCGACGGAGCTTTGAAATATGCGGATTCTGCTGGTGGAAGACGACCCGACGACCGCGCGCAGCATCGAACTGATGCTGACCCACGCGAATTTGAACGTGTACTGCACCGATCTTGGGGAAGACGGCATCGATCTGGCGAAGTTGTATGACTACGACCTGATCCTGTTGGATCTGAACCTGCCCGACATGTCGGGACATGAGGTTCTGCGCCAGTTGCGCCTCGCCCGGATCGAAACGCCGATCCTGATCCTGTCAGGATCTGATGATACCGAAAGCAAGATCAAGGGCTTTGGCTTCGGGGCCGATGATTACCTGACCAAACCCTTCCACCGAGAGGAACTGGTGGCGCGCATCCATGCCATCATCCGGCGGTCGAAAGGCCACTCACAGTCGGTGATTCGCACGGGCAAGGTGCAGGTCAATCTGGATGCCAAGACGGTGGATGTGGACGGCGCGGCTGTGCATCTTACCGGCAAGGAATACCAGATGCTGGAACTGTTGTCCTTGCGCAAGGGCACGACGTTGACCAAGGAGATGTTCCTCAACCATCTTTACGGCGGCATGGACGAGCCCGAATTGAAGATCATCGACGTCTTCATCTGCAAGCTGCGCAAGAAGCTGGCAGAGGCGACGGGCGGGCAGAATTACATCGAAACCGTCTGGGGTCGCGGCTATGTGCTGCGCGAACCGACTGCCGCCGATGTGCCCCGGCTGGCCGCAAGCGCTTGAGGCGTCTGGCCGCACGCGCCTGAGCGCTGGAATTCCGCGCTGCCCCCTCGTAACCTGAGGCGCGAACAGGGGGGGGCGGATGATGGGCCATTCGAAAGAGGATACGGCGGTCGAGGATTTGGTCGAAGCCGATGCACGTCTTGAACTTGCCCGGCTGGCTGCGGCGCTGGCTTCTGCCAACTCCGCCTATCATACCCTCGATGCGCCCGAGATTCCTGACGCCGAATATGATGCGCTCAAGCGCCGGAATGCAGCGATTGAGGCGCGGTTTCCGGGGCTGAAGCGCGATGACAGCCCGTCGGATCAGATTGGCGCGGCGGTTGCCTTGGGCTTCGGCAAGGTGCCGCACCGAGTGCGGATGCTGAGCCTTGAGAATGCCTTTGCCGAAAGCGACGTGGTTGATTTCGATGAACGCGTGAAGCGGTTTCTGGGTGTCACGCAGGTGACCTACACGGCAGAGCCCAAAATTGACGGCTTGTCCCTGAACCTGCGCTACGAGGACGGTCGTTTGGTGCAGGCGGCCACGCGGGGAGATGGCGAGGTCGGTGAAGATGTCACCGCCAATGCCCGCACGATTGCCGATGTTCCGCAAAGCCTGGTGGGCGCACCGCAGGTGATGGAGGTGCGGGGCGAGGTCTATATGTCCCACGCTGACTTCGCCGCGCTGAACGCAAGGCAGGCGGAACGTGGGGACAAGGCCTTCGCCAACCCGCGCAATGCGGCGGCAGGCTCGCTTCGGCAACTGGATGCGACGATCACCGCCGCGCGTCCCTTGCGCTTCTTCGCCTATGCCTGGGGGGAATTGTCCTCGCCTTTGGGGGCTTCACA
>CANBRQ010000329.1 GCA_947371955.1 Paracoccaceae bacterium | reverse complement strand
TATGACACGGGCCTGTTTGACGAATCCACCGTACGGCGCTTTGCGGCCATCGTGCAGCAGGGCTTTGCCACGGCCTTCGACCGCCCGACCGCGACGCCCGACACGCTTCTGGCCGCAGTGCCGGTTGCCGCCGCTGCCCTGCCCGTCTCGCCCCAACCCGCGACCGAGCGTGCGGCCAAGGCCTGGGCGGCGCCGCGTCCGGTGGCCCCTGCCCCCGCCCAGCCCGCCCCGGTGCGCGTGCTGCACGCGGCCCCGCTTACCCTCGCGCGGCTTTCGGCCATCTGGCGCGATTGCCTTCAGACAGCACCGAAAGGGGCCGCCAGCGATTTCTTCGATCTTGGCGGCAATTCGATGGGCGCCTTGCGGATGCTGGCAAAGGTCGAGGCTGACCTTGGCGCCCGCATCGCCATTGCGGCCTTCTTCGACAACCCGACACTCGGCGGTCTGGCCTGCAAGATCGACGCGCAACTGGGCATCATCGCGCCCCTGCCCGAAGAGCAAAAACCTGAGCTTGCCGCCGAGGATGACACGATCTGGAATGTCATCTCGCTGCGTCAGGCCCCGGCTTCCGCGCCGCTGATCGTCTCGGTCAACCAGCCCTTCCTGTACCACGGCCTTGTCCGCACTTTGGAACCCGAGGTCGAGGTGATCAACCTGCATGTGCGCGATACATCCGTTCTGCAAGGCGGCAATATCGAGGTGCTGACGGCCCTGGTCGACGCCGGGGCCCATATCGTGGCCAATCGGGCCGAGGGGCGTGCCCTGTATCTGATCGGACACTGTGTCGACGGCACGCTGGCGCTTCTGATAGCACAGAAGCTGGTCAGCATGGGCTATGTGCCCGAGTTGGTCTCGATGATCGACTGCTGGGCACCGGATGCCAATGCCAAGCTGACGCGCGCCCAAGTCAAGCTGCGCCGTCTGGGGGCCAAGGCCCGGCGCTGGGGCCAGAACCTGCGCCAGTTCGTGCGGCGCGATATCGGTCTGGTGGAATTCATGTCGCGCAACAAGATCACCCGCCCGTTCCTCGAACGCTCTGGCCGCATCCCGCGCGAGACCGAGGCCGAGCATGAAGAATGGGCCGTCAACACCAGGCTGGTGGCTTTGGTCCGTTCGATGGCACCTGTGGCCTATCAAGGGTCGGTTGCGCTTTATGCGACCGGCGGCCAATATGCCGACGCCCGCAGCCGCCTGTTCGGCTGGACCGGACGCCTGCCCGCCGATACGCCGATCTACGATCTGCCGGGCTGGCATGAATATGCGCTGAAACAGCATGGCGTGAAGATCATCTCGGCGATCCTGACCAGCCGTCTGAACCGCCGCGCGGCGTGACCGCTGCCGTTGCCATCGACCTGTGGCTGTGGTCGCTGGATTGCGCGCCGGATGAGGCTTCACGCCGCAGCGCCGTGCTGACCGAAGCAGAACGCGCCCGCGCCAATCGCTTTGTGCATGACCGCGACAGGGTCTGCTTCATCTCGGGCCGCTGGCGGCTGCGCGGGATTTTGGCCGGAATTGTCGGCTGCTCGCCGGAGGCCTTGGCCCTGCAGGCAGGTCCGAACGGCAAGCCCGAACTGGCCGAGGGACCCATGTTCAACCTGAGCCACGCCGCCGGACTGGCGGCTTTGGTCGTGACGCAAGAGGCTGGCGTTCTGCTGGGCGTCGATATCGAGGGCGCCCGGCAGGTCGATCCCGGGCTGGATGCCTATGCCTTCGCCCCCGAAGAACGTGCCGCCTTGCAAGCGCTTGACCCTGCGCGGCGTCAGGCGGGTTTCTTCCTCGGCTGGACCCGGAAGGAGGCGGTGGTGAAAGCGACCGGCGAGGGCCTGCGGGCCAATCTCTCGGGCTTTGCCGTCACACTGGACCCCGACCAGCCGCGCCTCTTGCGCTTTGACGGGCAGAACCCCGCCGACTGGCGCCTGCACGATTTCCGCCCGGGCGCTGACCTTGCAGGGGCCATCGCCTGCCACACCGGTGGCCGCGAGATCGCTGTGACGCGCCGGGCCTGACCCAGCACCTTCGGCTTCTGCCGTTTGCCACGGAGGAAAGGGTCCCCGCTACGGGATCACCGGAGGCAGGAGGCTTTTTTGTCGCTTTGATCAGGCTCCAGCAGCACCAGTGGCCGCAAGATCGCAATACAGCGCCGGGCTTGACTCGGCGCTTTCTGAGTCCCGCCAGCACCCCGCCGCAAAAGAAAAGGCCCCCGGCCCGGATCTCCGGTGCGGGGGGCCTTCTTGCAATGCAGGTCAGGTGCCGGTGCGCTTGCGCAGGAAGTCCTTGACCGAGGGTTTCGCCGCCCCCGCCGACACCGTGCCGCGCTTGTCGGCGAAGGCGGCCAGTTCCCGCAGCGAGGGGTGTTCCAGTACATGCCGCGCCTCAAGCGCATGGCCCTTGCCCATCATGCGGGCGGCCAAACGGAAGACAGCGAGGCTGTCGATCCCCATGGCGAAGACCGTCTCGGTGACCGAGATTTCCTTCAAGCCCAGCACCTCGCACCAGATGGCCGCGAGCGCCTGTTCGGTCGGCGTTTCGGGCGCGTTGCCCGGGGTTACTGCCTTGCGGGCAACGCTGAAATCCGGATCGGGCAGCGCCTTGCGGTCCAGCTTGCCGTTGGCGGTCTGCGGCAGGGCGTCAAGGCTTTGCCACAGTGTCGGCACCATGTAGTCGGGCAAGGTCCGCGCCAGAGCTGTGGCCAGGGCCGTCGTGTCGGCCCCGCCCACCACATAGCCCACCAGCCGGTCCTGCCCGCCGGGGGCGGTTTTCAGCGCCACGGCGGCGGAAGTGACACCGGGTTCGGCGCGCAGACGGGTCTCGATCTCACCCAGTTCGATGCGGAAGCCGCGCAGTTTGACCTGCCCATCCCGGCGTCCCAGCACGCGCAGGCTGCCATCGGCACCCCGCACCGCCAGGTCGCCGGTGCGGTAAAGGCGCAAGGCGCGGCGGGCGATTTCCATCTCGCGGAAGGCCTCGGTGGTCAGGTCGGGCCGGTCGAAGTAGCCATTGGCCAGACCGTCGCCGCCAATCATCAGTTCTCCGACCTGACCGGGGGCGCAGACCATGCCCGAGGCGTCGATCACATGCAGTTCGGTGTTGGCAATCGGCGCGCCGATGGTCACCGCTCCGCCCGGGCTGACGCGCGACAGGGCCGACCAGATCGTCGTTTCGGTCGGGCCGTACATATTCCAAAGGGTCGCCCCCTTGGCTGTCAGCTTGGCCGCAAGGTCAGCGGGCAAGGGCTCGCCACCCGCCAGCATCCTGAGGCCATTGGAGGGTTCCA
>CANBRQ010000328.1 GCA_947371955.1 Paracoccaceae bacterium | reverse complement strand
CCGGCGCCGATTCGGCGCGGGCCATCGCCCGTGAGCTGGAAACTCGCGCCGCGATTCTGCCAGACGATGCCAGATTGGGGCAGCACGCAGCCCGAGCCGAATTCGAAATAGATGCTCTGGATGAAGCTCACCGCCAGCCCATCCCCATCAATGGCGCCGAGCCAGACCGTGTCGCCGGCGCTCGCGGGCTGGGGCCAGGGCAGGGCCTGATTCGGGTCGATTCGCGTCGCCAGCTCATCGAGCTTGCGCGGGTCGAGATATGTTTGCGGGTCCTCGCCCATGGAGCCGGGATCGCCGACGATCCGGTCGCGCACCAGAAAGGCCTGCTTGGTGGATTCGACGAGCCCGTGCACATGGGCGAACCCTTCCCCCTCGCGCACGCCCAGCCGATCAAAGAGGGCGAGAATCATCAGGGACGCCAGCCCCTGGGTCGGGGGAGGAAAGTTGAAGAGCCGCGCGCCGCCGATTCGCGTGGAGAGCGCAGCGCGGCGCTGCGCCCGGTGATTCGCCAGATCCAGCGCGCTGACGGGCGAGCCGCAGGCGGCGAGGTCCGCAGCGATCTCGCGGGCGAGGGCGCCGCGATAGAAGTCATCCGTTCCCTCCACCCCCAGGCGCCTCAGGGTGGCGCCCAGTGCGGGCAGTTTCATCAGGGCGCCTTCGGCGGGCGCTTCGCCATTCACTAGAAAACTCGCTGCAAAGCCCGGCGCGTCGATCAGCTCGGGGCGTTTGGCTGCGGTCAGCTCATGCTGGCTGGCGGTGACGGGAAAGCCATGCTCGGCCGACCAGACAGCGTCCTCGACCAGCCGCGACAGGGGCAGTTTCCCTCCATGTTCGGCGCTGAGTTGCAGGGCTTCGCCCCAGCCGGACACCGTTCCCGCCACCGTATTGGCGGCGAGGGGGCCGCGCGTGGGCACGCTGGCATGGCCCTGGCCGGCGTAGAATTCCGTGGTGGCTGGGGCCGCCGCGCCCCCGCAGGCGTCGATGGCGATGGGCTCGGACCCGTTTTTCGAGACCAGCCAGAAGCCGTCGCCGCCGATGGCGGTCATGTGGGGATAGACGACGGCCAGGGACGCCGCCATGGCCACGGTCGCCTCGATGGCGTTGCCCCCCTCGCGCAACACGCGCAGGCCCGCCTCGCTGGCGAGGTGATGGGGTGAGGTGACCATGCCGCGCAGGGCGCGAGGGGTGTTGAGCATGTGAGGATCCCGCTTGAATGACGGGATCTTCTAGGCAAGAGCCGTGCCGCGCAATCGCCCCTGAAACGAAAAAGCCGCCGGGAAGGGAGTCCCGGCGGCCATGGCGAGGAATTGCGGCTCAGTAGCGGGCCAGCACCGGCGCGGGGGCCGCGCTGACGAAGCGATAGTTCAGGCCGACGCGGACGATATCGATGGAGTTCTTGCGATCGCCGAGGAAGCCATAGCAATTATCGTCAGGGCTGATGTAGGCGCCCCCGCCGTTGCCGAACTGAGCGTGCAGATATTCGATCTTGGTAGAGAGATTCTCAGTCAAGGCATATTCGAGACCGCCGCCCAGCGCCCAGCCTGTCTTGTTGCCGTTGCCGGCGCCGCTGTAAATTTTAACGTCGGGGCGATTATCCCCATCTCCCATCGAGCGGGGATGGTGCCCGTTATCGTAACCTGTAACTGTGATGGCGGCGTTGTCGTCGCCGTTGCGGAAGGCTGCGCCGCCTGTCACGTAGAACAAGGCGCGATCCATGGTGACGCCGAGGCGGGCGCGAATGGTGCCCAGCGTATTGCTGCCGCCATTGCCTGACCAGCTATAGACTTTGCCGCCGCCATTACGGTCGTTGAACATGGCGTAGTCGTAGCCACGGTTGTTGTTCCGGCCGATCCAGTTGATGTCGCCCTCGAGACCGAGCAGCCAGCCGCCGAACTGCCAATTGTAGCCAGCCTCGATGCCGCCGATCACGTTGGTGCCGCGGTCGCTGTTGCAATTGGGGGTAAAGTTGGTGTCCAGCGTGTAGACGCCATTGTTGATGTCGTGGCCAAGCGGGCAGTTGTCGCGGCCGGACCAGGCGGCGCCGACGGTGCCGCCGAGGTAGAAGCCGGTCCAGGTGAAGGCCGGGGCCACATAGATCGGGGCCGGGGCGAGGGCGCGGCTGGGAAGATCAGCCGCATAGCCCAATGACGTCATCGAGATGAGTGCGGCTGCGCAAAGCAGGGTTCTTTTCATGGTTCAAAACCTCCAGGAGTCGTCAACAAGACGCCCAGTAGAAATCTCACCAGAACCCAAAATGGGCAAGTAGTGTAAATCAGATTGAAAGACACTGTTGCAAATAGAAAACATTTATACGCTCAAGTCAAAGCTTAAAACCCAGCAAAATTAAAAATATGTTATTAATTATCCACTTAATTGGTATTTACTGCTTCATCTTTGCAGTTTATCCGCTGCTTTGACTTGTCCATACTATGGATAATCAACCTGCGTCAGGTAGAGCCCGTCCGGCGGCGCCACCATGCCGCATCTGGCGCGGTCCTTCGCGGCCAACGCGTCGGCGAGATCCTGCGCGGTCCATTTGCCCGAGCCCACATGCTCCAGCGAGCCCACTATGGAGCGCACCTGCCGGTGCAGGAAAGACAGGGCCGCCACATCCACCCGGATTTCATCCCCCACCCGCGTCACCGCGATATGGTCGAGGGTGCGCAGGGGCGAATTGGCCTGGCACTGGGAATCGCGGAAGGTGGAGAAATCATGCTTGCCCACCAGCAGCTGGGCGGCCTCGTGCATGGCCTCCGCATCCAGGCGCTTCTTCACCAGCCAGGCCTGTCCGGCCTCGAGGGTCAGCGACGCCCGGCGGTTGATGATGCGGTAGACATAGTGGCGCTTGATGGCGTCGAACCGCGCCTCGAAGGTGTCGGCCACCTCCTCCACATGCAGCACCGCGACGGGATGGGGCCGCAGATGGGCGTTCATGGCCTCGCTGATCTGGAAGGGGCGGCGGCCCTTCGTCAGGGTCACATGGGCGACCTGCCCCTTCGCGTGGACGCCCGTATCCGTGCGCCCTGCCCCGTTCACCGCCAGAGCCTCGCCGCAAAAGCGCAGGAAGGCCGTCTCCAGGGTCTGCTGGACCGAGGGGGCGTTGGCCTGCCGCTGCCAGCCCGAGAAGGGGCGGCCGTCATATTCGATGATGAGCTTGTAGCGGGGCATGGGGATCCGGTTCCTGGGCGCCTGCGTCCTACACCGGCCCGGCGGCGCCGCCAACAGCCAAGCAGTTGGGCGTCCTCCCGGAGGGCGAACGACCCGTGCGCCGCCACCGCGCGGCCTCATGGAAATTGACCCGCGCCCCCCGCAAGCTT
>CANBRQ010000327.1 GCA_947371955.1 Paracoccaceae bacterium | reverse complement strand
AGGCCTTGACTTCGCCAATGTGGCGGTGGAGCCGCCGCGTGATGCAGCACATGGCGACATGGCGACCAACGCCGCGATGGTGCTGTCAAAGCCCGCCGGCAAAGCCCCCCGCGTGATCGCGGACGCCTTGGCGGCCCGGCTGGCCAAGGACCCCCGCATTTCGGCGGCTGACGTGGCAGGTCCGGGATTCCTGAACTTGCGTTTGTCGAACCTTGTCTGGCAGGGCGTGGTGAAAGCGGCTTTGACCGATGGCAAGGATTTCGGCCGTTCATTCTCCGGGGCAGGGCGCAAGGTCAACGTCGAGTTTGTTTCCGCCAACCCCACAGGCCCGATGCACGTGGGCCATGTCCGTGGCGCCGTAGTGGGCGATGCCCTCTCCAACCTGCTGGCCTTTGCGGGATGGGATGTCACCCGCGAATACTACATCAACGACGGCGGTGCGCAGGTCGATGTGCTGGCGCGGTCCGCCTACGAACGCTACCGCGAGGCCAACGGGCTGGAGCCTGAAATCCGTGAGGGCCTGTATCCCGGCGACTATCTGGTTCCGGTGGGCGAGGCTTTGAAGGCCAAGTATGGTGACAGCCTGATCAACCAGCCGGAATCTGTCTGGCTCTTGGATATCCGCGAATTCGCCACCCAGATGATGATGCAGATGATCCGCGAGGATCTGGCGCAGCTTGGCGTCAAGATGGACGTCTATTCATCGGAAAAGGCGCTCTATGGCACAGGCAAGATCGAGGCCGCCATCCAGACCCTGCGCGAAGCGGGTCTGATCTATGAAGGCGTCCTGGAACCGCCGAAGGGCAAGACGCTGGAGGACTGGGAGCCGCGTCAGCAGACCCTGTTCCGCTCCACCGCACATGGCGACGATGTGGACCGTCCGGTGATGAAATCGGACGGCTCATGGACGTATTTCGCCCCGGACATCGCCTATCACTTCGACAAGGTCCAACGCGGCTTTGACGAGCTGATCGACATTTTCGGCGCCGACCATGGTGGCTATGTCAAGCGGATGAAGGCGGCTGTGGCGGCCCTGTCGCATGGTCGCGTGCCCTTGGACATCAAGCTGATCCAGTTGGTGAAGCTCTACAAGAACGGCGAGCCCTTCAAGATGTCCAAGCGTGCCGGGACTTTTGTCACGCTGCGCGATGTGGTCGAACAGGCGGGGGCCGATGTCACCCGCTTCATGATGCTGACCCGCAAGAACGACGTGGCGCTGGATTTCGACTTCGCCAAGGTGCTGGAACAGTCGAAAGACAACCCGGTCTTCTATGTGCAATACGCCAACGCCCGGATAAATTCCGTGATCCGCAAGGCGCAGGCGGCGGGCATCGACACTTCGGACGCGACGCTGGCGCAGGCTGACCTCAGCCTGCTGTCGCACCCTGCGGAAATCGACATGGCCCAGCAAATCGCCGAATGGCCTCGCGAAGTGGAAATCGCGGCCAAGGGCAATGAACCGCACAGGATTGCCTTCTTCCTCTATGAACTCGCGTCCGAATTCCACGGGTTGTGGAACAAGGGCAACGACGACGCGACGCTCCGCTTCTTCCAAGAGGGCAATGTCGCCACAACGTCGGCGAAAATCGCGCTGATCCGTGCGACGGGCGTTGTGATTTCGGCGGGATTGGCTATCTTGGGCGTTACACCGGTTGAGGAAATGCGCTGAAATAGCGCCCCATCCGGTATAAGGTAGGCAAGACGCGCGTTAGGTTCGAGCGGGAAAAAGCGGGGGCGGCGATGTATCGCACCTGCATGTGAGGCGATATGGCAGATTTCAATTACGACGAGTTCGAGTCGGGTTACGAAGAGCCTTATGCGAATAACCCGCGCCTTGCCGAAACGGCGCGGCGTTGGGTGAATATTGCCGGTGCCGTCTGCTCGGTGTCGTTGATCATTGGCGTGGCGTTTTGGGGCTACCGGCTTGCGGTGCGCGATGTCACGGGCATTCCCGTGATGCGAGCGGCGGTCGGGGCGATGCGGATTGCGCCTGCTGATCCGGGTGGCGAACAGGCGCTCAACCAGGGCCTGACGGTGAATGCCATTGCCGCGATGGGCACCTCTGCTGCACCTGCCGACCAGATCATCCTGGCCCCCGGCGCCGTGACCCTGCAGGACGCCGATGTGCCGCAGCCCGTGGCGCAAACAGCCGACGCAGCACCTGTGACGCAGGATGCCAGCCTGACCCTGACCGGCAGCGCCGATGGTGCGGCCCCTGCAGACGGGCTTTTGTCCCCAGTTGACGCAGGCGCTACAGATGCTGGCCTGCAACCGGTGCCCGCGGTGATCACCGATCCCAATGCCATCCGCCATTCGCTGCGCCCACAACCGCGTCCGGCTGGCATGTCCGGCAAAGCCACGCCGACCAAGGTGCAAGCCGTGTCCGCGTCGCCCGGCCCTGCGACGAAATCCGCCCCTGCCGAGATTGACCCGACCTCGATCGCCGTGGGCACAAGGCTGGCGCAACTCGGCGCCTTCGAGACGCCGGATCTGGCGCGGGAGAAGTTCGCGGAACTGCAAGGCAACTTCGGCGATCTGATGATCGGCAAAGCCATGGTGATTCAGTCGGCCACCAGCGGCGGACGCACGTTCTACCGCCTGCGCGCCCACGGCTTTGCCAGCGACGAGGACGCCCGCAGCTTCTGCTCGGCCCTTTTGGCCGAAGAAGCCGACTGCATCCCGGTCGCGCAAAGATGAGCGCCTATGGTCGCGGTGCCGCGATCTTCGGCTGTGAGGGGACGGAACTGGGCCACGACGAGGCGGCCTTCTTCCGAGACTTCGACCCGGCTGGCTTCATCCTCTTCGCCCGCAATGTGGAAACCCCCGACCAGCTGCTCCGCCTGACCGCTGACTTGCGCGAAGCGGTGGGCCGCGATGCGCCCGTTCTGGTCGATCAAGAGGGTGGCCGCGTCCAGCGCCTGCGCGCGCCGCATTGGCGCGAATGGACCCCGCCGTTGGATTTCGTCGCCGTCGCTGGTGCCAATGCGGCCCGCGCCATGGAACTGCGCTATCACATCATGGCCCGCGAGTTGCGAGAGGTTGGCATCGACGCCAACTGCGCGCCGGTCTGCGATCTGATCACCGATCTCACCCATCCGTTTCTGAAGAACCGCTGCTACGGCTCTGATGCGGCTTCGGTCTCCGTCATAGCGCGCGCTGTGGCCGATGGTCTTCTGGCGGGCGGCTGCCTGCCGGTGATGAAGCACATGCCCGGCCACGGCCGCAGCCATGTCGACACCCACCACGACCTGCCCGTGGTTGATGCGACCCGCGCGGCGCTGAACGCCCACGATTTCGCCCCGTTTCGGGCGCTGAACGATCTGCCGATGGCGATGACAGCGCATCTG
>CANBRQ010000326.1 GCA_947371955.1 Paracoccaceae bacterium | reverse complement strand
GACTTCCAGTTCTGGGTCGACCATGACGCGGAACTGAATGACCGCTTCAACGCCTGGCTCGCTGCCAACTAAGACCATGACCGGGCGCGGGGACCCCCTCGCGCCCGTTTTCTTATCCGGGGTGATCCATGGCTGACGCAACCGCTCCCTTGCTGCAAACGGCGGATGGGCGCCCCTTGAAGGCCGCGCTGGCCAAGGCGCAGGTCAAGGCGAAACGGCGGGCCTTCCTTCTGGTGCTGCCCTTGCTGGCCTTCGTGGTGCTGACCTTCGTGTTCCCGATCCTGCAGATGCTGGAACGGTCGATCTACAACGACGGGTTTTCCGAGAACACGCCGACGGTCTCGGCCTGGTTTGCCGCGCATCCGCAGGGGGCAGAGATTGACGAAAGCGCCTATACAGCGCTGGTGACCGATCTGATCCAGATGCAGAAGGACAAGACAGCGGGGCAAGCCGGCACACGGATCAACTACATCTATCCCGGCACGATTTCCGTCTTCAAATCCACCGCCCGCGATGCCGCCAAGATGGTGCCGCCGTTGAAGGATGCGATGATTGCCGCGAACCCGATGTGGGGCGACCCGGTTCTGTGGGTGGCGATGCGCAATGCCGCGTCCCCTTACACCACCGACTTCTACATGGCCTCGGTCGACCGCAAACACACCGCCGATGGCGGGACCGACAAGGTGGCGCCCGAGCAGCGCATCTATGTCTATCTGTTCATCAAGACCTTCATCCTGTCGGCTGTCATCACCGTGCTGTGCCTTCTGCTGGCCTTCCCGATTGCCCATCTGATGGCCGTGCTGCCGATGGCCAAGTCGAACCTGTTGATGATCCTGGTGCTGCTGCCGTTCTGGACCTCGCTTCTGGTGCGCACCACGTCGTGGATTGCCCTGTTGCAGCAACAGGGGGTGATCAATGACATCCTCGTCACGCTGGGACTGGAAAGCGACGCGGGCCGGATGGAGATGATCTACAACCAGACCGGCACGATCATCGTGATGACACATATCCTGCTGCCGTTCATGGTGCTGCCTTTGTATTCGGTCATGCGTGTGATCCCGCCGTCTTACGCCCGCGCGGCGCGCAGCTTGGGCGCGACAAGCTGGACGACGTTCCGCCGCATTTACCTGCCGCAGACCTTGCCGGGCATCGCCGCAGGCTCGCTTCTGGTCTTCATTCTGGCCGTTGGCTACTACATCACGCCCGCCTTAGTGGGCGGGGCGGATGGTCAGATGATCTCGAACCTGATTTCCTTCCACATGTCCAAGGCCAACTGGTCGATGGCCGCCGCCTTGGCTGCCATTCTGCTGGTGGCCGTGCTGATCCTCTACTGGCTGTACGACCAGCTGATCGGCATCGACCGTCTGAAACTGGGCTGAGGAGAGAGCCATGTCGCTTCCCATCTACGCCAGCCCGCTGGAGCGCATCTGGTACTATACGTTCCGGGTGATCTGCGCCTGCGTCTTCATCTTCCTTGTGGCGCCGATCCTGATCGTGATCCCCTTGTCTTTCAACGTGGAGCCCTATTTCACCTTCACCAAGAAGATGATCGAGTTCGACCCCTCGGGCTATTCGCTGCGCTGGTACGACACTTTGCTGACGCTTGGATTGCAAAACCCTGATGCCCCAAGGGATTGGGCGTGGTGGGGTCAGGTGTGGGAGCAGGCGACTTGGGTGAAGGCCGCCAAGAACTCGGTCTGGATCGGGTTTTGGGCGACCATTCTGGCGACGGTGCTGGGGACGACGGCGGCTTTAGGGCTGTCGCGGCCGGAAATGCCTTACCGCCGGGTGATCATGGCGATCCTGATCAGCCCGATGATCGTGCCGATCATCATCATCGCGACCGGGCTGTTCTTCGCCTACTCCTCGGCCTGCATTGACCCGGCGTCGCTGCTTGGCGGGCTTTTGTCGCCGTTCCTGTCGCCGAAGGGCTGTCTGGCCAACACGCATCTGGGGATCATTCTGGCCCATGCGACCTTGGGCATTCCTTTCGTGATCATCACGGTGACGGCAACGCTGTCGGGGTTCGACCAGTCGCTGATCCGCGCCTCGGCATCGCTCGGCGCTTCGCCCCGGACGACGTTCTTCAAGGTGATCATGCCGCTGATCCTGCCGGGGGTGATCTCGGGCGCATTGTTTGCCTTCGTCACCTCGTTTGACGAGGTGGTGGCGGTGCTGTTCATCGCTGGCCCCGATCAGCAGACCATCCCGCGCCAGATGTGGAACGGGATCCGCGAGGCGATCAGCCCGGCCATTCTGGCGGTGGCGACGATATTGGTGATCATCTCGATTGCCCTTTTGACCATGGTGGAACTGTTGCGCAGGCGAAGTGAGCGGTTGCGCGGGATGACACCGCAATGAAAGCTAAGGCGTAATGGCAAACTCCTATGACACCGGCCGTCTGAACCTGCCCTTCGTCGGCATCGCCACCTTCGGCAAGCGTCCTTACGTCGAGGACTGGAGCCGGATTGACGCCGATGTGGCAGTGATGGGTGCGCCCTTCGACTTCGGCACCCAGTTCCGCGCCGGGGCACGCTTCGGGCCGAGGTCGGTGCGCGAGGCATCGACGCTGTTCAGCTTTGGCCATGCCGGGGCCTATGACCATGAGGACGATGCAACCTATCTGCCGCAATCGGTGCGGATTGTGGATATCGGCGATGCCGATATTGTCCACACCGATACAACCAAAAGCCACGCCAATATCCGGACCGGGGTCGAAGCCATCCTGAAAGCGGGCGCGCTGCCGGTGGTGATCGGCGGGGATCACTCGGTCAACATCCCCTGCATAGAGGCCTTTGCGGGCGAGGACCCGATCCACATCCTGCAGATCGACGCGCATCTGGATTTTGTCGATGAACGGCATGGCGTGAGGGTGGGCCACGGCTCGCCCATGCGGCGGGCGGCGGAGAAGGCTTGGGTTACCGGATTAACGCAGGTGGGCATCCGCAATGTATCGTCGACGGCGCGCGATGGCTATGAGGCGGCGCGGGCGATGGGGTCGGATATCCTGTCGGTGCGGCAGTTCCGCTCCCTTGGCCCCGAGGCGGTGGCCGCGCGGATTCCGCAAGGCGCGCGGGTTTATGTGACGCTGGATATCGACGGCTTTTGCCCCTCGATTGCCCCCGGCACCGGGACGCCCAGCCATGGCGGGTTCCTGTATTATGAAGTGCTGGAACTGCTGCAGGCGGTGGCGCGGGACTTTGAGGTGGTGGGGATCGATCTGGTGGAAGTGGCGCCGGATTATGACCACAGCCAATCGACCTCAATTCTGGCGGCGCAGGTCCTGTTGAACTTCCTCGGGTTCATCTTCCACGCGCGCGGCGCGCGTTGACAGGGCGGAGCGGGGGTTTCACACCCCCGCACCCCCGTGGGATATTTGAGCCTGAATGA
>CANBRQ010000325.1 GCA_947371955.1 Paracoccaceae bacterium | reverse complement strand
CTGCGTTCCTGGCCTTCACCTACAACGTCGGCAGTCCGACATATTGCAGCAATATCGCAGCAAAGCGCATCAACCTCGGCCGGGTCTGGGAGGCATGCATGGCGCTGTCTCTCTACACCAAAGCCAAGGGCCGTGAGCTTCCTGGCTTGGTTCGCCGCAGGGCTGAAGAGCGGGCGATGTGTGAAGCCGGGCTGAAAGAAGCCGGCATCCTCAACTGATCTGAAACAGGAGAAACCCTATGAGCCTTCAACTCTCGACCACGGTGCGCAACGCCACCCTGGACGCCATCGAGTCCACCATTGGTACGGCGCCGACGCTGGAAGTGCGCACGGGCGCTCCTCCGGCCAACTGTGCGGCCGCCGACTCCGGCACTGTCCTTGCCACCATGACGCTCCCCTCCGACTGGATGGCAGCGGCGGCTTCGGGCGCCAAGGGTCTGTCCGGCACCTGGCAGGATGCCTCGGCTGACGCCGCAGGCACGGCAGCCCACTTCCGCATCAAGGTCTCGGGGACCTGTCACATCCAGGGCACCTGCACGGTCTCTGGCGGCGGCGGTGATCTGACCTTCGACAACGCGGTCTTCACCGTGGGTCAACAGATCAACATTACCGGGTTCACCATCACGGCAGGCGGTGCGTAATGGGCATCCGCGCCGTCAAGAACTATGACCCGGCGACGGCAGTGACTTATGCCACCACGGCTCTCTTGGCCATGACGGCATTCGACACGACCAACCTGCGCTGCAGCTTCACCGCTCCCTCCTCGGGAGCGGTGACGGTTCGCATCGCCTGCACGGTGCATGGCGCCACGACGTTCCCCTCGATCCTCCTGGGCGTGCTCGATGGCTCGACGGTTGTCTGCCGTCAGGCGCCTATCGGCGGTCTGAAGAACACCGCCGTGGCAACCGCATTTGTGACCCAGGAAATGGTCATGACGATCACCGGTCTCACCTCCGGGGCAACCTACAACTGGGATGCCGCCTACGGCGTCGAAACGGTCCTCGCGTCCACCGGCATCAAGTGCGGCGGCCCGAACAACGCCACCGCCAACGACGCCTATGGCGCCCTGATCTTTGAAGTCTGGGACGCATAACGCATGGCCGGCTCGACCTTCACACGTCTGCACCAGACGATCCTCCAAGCCCCAGCCGGGGGCAGCCTGCCGGTCAACAACGGCAGCGGAGGAGGCACGCTCTCGTTTACGGGCGCAGCCACGGGTCAAGCCGGTTGGTTCTCGCCGGTCACCGTTGTCAGCCACAAGAGCGATGCCTGGGCCAGGATCAACGCCTCTACGACGGTCTCGCTCACCGGCATGTCCATCGCCGAGAACGACGAAGTTGTCGTCATCGTCGGCACGTCTGGCACCAGCATTGACCGCGGTGTGGGGATCCAGTCGGGCTGGTCCACGCTGTTCTCGCCGAACCTGATCTTCGACGACACCAACGACGTGAACTTCCTGGTCGCTCGCAAGAGAATGGGAAGTACCCCGGATACTTCGGTGGATATTACGTCGTCCAACCCGACGTCATCTGGGGTGGGTTCCACCACAGTTGTGGTGGTGGTTCTGCGCGGTGTCGACAGCACGAGCTTCCTCGATGTGGCGGTTGGCCAAGCTGGTTCCGCTGATTCCTCGACGCCGGATCCGGCAAGCATCACGTCTGTCACCGACGGCGTCTTTTACCTTGTGGCTGCAACCGCCGCTGTCAGCAGTCTCACCGGGGTCACCTTGGTTCCCGGCGCAGAGCTGACGCAGCTTGAGACCGTCTCTGGTTTTGCTGGTCAGTCGCAGCTTGCGGTTACCACGGTCGGCTACAAGAACATCAACGCCACCGGCGCCTATGACCCACCCGCATGGGTCTACAACGTCTCGGGTGTGCCGAACAACATCACCACCTCGTCTTGGGCCTCGGCAACTATCGCGGTCAAACCCGGCGTTTCCAACACCGTCCGCAATGGTGTGGGCGCTGTCTCGCTGCCCCTCTCGGTGTCTGGCACGGGTCAGGCCATCGTGGTTGGTTCGCTTGGTTCCAGCCTCGCCTATACGCTCTCCGCCCAAGGCAAGGCTGTGGCAACCGGTACTGGCGTCGGGAGCTTGCCGTTCAGCCTGGCCGCACAAGGCGGCATCGTGGTGGTGGGGCAGGGTGCTTTCAGCATCTCCTACAGCCTCGTGGGCACAGGCTCCACGGTTACCCCTGCCATCGGTTCGGGGGCCGGCACCCTTGATTTCAGCTTCGCCGCGGTGGGCTCGGCTCCGGCCAAAGGCCAGCTTGTGTCCTCGATCAGCTACAGCCTCGAGGCATCCGGCACGTCTGTCACCCTGCCGGTAACGGGCACGCTCGACAATCAGGTGCTGAATTTCAGCCTGATCGGGGCAGGGCAGGCCGTGGTCCAGGGCTTTGCCGATGTCGGCCTGAGCTTCGGACTGGCCGGCACAGGCAAGCGCTATGACGCCGTCATCGTCGCCAAGATTACCAGGGACGGGCTTTGGAAGATCCGCCTTGCGGATGGAATTTTCTCGGACGCGGAAAAGCCGGGTTCGTGGGTATCGAGAGAAAGGGCCGCAGAATGGCTTTGAGGGAAGACGAGATCACCGAGAACACGACGCTTCGGGTGCTGGTGCGCGTGCGCAAGAGCGACTTGCAGCCCAAGTCCCTGAACACCGCAATCTTTCATGCCGTGCTTGGCAGGGCTGGTCTGCAGGTGACTGGCGCCGTTGATCCAATTCTGTCCGACCCTGGTCTGGTCGAAGTGATCTTCCCGCCTGCTGCCGGGATGAAAGGCTTCGTCGTGGGCTCGCTGCACGCAACGATTGGCGGCGAAACCCAGTGTGTCTGGCGGGAACGCTTCCGCGTCATGGACAATCTGGAGTGAGAAAAGGAGCGCATAATCTTGGAATATTTCCCTGTCCTGAAAACGATCGGCCGCTTCGTCACCGCGCTCATGGTGGTGATCATCGTCCTCGAAGGCGCTGCCTTGGCATATCAAACGATCAAGCTGCGAGATTCCGCGAAAAGATCAGATGATCTTCAGCAAGAAATCTTTGATATGAAACTGTCCGTAGCATTGACTGAAAGACTTCATGAATATAATGCGGAACTTACGCAGGATCAGTTTGATATGGGGAGGGACCTCCAGGTTGCAGCGGGCTACAACGATCCTCTCAGCCCTGACATTCTCCGTGTGCTTGATCGGCTGCACGCAGCGACCCGAGCCCCTCAGGTCAATGCCAAGTGAGGTCTTCAGCCCTGAAGTAGAGTCGACCATCCGCCCGAAAACGGTTGGTCCCCTGGCTCAAGCCTACGTCGAGAACACCATGGCCTTGCGTCGGGCCAACAACAAATTGGTCACGATCTGCCTGGCGTTGCGGCGCTGCGTCGAGACCGCGAGTACAGGGATCGGGAACTGATATGGCACGCACGGCAACAGCGCGGACGCAAAAAGGGTC
>CANBRQ010000324.1 GCA_947371955.1 Paracoccaceae bacterium | reverse complement strand
ACAAGATACAGAAAGTTGCTGGCAAGTTACGGTGGTTGTGCGCCCCCGCAACCAGTTCAAAGCGCCACAGTATCAAACACTTAGCCTCGCTCTCGCGGGGCTTCTTGCATTTGGGCTTCCAAGAAATTGCCGCGTTCGTTGCCGCTTTCCAAACTTGTGTGAATTCCAACAAGCAAAAACACCCCCGCCAGAGCCTCGCCGCCACGCCCCCAACCCGAAAACAGGGCAGGGAGCGTGAAAAGCTGGCCTTCGCTCTCAGAACACCAGCACATCGGTGTAGGCCAGCGCCGGGTGGCCATCCAGCACCGCGATCTGGACGGCGGCACCTGAGCCGTTGCCGTCGGCGTCATAAGACAGCGCGCCGGTGGTGGCGTTGTAGATGACCCTGTCCGTTGCGTCGTGGGCTGCGGTGCCGGTCCAGAAGGCGTCGCTGCTCAGCGTGCCTGTGGTACCAATCGCTGCCATCACCGATCGGGCCAATGCGAGGTGGTCGGCGCCAGAGGTGAAGTCTGTCACATGGTCCACACCGGTCAGGAAGTTAAACACAAAGGTGTCTGCTCCTGCACCACCTGTCAAAGTATCATTGCCACCGGCGCCCGTCAGGCGGTCATCGCCCGCCCCGCCCAGCAGCGTGTCGTTCCCGGTGCCTCCAAGGAGGGTGTCTGCCTGTGCCGATCCTGTCAGGGTCGTCGCGGCGCCGGTGTTGGTCACCGTGAAGCCGTTGGGTCCTGAAGCCGCGCTCAGGTTCACGGCAAGGCCTGCTGTGGTCAGGGTTGCGATCCCGGCGTTGCCGCTGGCGCTGGTGACGGTCCACGCTGCGCCAACCGTGGCATTGGCTGTGGCGCTGAAGCTGATAACGAGGACATCCGAGCCTCCGAGGTCGGTGATGCTGTCCGTCCCAGACCCCACTCTGAAGGTGTCGTTGCCAGCGCCGCCCGTGAGCCTATCGTTGCCCAGCCCGCCGTCGAGGCTGTCGTTTCCCGCGCCGCCAAGCAGCATGTCAGCGCCGTCTGCACCGCGCAGCGTGTCGGCTTGGCCCGACCCCACCAAGGTTGTCCCGGCCCCGGTGTTGGTGACGATAAAGCCCGCAGTCCCAGTTGTTACCGCGCCGAGGTTCACGGCAAAGCCTGAGGTCGTCACAAGGGCCATGCCGGTGTTGCTTGTGCCATAGGTCGCCGTCCAAGCGGCGGTGACGGTTGCGTTGGCCGAAGCCCCTGCCGCCACGGTCATGATGTCGCTGCCGCTCAGGTCCGAAATCGTGTCCGTCCCCGAGGCAACCGTGAAGGTATCGTTGCCCGCGCCACCGATGAGGCTGTCGTTGCCCACCCCGCCCACCAGCGTGTCATTGCCCGCGCCACCCAGCAGGGTGTCTGCCAGCGCCGAGCCGGTCAGAGTGGTGGCAACTCCCGTGTTGGTAACCGTGAAGCCCAGTGTGCCGCCTGTGACGGCACTCAGGCTGACATTCAGGCCCGCGGTCCTCAAGTTTGCAGTCCCGTCATTGATTGTGCCTGCCGTCGCTGTCCATGCGGTGGTGACAGCGGCGTTGGCAGTGGCACCCGCCGAGATCACCAGAATATCGGACCCACCCAGATCGAGGACGCTGTCCGTGCCAGAGCCGACCGCGAAGGTGTCGTTCCCAGCTCCGCCGGTCAGCACGTCATCGCCCAGTCCACCGCTCAGGCTGTCATTGCCTGCCCCGCCCAGAAGGCTGTCAGCCCCAGAGCCACCCACGAGCGTGTCGGCAAGACCCGAGCCTGTCAGGGTCGTCGCGGCCCCGCTGTTTGTTACAGTATAGCCCACAGACCCCGTCGCCGCCGTCAGGGTCACCGCCAGACCGCTGGTCGTCAGGTTCGCCACCCCGGCATTGCTGGTGCCTGCCGTCGCCGTCCAAGCGCCCGCGAGTGTTGCGTTCAGCGTCGCCCCCGCCGAAACTTTCACGACGTCGCCCGCTCCGAGGTCAGAGATCGTGTCGGTACCAGAGGCTACGATGAAGATGTCGTTGCCAGCCCCGCCCGTCAGAATGTCATTGCTAGCCCCACCGACTAGGGTGTCATTCCCGGCGCCCCCTACCAGAGTATCCGAGCCACTGCCGCCGGTCAGGCTGTCGGCCAAAGCCGACCCGGTGAACGAGGTCGCTCCGCCTGTATCGGTCACCTTGAAGCCTGCCGTGCCGCCCGTAACCGCTGAGAGGTCCACCGTAAGCCCTGCAGAGGTCAGGTTGGCCACGCCGCTATTGCTGGTCGCCGCTGTCGCCGTCCATGCCGCAGCCAGCGTGGCATTGGCTGTGGCGCCCGAGGCTACCGTCAGGACATCGCCCGCTCCCAGATCGGTGACCGTATCGGTCCCCGCGCCAATCGTGAAGACATCGGCACCGGCACCCCCGGTCAGACTATCGTTCCCCGCGCCACCGTCCAAGGTATCCGCAAACCCGGTCCCGATCAGCGCATTGGCCCCCGCGTTACCAATCATGGTCAGGCCTGCCAGAACCGCCGATGCATTGAGGCCCAAGCCCACACTGCCAGTGACCAGCGCCACCCGCTCGACATCCACGCCCGCCCCCAGCACCAGCGTTCCCGCAGCCGTCGCAGCAAAGCGCAGTTCATCCGCGCCAGCGCCGCCAGTGACCACCTCACCCGTCGCGAAATCCGCGATGACGCCCACGAGGAAGACGTCATCCCCATCGCCGCCCAGCAGCGTATCCGCCCCCGCGCCGCCGGTGATCGTGTCATTGCCAGCCCCGCCGTCGATCAGGTTCGCCGCAGCCGATCCTGTCAGGCTATCCGCAAAGCCGGACCCCGTCAGGTTCTCAATCGTGGCCAGAGTATCCGTCCCCGCCCCAACCGTATTCTGCGCCGCCGTCACCGCGAGGCTCACCGTTACTGCCGCAGTGGCGCTGGCATAGGACGCCGTGTCTACCCCATCGCCGCCGGTCAATGTGTTGGCCCCCGCGTTCCCGATCAGAATATTGTCCTGCGCGTTTCCGGTGCCGTTGATGGCGGCGCTGCCGGTCAGGGTGAGGTTCTCAACATTCGCACCGAGCGCGTAGCTTACGGAGGATTTGACAATGTCCGTACCTTCACCAGAACTTTCGGTCACCACATCATTGGCGCTGTCCACGACATAGGTATCGTTGCCCGCCCCGCCCACCAATGTGTCATTGCCAGCGCCACCATCCAGCACATTAGCGCCTGCGTTACCGGCCAGCGCGTTTGCCAGTGCGTTCCCGGTGCCGTTCAGTGCCGCACTACCCAACAGGGTGAGATTCTCAACGTTTGCACCGAGCGAGTAGCTGATCGAGGACAGGACCGTGTCAGTGCCTTCGCTAGGGTCAGGACCCATTGATCTTGCTGCCGCCGCGTGATTCAGGCTCCGTAAGGAGACCGATCAATGAGCAATCTGTTCTGGCTGACCGACGTGCAAATGGCGCGTCTTGAACCGTTCTTTCCCAAGAGCCATGGTAAACCGCGCGT
>CANBRQ010000323.1 GCA_947371955.1 Paracoccaceae bacterium | reverse complement strand
CAGGTCTTTGACTGGGGTGTCAAAGGTTGCGTCGGGGGTCGCGTCGGACATGGGCCGCTCCTTGGCATTGCATGGGCTATTCTATAGGACGCAGGGAACGAGGGACAAGGGCGAGTGATGGCAGAGGGTTTGACGGCGCGGCGGGCGGTTTTGGCTTTGTTGGGGGGAGTGCTGGAAAAGGGGCTGTCGCTGGCCGAACAGGGGGATGCGCCGCTGGCGGGGTTGTCGCCTGGGGACAAGGCGCGCGCGCAAAGGTTGGCAAGCGCGGTGCTGCGGCAGGCGGAGCCGATTGACCGGATGCTGGGCGCGCATATGCACAAGGAGCCGCCCTTGGCCGCGTTGAACATTCTGCGGTTGGCGGTGACGGAATTGGCGGAGGGTGGGGCCGCGCATGGCGTGGTGAACTCGGCCGTCGAACTGGCGCGGCGGGATCGCGAGACGCAGGGGCTGGCGGGCATGATCAACGCGGTGCTGCGGAAGTTCGTGCCGCCGGTGGTGGTGGCCGGGCCGGTGCAGCGGATGCCGGGGTGGTTGCGGTCGGCGGTTGTGGCAAGGTTTGGCAAGGTGGCTGTCGGGCGGATGGAGGAGGTGCAGGCTGGGACACCTCCGGTGGACTTGACATTGAAGGCTGGGATTTTGGCGGAGACGATTCCGGGGGCGGAGGTCTTGCCGACCGGCAGCCTGCGGCTGGCGGCGGGGGGGCAGGTTTCGGCTTTGCCGGGGTTTGTGGAGGGGGCGTTCTGGGTGCAGGATGCTGCGGCGGCTTTGGCAGTGCGGATGCTGGGGGATGTCTCGGGGTTGGCTGTGCTGGACATGTGTGCGGCGCCGGGGGGCAAGACGCTGCAACTGGCGGATGGCGGGGCGGAGGTTGTGGCGCTGGATATATCCGGGCCCCGGCTGGCGCGACTGCGGGAGAATTTGGCGCGGACGGGGTTGAAGGCCAAGGTTGTGACAGCGGATGCGTTGCAGTGGGAGCCTGAGGCGAAGTTTGACGCGGTCTTGCTGGATGCGCCGTGCTCGGCGACCGGGACCATTCGCCGCCACCCTGACTTGCCGTTTCTGCGGCAGGCGAGCGATATTCCGGGGTTGGTGGAGTTGCAGGCGCGGTTGCTGGACCGGGCTTTGGGGTTTCTGAAGCCGGGGGGGCGGCTGGTCTATTGCACCTGCAGCCTGCTGCAGGATGAAGGGGAGGCGCAGGTGGCTTCTGCTTTGGCGCGGCATGAGGGCTTGGTGATGCTGCGGCCGGAGATTGCAGGGATTGAACCGGCGTGGATGGGCGAGCGCGGGTTGCGGCTGCGGCCGGATTGCTGGGCGGAGCGGGGCGGAATGGACGGGTTCTATATGGCTTGTCTGCAGGTTCCGGGCTGATGTGCCGGAAGTGCTATTTCTTTGGCGCGAAGAGGCGGTAATAGGCCCAGTCGGGCAGGAATTGTGACAGGCGGAAGACCCATGAGAAGACCATGGGGAAGCTGCGCTTGAAGGCTGTGCTGGCCATGAGGGCCATCATCTCGGCGGCGGCGGCTTCGGGTTCCATCAGGAAGGGCATCTTGAAGGTGTTGAGCGCGGTCAACCGGGTCTTGATGAAACCGGGGTTGGCGAGTTGCACGCGGATGCCGGTGCCGCGCAGGTCGGCGTAGAGCGACTCGGCGAGCGCCATGACCCCGGCTTTGGACGCTGAGTAGCCCATGGCGCCGGGGAGGCCCCGGAAGCCACTGAGGGAGCCGGTCAGGACGATGTGGCCAGAGCCACGGGCCACCATGGCGGGCAGGACAGCACCCAGAACGCGGGCGCAGCCGGTGAAGTTCACGTCGCACATTTGCACGAAATGGTCGGCGTTCAGGGATTGGGCGGGCATCGGCCAGTAGACACCGGCGAGCCAGATCAGGCCGTCAATCAGGCCGATCTCGGCGGCCACGCGGGTTACGGCTTCGCTGTCGGCCACGTCGAGGGGAGCGGCGATGCTGCCGGGGAGGGTGGCGCAGACCTCCTCCAGCTTGGCGGCGTTGCGGGCGGAGAGGATCAGAAGCGTGCCTTGAGCATGCATCTGGCGGGCGAGTGCGAGGCCGAGACCCTCGGATGCGCCAACCAGCCAGTAGCGTTTGCCGGTGAGGGTCATGCCGGCACGGTCTGCGGCATCGGCCGCATCGTGGCGATGAGTTCGGCGACCTTGATGCCGAATTTGCGGAACTGGCTGCGGTTCATGATGGTGCCGTTGGGCATGAGGTACATCCAGTCGGTGACATCCAGCACATGGCCGCCATCCTCGGCTGGCAGGCGGATGCGGTAGTGCATCTCGCAGGCCGGACCCTGGGAGTGGCCGATGCCGGGGCCGTCGAGGTCATCAGCCTCGGCCTTGATCGTGCCGTCGTTGGAAAGGGAAAGGCGCCATTCGCGGTTCTGTTGCTTGCCGGAATCGTAGGTGAAAGCCTCGGTCAGGGTGGCGCGGTTGCCGTCCCATGTGCCGTGCATCTTGGCCACGAAGCGCGAGGAGACGCGGCCGAAGGGGCCGTAGAGGACGCCCTCGCACAGGATCGGGCCGTTGAGGTGGGTGCGCGGGTCAAACTGCGGGCCCTTGCCGGTATAGTCGGCCAGGGTCTGGGTGCGGAAACCGATGATGCGGGGCAGAAGCAGGGCCGCAAGGACGACGGCGCAGATGAGGGCTACGAGAACTGTGGCAAGCGTCAGGAGCATCAGGAGACCTCGGATGTGGGGGGCTGCGGGCGGGAGCGGAAGGCGGCGCCTTTGACCCAGAGTTTCAGGGCTTGCCAGTGAATCAAGGCGAGAACACGGCGGGAGCCGAAGGGGCGGCGGACCAGCGCCGTGAGAATGCCGGCGTTGGTCAGGGGTTTGAGGCGGCCGGTCAGGGTGGCGATCAGGCCCTCGGTTCCGGTGGTGAAGTCGATGACGATGTTGAGGCGATCAGGCCGCAGGTCGATGCGGAAGGTGTAGCCGCCGGAGATGGTTTGAAACGGCGAGACGTGGAAGATTTTCTGCGCGGTCAGGTGGTCTTCGGCGGTGATGGGCGCAAGATCGGCGCGGTGGCAGAGGTAGGAATGGCGGTCGCCGTAGGTGTTGGTCACCTCGGCAATGAAGGCGCGCAGGCCGTGGGCATCCTCGCAGAGCCAGAAGGCGACCGGGTTGAAGACATGGCCCAGAAGGCGGGGCTGGGCGAGGAGGCGGATGCGCGTGGGTTGGGGGAGGTTGTGTTGCCTAAGGACATCCCGGACCCAGGCCGGGCCCCTGCCCTGTTTGGGTGCGCCACCATGATCGGTGTCGTGCAGGGCTGCGAGGTTGGCGCGGTTGCGGGAGAAGAGGGTGGGGCCGCTGTCATGCTCGGCATCCAGCAGGACGAAGTCGACGCCGTAGCGGAAGGCATTTACGACGGTGCCTTTGCGACCGTGGTAGGTTTGACCGGCGAGGTGAAGGGCGCTCATGCTGTGGGCCGTGGGGTGCTTGGCTGGCGCTGGGAGGGCCGGCTGCCCTCCCAGACCCGCCCGCGGATATT
>CANBRQ010000322.1 GCA_947371955.1 Paracoccaceae bacterium | reverse complement strand
GGCCTGTCGCTGCCCTACCACATCGGCAACGGCTGGTTCGGCGGCCTGCTTCCGGCACTGGTGCTGGCCATCTCGGCCCAGACCGGCAACATCTACTCGGGCCTTTGGTATCCGATCACGATCGCGTTGGTGACCGTGGTGATCGGTGCCCTGCTGGTCCCGAACGGGACGCACAAGAAGTCGATCTTCTCGGAATAAGGCTTCAAGGACAGGATATGGCACGGGCCGGGGCGCAAGCCTCGGCCCGTTGCGTTTGGCCCCGGGGGAGGCGGCGGGGGCCCAAGCCGCGCAAGGCTCCGCGCGGCGTTCTTCGCTGAAAACCTTCCACTGGAAGGTTTTCCGGGCGCTCATCACCCCGCACCCCCGCCTCAAGGGGAGGCACCCCTCCCCTTGAGCAACCCCAGTGGATATTTGGGCAAGTATGAAAGGCGGGTCAGCGTTGGCCGTAGTAGAGGCCTACGACATGTTCGGCCTCGGCGAAGAAGAGCCATCTTGCGGTGAGGGCACCCGTCAGGTGGATCAAGGCAATGACGGCGAAGAGCGCGGGACTGACGGGGAGGAGCAGGAGAAGGAAAGGCAGGACGGCACTGGCCGCGAGGGCGATCAGGCGCAGCTTTTCAGCATGTTTGCGGGCGACGATGTGGATCATCTCGCGCATCAGGTAATTGGGGCTGGTGTGGGGGTGTTCAAAGACCTTGACGGAGCCAACGCGGTTCAGCCCGGTCGCGGTGCCGATGGTCTGTGCCGCTTTGCCGAAGGCCTTGTCCCCGATGGCAAAGGCGGTCACCAGGGCAGCGGCGGTCAGCGCACAGCCGGCAAGTGCTATCTTGCCGTTGCCGGACAGTATGGCGCCTCCGGTCACCATGAAGCTGAAGAACAAGCCTTGGGTGATAGGGCTGTTCCAGCGTGGCACGGTTTTCAACTGGGCATAGATCATCGAGGTGGTGAAAACGGTCAACACTGCCAGCAGCGCGCCCACCTGCCCCACCGTGCGCGGCAGACCCAGACCGAAGATATCCGACAGCGCCACCGGAGCGAGGATCAGCAGGGTCGCCACCGCCGCCCAAGCCTCGCGGCTGAGCCAGGATGTTTGCCACTGCGAGAAGGCCTTCAGCGCCCGTTGCGGGTTGCCCAAGTGCAAGGTGGACGCGGAGAGGCCGCCCACAGCAAGGGCATAGCCCAGACCCCAGTGGAAGAAAGCCGTCCAGCCCTCGGGCGCGGGCAGGCCAAGCCCGAGGAACGCCAGCAGGCCGAAGCCCATTCCGGACAAGACGGTGAAGGCGATGACGGAAGGTGCCGGATGCATCAGATCTTCCCCAGGACTTTGTCGAGCCAACCGGCAAAGCCGGTGGCCTTGATGTCCAGCAGAGGCGCCAGAACCGAGGCCTCTTGCGGGCGGTCCTTCTTGCGCGGGGGCAGGTATTTGTTGGTCGGCTTGGTTTTCAGGTCGGGCATCAGGTCATAGCCCCCCCGCTCAGCCACCAGTTTGGAGACCTTGCTGTCAGGATCAGCGAAGTCGCCGAAATGGCGGGCCGAGGTCGGGCAGGTCCGCACGCAAGCGGGCTCACGGTCTTCTTCGGGAAGGTTCTCGTTATAGATGCGGTCGACACAGAGGGTGCATTTCTTCATCACCCCTGCCGCGAGGTCCAACTCCCGCGCGCCATAAGGGCAAGCCCATGCGCATAGCCCGCAGCCGATGCAGGCGTCTTCGTTGACGAGCACGATGCCGTCTTCCACCCGCTTGTAGCTGGCCCCGGTCGGGCAGACGGGGACGCAAGGCGCATCCTCGCAGTGCAGGCACGAGCGGGGGAAGGCGATGATCTGGGCGGTGCCCTCTTCGGGTTGCACCTGATACGTGTGAACACGGTTCAGGAAGGCACCCGAAGGGTCGGTGCCATAAGGGTCCTGATCGGACAGGCCCTGCCCCTGATCGTTCCAGCCCTTGCAGGCGGTGACACAGGCTTGGCAACCGACACAGGTGTCAAGGTCTATGACCAGACCCAATTTCTTCTCGGTATGGGTGGGAAGCTGGGTCATGCTTTGTCCTTTTCAGCGCGGAAGGTGCCTTGTGGCACGACGCGGGGGATCGGCTCGAAGTCCGGCGAAGCATGCGCTTTCGGGCCGACATTCTCGATGCGTACCCGCAGGTCGAACCAGGCGGCCTGGCCCGTCACCGGGTCGGAGTTGGAGTAGCGCAGGCCGTCGCCCTTTTCCGGCAGCAGTTCGGAGATCAGGTGGTTCAACAGGAAGCCCTGATTGGCCTCCTTCGCCCCGTCATCCAGCGCCCATGCCCCCTTGCGTTTGCCGATGGCGTTCCAGGTCCAGACGGTGTTCTCGTTCAGCGCGGCCATATGGGCGACAGGCACTGTAATGCCGCCGTTGGGTGAGATCACGCGGGCATAGTCGCCGTCCTTGAAGCCTTCGGCCTCCCAGATCTTGGTCGGGATATAGAGGAAGTTCTGCCCCCGGATTTGCCTTAGCCACGCGTTCTGGCTGCCCCAGCTGTGGTACATGTCCATCGGCCGTTGCGTCAGGGCGTGGACAGGGTAACCCCAGCCAGCGGCCTCCAAGTCGCCAAAGGGGGGATACCAGACCGGCAGCGGGTCCATCGCCTGTTTCAGCCTTTCGCGCAGGTGATCGGGGGGCTGAATGTTGCCGTGGCCTTCCGCCGCAAGCTGGAACTTGCGCATCGGCTCGGACCAGATGCTGAAAAGGTAAGGCTGCGGGGATTCGTAGAACGAGGTCGCAACGGCCCAGTTCTGGTAGGCCATGTTCCACGGCTTGTAGAACAAAGCCTCGTCGGGGACATGGGCCTGATAGAAGCCGCCGTTCTCGATATAGGCGGCGAGTTGGTTGGGGTTGGCCTCGCCCCTGCCCTCTTTGCCGCCATCCGCGCCGCGAAACCCGATCAGCGGCCCAACGCCGGGGCGGCGGATATGGTTCTGGATATAGTCGGAGTAGTCCTTGAACTTCGGTGAGCCATCGGCGTTGACCATCGGCGCCAGACCCATCCTTGCGCCAAGGTCCAAGAGCACCGACTGGAACGGTCGCACATTGCGGTCAGGTTCGGTCACGGGCCAGCGGATGCTGTCACCTGCGGCATCGGGTTCGGAAATCGGACGGTCCAGCAGGCTGATGCAGTCGTGGCGTTCCAGATAGGTCGTATCTGGCAGGATCAGATCGGCATAGGCCACCATCTCTGACGCATAGGCGTCCGAGTAGATGATCCTCGGGATGATGTATTCGCCGTCCGGGCCTTTGTCGGTCAACATCTCCATGACCTTTGTGGTGTTCATCGACGAATCCCACGCCATGTTCGCCATGTAGAGGAAGAGCGTGTCGATCCGGTAAGGGTCGCCCGCATGGGCGTTGGGTATCAGCATGTGCATCAACCCGTGGGCGGAGAAGGGGTTCTCCCAGGTAAAGGCCTTGTCGATGCGGGCGGGTGAGCCGTCTTCCTTGAGCGCCAGTTGCTCGGGGCCCCGCACATAGCCCAACTGCGGGCCGGACAGGGCCTTGCCGGGGGCGGTGACGAAATGGGGGGTGGGATGCGCCTCG
>CANBRQ010000321.1 GCA_947371955.1 Paracoccaceae bacterium | reverse complement strand
CGGGCCTTAGGCTGCAAGACCAAGGGGGGCCTTGCAGGAGGAGAGGGGTTGGACGTCGTTACATGAAGGCGTCAGGCATCGAGGCTTTCTTGGTGGCAACATAGGCCTCCAGCGCCTCTTGCTTGCCTTCATCAAGGCTGGGCTGCACGTAATCGCCCAGCATCTTCTTCACCCGCTCGGACGCCAGCGTCTGCGTATCGCGCGAGCCTTCCTCGGCCCAGGTCTCAAACGGTTTGAAGTCGAACAGGTCAGACCGCCAGAAGGCCGTCTTGAAATTGGCCTGGGTGTGTTCGCAGCCAAGGTAATGGCCGCCCGGACCCACTTCGCGGATCGCATCCATCGCCTGGCCGTTCACGTCCATATGCACGCCCTGCGCCAGATGGTGCAGCGTGCCCAACTGGTCGGCATCCATCACGAACTTCTCGTAAGACGACACCAAGCCGCCCTCCAGCCAGCCGCAAGCGTGCAGCATGAAGTTCACGCCGGCCAGAAGCCCCATGTTCAGCGAGTTCGCCGATTCGTAAGCCGCTTGCGCATCCGGCAGCTTGGACCCGCAGAAGGCCCCGGCTGAGCGGTACGGCAGCCCCAGACGCCGCACCAGTTGCCCGGTGCCATAGGTGATGTGTGCTGCTTCTGGCGTCCCGAAGGTCGGCGCGCCCGAGTTCATGTCGATCGAGGTTACAAAGGCCCCGGCGATCACCGGAGCGCCCGCCCGAACCAGTTGGGAATAGGACACCCCAGCCAGAACCTCGGCCAGCACCTGCGTCAGCGTGCCCGCCACCGTGACCGGCGCCATCGCACCACCGACGATGAAAGGCGAGACAATCGCCGCCTGATTCGCCGCCGCATAAACCTCCAGCGAGCCCATCATGATGCCGTCGAAGGTCATCGGCGAGTTGATGTTGATGAGGCTGGCCATCACCGTGTTCCGATCGACGAAATCCGCGCCGAACAGGATTTTCGCCATCTCGACCGAATCGGCCGCCCGCTCGGGTGCCGTCACCGAGCCCATGAAGGGCTTGTCCGACAGCGTCATATGGGCCAGCAGCATATCAAGGTGGCGCTTGTTGACCGCGATGTCGGTCGGTTCGCAAACCGTGCCGCCCGAATGGTGCAGCCATTTGGACATATAGCCCAGCTTCACGAAATTCCGGAAATCCTCGATGGTCGCATAGCGCCGCCCACCTTCAGCATCGCGCACGAAGGGCGGGCCATAGACCGGGGCCAGCACCAGATTGCGGCCACCGATGTCGACATTGCGCAAAGGGTTGCGGGCGTGCTGGGTGAACGATTTGGGCGCGGTGGAGCAAAGCTTGCGGGCCAGACCCCGTGGAATATGCACCCGTTCGCCCTTCACATCGGCCCCGGCATCGCGCCAGCGCTGCAGGGCGGCTTCGTTTTCCACGAAATTCACGCCAATCTCTTCCAGAACGGTTTCGGCGTTCCATTCGATGATCTGCAGGGCTTCTTCGTTCAGGATCTCGAAATTCGGGATGTTGCGCTGGATGAACTTCGCGGTCTCGAAGCTGACAGCCGTCCGTTCGGCCCGGCGCGTGGCCCCGCCACCGCCCCGCACCCTGCGCCCTGCACCCGTATCGCTCATGATCCGCTCCTCGAAAGTTTCGCCCGTTATGGCGGTAAAGGCTGCCGGAAGGCTCCCCGTTTGCGCCGCTTGCGCTCCAAAACCGACATGGACCCATGCCGGAAACGACCTGTCCGGCGGGATAAGCCCGGCTAGGATGCGGATAAGGAGACTGCGATGGATTTGAATGCCTATTTGCGGCGGATCGGGCTGCAAGGCCCCCTGCCCCCGACGGTGGAGACGCTGCACGCTGTCCACCGGGCGCAAGCGTTCGCCGTGCCTTATGAGGGTCTGGACATTCAGCAGGGCGTGACGCTGGACCTGAACCCGGCACGGATCTTCGACAAGCTGGTGACCCGGGGTCGCGGTGGCTGGTGCTATGAGACAAACGGGCTTCTGGGCTGGGCCTTGGCGGAACTGGGCTTTGACGTACAGCGCTGCACGGCGGGCGTCTACCGTCGCGAGAAGGGCGATGCGGCACTTGGCAACCATCTGATGCTGATCGTGAAACTGGAGCAGGATTGGCTCTGCGATCTGGGTCTGGGCGATGCCTTGCGCGCGCCTGTTCCGCTGGTGCAAGGGCTGCACCGCGACGCCGCGCTGGAGTTCCGGCTGGAGCATCTGCCCGACGGGTATTGGCGATTTCACAACCATGCTTACGGTTCGCTCACGTCGTTCGACTTCCTGAACGCACCGGCGGATGAAGCCTTGTTCCTGCGCCAGAACGCCACGCTGCAAACCGACCCGGACTCGTACTTCGTCCTGAACGCCGAGGCGATCCGGATGCACCCGGACCATTCCGTCACATTGCTGGGCCGGGTGGTGCGGCTGGCCTCGGGCGCTGGTGTCCAGAAGACGCTGCTGAACGCGCCCGATGAGCTGGCTGAAGTGCTTGCCACGCAATTTGGCATCACAGGCGTGGACGTGGCGGCGATCTGGCCCCGCATCCTTGCCCGCCACGCCGCACTTTTCGGCGAATAGGCCAAGGGCCCGGGTGATTCCCCCTCTTGCGATTTCAGCCGTCAAAAGCTACGCGGGCGCATGACCCACACAGCACATCATGACCGCCTTCTCATCATAGACTTCGGCTCTCAGGTCACGCAACTGATTGCGCGCCGCCTGCGGGAGTTGAATGTTTATTGCGAGATTCATCCCTACAACAAGATCGACGAGGCCTTTCTGGCCGCCTTCGCGCCCAAGGCCGTGATCTTCTCGGGCGGGCCTGCATCCGTCTACTGGGACGGCGCGCCGATGCCGCCCAAAGGGGTGTTTGACCTTGGCGTGCCGATCCTGGGCATCTGCTATGGTCAGCAGGTGATGATGCATGTGCTGGGCGGCCATGTCGAAGGCGGGCATGGGACGGCGGAATTCGGCAAGGCTTACGTGACGGCGGGCGCTGACCTGCCGCTGCTGGAGGGCTGGTTCGAGACAGGTGACGAGCAGGTCTGGATGAGCCACGGCGACCATGTGTCGAAGATTGCTCCGGGGTTCGAGGTTTACGGCACCTCTCCGAATGCGCCTTTCGCCATCACGGCCGATGTGTCGCGGCATTTCTACGCGGTGCAGTTCCATCCGGAAGTCCACCACACCCCCAAGGGCGCGCGGCTGTACGAGAATTTCGTGAAGCTGGCAGGGTTCAAAGGCGACTGGACGATGGGCGCCTACCGCGAAGAGGCGATAAGGAAAATCCGGGATCAGGTGGGCGACGCCAAGGTGATCTGCGGGCTTTCGGGCGGGGTGGATTCTTCCGTGGCGGCTGTCCTGATCCATGAGGCGATCGGTGATCAACTCACCTGCGTCTTCGTAGATCATGGGCTGTTGCGGTTGGGTGAGGCGGAGCAGGTCCTCAAAATGTTCCGCGACACCTACAACATTCCTCTGATCCATGCCGATGAAAGCGCCCTGTTCCTTGGTGCTTTGGAGGGGGTTTCCGACCCAGAAGTGAAGCGCAAGACCATCGGGCGGCTCTTCATCGACGTCTTCCAGAAACACGCGCATGAGGT
>CANBRQ010000320.1 GCA_947371955.1 Paracoccaceae bacterium | reverse complement strand
GCAGCGGCAGCGGCTTCCTGTGCCTTGGCGCGGGCTTCAGCGACGGCCTTGGCCTTGGCTTCGGCACCCGCCTTGGCCTTCTCGGCAGCGGCGGCGCGGGCGGCGCGGATGTCGGCGACGGCCTTGGCTTTGGCTTCGGCATCAGCCTTGGCCTTTTCGGCAGCGGCGGCGGCGGCAGCGCGGGCGTCGGCGACGGCCTTGGCCTTGGCATCGGCATCCGCCTTGGCCTTGTCGGCAGCTTCCTTGTCGGCGGCAGCCTTGTCAGCCTTTTCCTTGTCACAGGTGCAGGTGTCTGCGTCGGTCTTGGTCTTGTCGTCTTCGGTTTTGGTCTTGTCGTCTTCGGTCGTGGACTCGTCGTCTTCCGACTTAACCTTGTCTTCATCGGACTTGATCGTGGTCTCGTTGCTGGGCGCGGCCTGAACATCGGTCGCCGCCTGCGCCGTGGTCAGGTCCGGCTGGTCGACTTTGATGTCAGCCAGCAGAGGGGTCGTCATGGCAAGTTGGCTGCCCAGGGCGATCGCCGCGAGGGTCAGAAAGGGATGCTTCATCAGTTGGTCTCCTGTCATTGTCTGTGTGACCTCGCGTGAGTTCGGGTCACCCAATGACGGGAAGTGCTATGAGCAATCGCCTTTCGATGCTGCCTTGCAAAGGGAGAGCCCAAAGGGACATCCGGGAAATGGTCTATCCAAAAGGCCTAGGGCTTCGGGCAACGGAAGAGGCGAAAAACCCAACGGGGATCAGGGCAGGCTGATCTTGCCGCCCCCAACGGCGGCGGGCACGCCGGTGGTCGAAGGGCACGAGGTGGGCAGGCCGGCTTTGACGCGGGCGGCCAGATAGGCGAAGGCCTGCGCCTCCAGCATGTCGCCGTTCAGGCCTTGGGTCTCAACCGGGGCGACGTTGGGCAGGTACTGCCCAAGCGCCTGCATCAGGGCAAGGTTGTGGCGTCCGCCACCAGCCACGAGAAGCTGGCTGATGGGGGTGGGGAAGTGCTCGGCCCCTTTGGCGACGGCGGCTGCAGCGCAGTGGGTGAGGGTGGCGAGCGCGTCGGCGTCGGTCAGGTGCCTGACTGCCGCGAGCAGATCAAACGCGTTGCGGTCAAGGGATTTTGGCGGAATGCGGTAGAAGAACGGGTGGTTCAGGAAGGCCTCGACCACGCTGCGGTCCGGGGTGCCGGACAGGGCCAATGTGCCGCCCTCGTCCTGCGCCCTGCCCTGCCGCTGCAGCATCAGGTCGTTCAGGGGCGCATTGGCCGGGCCAGTGTCGAAGGCGAGGAGGGCTAAGGGGCTTTCCGGTTCGGCATGGCGCGGGTCGATCCAGGTGACATTGCCAACGCCGCCGAGGTTCAGGATCGCCAAGGGATGGGGAGCCCCGATGCGGCGGGCCAGCGCGTGGTGGAAGAAGGGGACAAGCGGCGCCCCCTGCCCGCCCATCGCCACATCCGCCGTGCGGAAATCCCAGACGACGGGCAACCCCAAAGCCTCGGCCAGCAGCGCCCCGTTGCCGGTCTGATGCGTGCCGCGCCCGCCGGGGTCATGGGCCAGGGTCTGGCCGTGGAAGCCCACCAGTGCGACCCCCGAAAAGCGCGAGATCAGTTCGGCATGAGCGCTTTCGACCACCTCGGCGGCGGCTTCAACGCCGGGGTCGCCGGGCCAAAGGCCAAAGGCGCTGCGGATCGTGGCACGTTCCTGTTCGGTATAGGGCCGGTAGGCATCGGGGCCGAAGTCCAGCACCTGAACCCCATCGGTTAAGACCATCGCCGCATCCACCCCATCCAGCGAGGTGCCCGACATGGTTCCCAAGACCCAAAGCGGCGCTTCCATCTTTCCCTTCATGCCCACCCCCGCTATAGACCTGATACCTTAATGCCTAGCTTAGTAAATGAGGGCACCATGACCTACCATCCGAAATCCGACTTCATGCGCGTGATGATCGAACGCGGCTTTCTGGCCGACTGCACCGATTATCAGGCTTTGGACGAGGCCTTTCTGGCCGGGGTGGTGCCGGGCTATATCGGCTTTGATGCCACGGCAAAGTCCTTGCATGTGGGCTCGCTGATCCAGATCATGATGCTGCGCTGGCTGCAGAAATGCGGCGGCAAGCCGATCGTGCTGATGGGCGGCGGGACCACCAAGATCGGCGATCCATCCTTTCGGGCCGATGAACGGCCCCTGCTGACCAATGCCCAGATCGACGACAACATCGCCGGGATCAAGCGCGCCTTCACGCCTTACATCGCCTTTGGCGATGGGGCGCGGGATGCCATCATGGTCAACAATGCCGAATGGCTGGACGGGCTGAACTACATCGGCTTCCTGCGCGACATCGGCAAGCATTTCTCGGTCAACCGGATGCTGTCGTTCGAAAGCGTGAAATCGCGGCTGGACCGCGAGCAAAGCCTGTCCTTCCTTGAATTCAACTACATGATCCTGCAGGCCTATGACTTTCTGGAACTGAACCGCCGCTATGGCTGCCTGATCCAGATGGGCGGCAGCGACCAGTGGGGCAATATCGTCAACGGCGTCGACCTGACCCGCCGCGTGGTGGAGCATGAGGTTTACGGCCTGACCTCGCCCCTGCTGACGACCAGCGACGGCAAGAAGATGGGCAAGTCGCAGAACGGTGCGGTCTGGCTGAATGCCGACCTGCTCAGCCCGTACGAGTTCTGGCAGTTCTGGCGCAACACGACCGATGCCGACGTGGGCCGCTTCCTGAAGCTTTACACCGACATGGACATCGACGAATGCAACCGCCTCGGCGCGCTGCAGGGGTCCGAGATCAACGTGGGCAAGATCGCGCTGGCCAACGCGGTCACCATCCTGCTGCATGGGGCCGAAGCGGCGGCTGCGGCAGAGGCCACGGCGAAAGAGGTCTTCGAGAAAGGCGGCGTCGGCGATGACCTGCCCACGCTGACCCTGTCGCCCACGGAATTGGCAGATGGCATTACCGTGGCGCAACTCTTCGTCCGCGCGGGCCTTTCGGCCACCGGCAAGGATGCCAAACGGCTGATCACCGAAGGCGGCGCCAAGCTAAATGACGAGGTGGTGCTGGATGCCGGTCAACGCATCGGCGCTGGCGAGTTGGCCGAACCGCTCAAACTGACGGCGGGAAAGAAGCGTCATGCCCTTGTGGTTCTGGGCTGACACTCACAACCGCACCCCTTGCCCTTTTAACCTGCGCACAAATATCCCACGGGAGGGTCTGGGAGGGTGTGAAACCCTCCCAGCCGGGTCCGCAGAGCGCCCTTGGGTCAGACTGGCGCAGGGTTCCGGCTGAAACCGCTCTGGTGCCAGTAGGGATAGGGCAAGGGTGGACGGCTGACCGCGTCCAGACGTTCCAGTTGATCAGCCGTCAGATGCCATCCCACAGCGCCAAGGTTCTCACGCAGTTGCGCTTCGGTGCGGGCGCCGATGATGACAGTAGACACGGTCGGGCGTGACAGCACCCAGTTCAGCGCGATCTGTGCGACGGTCTTGCCGGTTTCGCCAGCGATTTCGTCCAGCACGTCCATCACGTTATAGAAGACCTCATCCGAGACCGGCGGTGCGGAGGTGCCGTTCTGGGCGGCGCGAGACGAGGCGTCGATCGGGTT
>CANBRQ010000319.1 GCA_947371955.1 Paracoccaceae bacterium | reverse complement strand
CCTGCCGGTGAAGCAGCCTGCCGACATCTTCACGCTTGCTGCAAGAGACGCCGCCAGCCCCTTGAAAAAACTTAAGAATCGCGATGGCCTTGGCGAGAAATCTGTCACCAACCTCTTTGCCGCAATCGAAGTGCGGCGCAACATCCCGCTGGATCGGCTGATCTTCGCGCTCGGCATCCGTCATGTCGGCGAGGTCGCCGCGGGGGTGATTGCCCGCCACTACGGCACATGGGCCCCTTTTGAGGCGGCGATGGCCGTGGCGGAGCCTGCGAATGAGGCCTGGAATGACCTTCTCTCTGTTGATGGCGTGGGCGCGGTTCTGGCGCAAAGCGTCGTTGATGCCTTCCGCAATCCGGCCGAACGGGCGGCAATTGATGCGCTGGTCGCACAACTCAACATCCAGCCGGTGGCCGCGCGGGCGCAGGTGGCCTCTGATATTGCAGGAAAAACCCTCGTCTTCACCGGCACGCTTGAGAAGATGAGCCGGGCTGAGGCCAAGGCACGGGCGGAGGCCTTGGGGGCCAAGGTCGCGGGTTCGGTCTCTGCCAAGACCGATCTGGTGATTGCGGGTCCGGGGGCGGGGTCCAAAGCCAAGGATGCGGAACGGTTGGGCGTGAAGCTGATCGACGAAGACACATGGATCGCCCTCGCAGGGCTTTCATGAGCCGTCCGGAAGTTCTGTTCCCGCTGTTCGCCAGTCTGGAGACGCTGGAGGGAATCGGGCCCAAGACCGTCAAGGCGCTCGCCCCTTTGGGGGTGGAGCGGCCGAAGGATTTCTTGTTCCTGCTGCCGCATTCCGGGGTGGACCGCAGCCGGAAGGCCTCGATCCGCGATGTGATCGCTCCGGCGACGGTGACGGTGGAGGTGGACGTGGGCCTGCATCTTCCGCCCCGGCAGAAGGGCCGGCCTTACAGGATCAACGTGCGCGATGAGGCCGTGGAATTTCAACTGGTGTTCTTCCACGCCCGCACCGAGTACCTGCGCGAGCTTCTGCCCACCGGACAGCGCCGCGTCGTTTCAGGGAAAATTGAATTGTTTGATGGGGTTGGCCAGATGGTCCACCCCGATCACGTGCTGCGGATCGAGGAGGCGGGGGCGCTGCCGGCCTATGAGCCGGTGTATCCGCTGACGGCGGGGGTGACGCAAAAGCAGATCGTCAAGGGCCTGACCGGGGCTTTGGCGCGGACGCCGGATCTGGGTGAGTGGATCGACGGGCCTTTGAAGGCGCGAGAGGGGTGGCCGGATTGGCGGGCGGCTTTGACGGCGGTTCATGCGCCGGAAGGGGTGGCGGACCTGATGGCCGAGGCCCCGGCGCGGGCGCGTTTGGCTTACGACGAACTCTTCGCCCATCAGTTGACGCTTTCCCTGGCGCGAGCCGCGTTGCGAAAGGGCAAGGGGCGGTCCAGCGTCGGCACAGGGGTGTTGCAACGCAAGGTATTGGACTCGCTGCCTTATCAGATGACCGGGGCGCAGCGGAGGGCGGTTTCCGAGATTGCGCTGGACATGGAATCAGCCCTGCGGATGAACCGTTTGCTGCAGGGCGATGTCGGGGCGGGCAAGACTTTGGTGGCCTTTCTGACCCTGCTGATCGCGGTAGAGGCGGGCGGGCAGGGTGCGATGATGGCGCCGACCGAGATTCTGGCGCGCCAGCATCTTGAGGGGTTGCAGCCTTTGGCGGCCTTGGCGGGCGTGCGGCTGGAGATGTTGTCGGGGCGCGACAAGGGGTCCGAGCGGGCGGGCAAGCTGGCGGACCTCGCCGAGGGGACGATTGATATTCTGGTGGGCACTCATGCGGTGTTTCAGAAAGACGTGGCTTTCCATGATCTTAGGCTGGCGGTGGTGGATGAACATCACCGCTTTGGCGTGGCCCAGCGGATGGAACTGGGGGCGAAGGGGCAGGCGGCGGATGTGCTGGTGATGACGGCAACGCCGATTCCCCGCTCGCTGGCTTTGGCGAGCTATGGCGACATGGATGTCTCGGTGCTGGATGAAAAGCCTGCAGGAAGGAAGCCGATCAAGACGGCGCTGATTTCCGACAGCCGGATGGAGGAGGTGGTGGGTCATCTGACCCGGGCCGTGGCCGAGGGGCGGCAGGCCTACTGGGTCTGCCCCTTGGTCGAGGATTCGGAAGTGCTGGATTATGCCAGCACCGAGGCGCGGTTTGCAGCCTTGCGGGCGGCTTTGGGCGATGTTGTGGGGCTGGTGCATGGCCAGATGCCAAATGCCGAGAAGGACGCAGCGATGGCGCGATTCGTCTCAGGGCAGACGAAGGTGCTGGTGGCGACAACCGTTATCGAAGTGGGGGTGAACGTGCCCAACGCCTCGATCATGGTGATCGAACGGGCGGAGATTTTCGGGCTGGCGCAGCTGCACCAGTTGCGCGGCAGGGTCGGGCGGGGCACAGCGGAGTCGACATGCCTGCTGCTGTATCAGGCGCCCTTGGGGGCGAGTGGCGAGCGTCGGCTGAAGGTGATTCGCGACACCGAGGATGGGTTCCGGATTTCCGAGGAGGATCTGGCAATGCGCGGGGCCGGGGATTTGATCGGCACCGCGCAGTCTGGGCTGCCGCGTTTCCGCATGGCGGATATGGAGCGGCAGGCGGGGTTGATGGCCGTGGCGCAAACCGATGCCCGGCGGCTTTTGGCGGATGATCCCGCGCTGGAGAGCCCCCGGGGCAAAGCGGCACGGATGCTGTTGTGGCTGTTGGATCAGGACCGGGCGATCAAGTTGTTAACCGTTGGTTGATGGTTTGTTCTCTTATGTTCTCATAAAGTTCTTTACAGAAGGTGACTGATGTGAGAACAATTTGGCAACAGAAACGGAGGTGCCCATGTTCGCTCGAATTGCTCGCCAGATGACCGCCTGTGTTGCCGACCTTGAGGATGTGCTGGGTGTCGTCACGTTGTTTCTTGTGCTGTTTCTTGGCCTGACCCTGTCAGGCGTTGCGTAATCTGCCCGCGTTTCATGCCGGTCCGCGCTGCCCCAAGCGCCTGTCTGTCCAGCCCGCATGACATAAACGCCACTTGCCGCCGCCGACCCAAGGGGTTGTGCGGCGGCTCTTTTTGGGGATCGCTGCGGGAAAGGCTAGGTGCGTGAAATCACGCACCCTACCGCAGGTTCTGGGCCGTCGCGGCTTGGACGGCCTCGACCGTGGCATCCAGTGCCAACAGGATAGAGGCGTGGCGATTCTTGTAGTCGCGCGCGGGAATCAGCACCTCGTAGCCGGCGAACGGGGCGGCGGGCACCGGGCCTGCCTCTTTCAGCATTGCGGACAGGGCCGCGCGGGCGGCTTGCAGCTCGGGCAGGGTGCGGCCAATAACAACTTCCCCAAGCACGGCGGCCGAGGCCTGGCCCAAAGCGCAGGCGCGGACCTCTTGCGCGAAATCGGCGACTTTGCCGTCTTTTACCACCACATCGACCGACACGGTGGAGCCGCAGAGCGGGGAGCGTTTCTTGGCCGTGCCGGCTGGTGCCGTCAGATGGCCCAGGTGCGGGATATCGGCGGCGAGCGCAAGAATGCGACCGGAGTAGAGTTTCACAAGGTCGATGTCGCTCATGTCAGAGGCTTTCGGGCTGGTTCGGGCTTGGCCTGTCGACTAGATAGTCCCCCCATGTCCGCCCGCCAAGGAGGCCCTGATGGTGTTT
>CANBRQ010000318.1 GCA_947371955.1 Paracoccaceae bacterium | reverse complement strand
CAATGTGACGGGCAGGTATTGGTCGTTGATGACATGCTGGGCACCTTCACCGAATTCCGCCCGAAGTTCGTGAAACGCTATGCCAACCTCGGTCAATTGACCGACGAGGCCATAGCCTCCTACGCCGCCGACGTCCGCGCCCGCCGCTTTCCGGGGCCGGAGCATGGTTTCCCGGATGTCCTGCCGGGGAAAGCCTCGTGATTCCTATTCTGCGGACCGTGGCAGACCTGCGCGCCATCGTGCGCGGTTGGAAGGCGCAAGGCCAGACGGTTGGCGTGGTGCCGACCATGGGCGCGCTGCACGATGGCCATCTGAGCCTTGTGCAGGCAGCCAAGGCGGGCTGCGACCGCGTGATCGTGACGATCTTCGTGAACCCCAAGCAGTTCAACAATCCCAGCGACCTCGCCAAATACCCAAGAACCGAAGAGGCCGATGCTGCCCTGCTTGCGCCCTTGCAGGTGGACACAGTCTTCTCACCCAATCCGGATGAGGTGTACCCCAAGGGATTTGCCACCACGGTGTCGGTGGCTGGTGTAGCCGCTCCGCTGGAAGGCTCTCTTCGTCAGGGCCATTTCGACGGCGTGGCTACGGTGGTCACAAAACTCTTCGGCATGACCCGCGCCGACCGCGCCTATTTCGGCCAGAAAGACTGGCAGCAACTTCAAGTCGTGCGGCGCATGGTGGCCGACCTGAACCTGCCCGTCGAGATCATCGGCTGCGAGACCTTTCGCGAGACGGACGGGCTTGCCATGTCCTCGCGCAACGTGCGCCTGACCGCCAGCGCGCGCCAGATCGCCCCGGCGCTGCATGCCGGGATGCGTGCGGCGAGTGCCGCCCTGCGCGCGGGTGCCCCGCAAGAAGTGGCTCTGACGCAGGCCGAGGCGACGATCCGCGCGGCGGGGTTCGAGGACGTCGAATACCTCACCTTCCGTGATGCCGATACGCTGGACACTTCAACCGACCTGTCGCGCCCCTTGCGCCTTCTGGCGGCGGCATGGATTGGGGGCGTGCGTCTGATCGACAACATTGCGGTCTGAACTGCGGTCCTGCTTGAACCGCGCGCAGATCATGGTTAGCTGCCTTCGCAAGGGAGCGTCGTCATGCTGCAACTGATCATCGGCGGGTTCGTTGGGCTGAGCGTGGTGTATTGGATCGTGCTGGCCTATGTCCGCTCGGTCCGTCGCGAGACACTGGAAAACACCTTCGATGCGGGCGGTATCGCGGGATTGCGGGAAGACTATATCGAAAAAGGCATGGCCGATTATGAACGCGGGTTGCAGCGGCGGCTGGTTGTTCTGGTCTATGTGATCCCGGTGGCGCTGATCGTGGTCATCGCCTATGTCGTGAACCACACGTAAGGAGACTGGGATGCGCAAGGTGAAATGGGCGATCTGGGGCGTGCTTGCGCTGCTGCTGGCGGGGTTCCTCCACTACACGCTGCCCCAGCACGACGTTGTGCGCATCACCGAGGTCTATAACCGCGTTACAACCGTCAGTTGGGCGAACAAGTACTTCTATGCTTCGCCCGATACCGGTACCGCCGAGGGGAAGGACAGCCGCGACATCCGCTTTATCTCGGCGGCCTTCGCGGACGGGTCGGTCATGGTCTACCGCAACGAGGACACTGGCTGGATCTGGCCGCCCTATTTCAAGTATGACAGTTCCAACCTGCAGGCGGTGGCATCGAACCTCAAATCCTCGGACGCGGTGCCGAAATGGGTGATGGTGACGCATTACGGCTGGCGACTGCCGATCCTGTCGATCTACCCCAACGCGATCCGGATCACCGAGGTTTCGGGTCCTGACTACACCTATTTCCCCTGGCTGAACCTGGTGATCTTGGCCCTGATGGCGACCGGTGCCTTCATGATCCGCCGGATGTGGCTGCAGTTCTGGGAACGCATGGTCGACCCGGCATTGGCCGAAGTGCAAGAGGCCGGCGACCGCACGCGCGGGTGGTTCTCCCGTCTGTTCCGCCCCAAGCCGTAACACGCTCGGCGGACCCGGCTGGGGGGCCTGCTGCCCCCCAGACCCCCCCCGCCTCAAGGGGAGGCACGCCCCCCCCTTGAGAAACCCCCGTGGATATTTGGACCAGTGTGAACGGGAAAAGGCCTATTCCTGCTTTTGCTTCTTGACCAAATACTCCGGGGTCCGGGGCTGGCCCCGCCTTGATGCGGAGCGACCCGGTGCAGGCGGCGTCATCCTGCAGCCGGGGCGAAGTGATGGCGCCGGGACGCCGCCTTCCTGGGTCAGCGGCGCAGGCTGCCGCCTGTGGCCTTGGCTACCTTTTCGACGATCTTGGCAGAGACGGCCTCGATATCGGCATCGGTCAGAGTCTTGTCGCGGGGCTGCAGGCGGACCGTCAAGGCGATGCTCTTCTTGCCCGCGCCCATCTGCGCCTCGGCCTTCTCGCCGGTGAACTGGTCGAAGACCTTCACGCTGTCGATCAGCACCTTGTCAGCACCCAAAGCTGCGTTGACGGCGGTCAAGGCTTCGACCCGGGCATCCACCACGAAGGCGAAGTCGCGGTCAACGGTTTGCAGGTCAGACAGGGTCAGCGCCGGGCGCGTCGGGGTTTTCACCTTGGGCGTGGGCACCGCAGCCACGGAAACGGTGAAGGCCACGGCAGGGCCTTTGACGCCCATGGCCTGCAGCACCTTGGGATGGACCTCGCCAAAGCTCGCCAGCACAGTCGACCCAAGGCCAATCGCGCCCGAGCGGCCCGGATGCCACCAGCTTGCCACCTTGCGACTGACCTGCATGCGAGCGGGCGCGCCGAGGGCGGCCAGCACCGCCTCGACATCGGCTTTGGCGTCGAACACATCGATAGGGCGGCGCGAGGCGAAGGGGTCGCGCGGTGCCGAGGCGCCGACCAACAGGCCGGATGCCAGCAGTTGCTGCTCGCCGGGCTCACCACCCTGGAAGGCGGGGCCGACTTCGAACAGCGCCAGATCGGCGAAGCCGCGCGCCTGATTGCGGGCGGCCGCGCGCAGCAACCCGGGGAGCAGGTCGGGGCGCAGGTGGGTCATCTCGGACGAGATCGGGTTTTCGATCCGCACCGATTCAGAGCCGCCGCCGAACAGGCTTGCGGCCTCGGCGTCGATGAAGCTGTAGGTCACGCATTCGTTATAGCCCAGTGCCGCCAGAGTGCGGCGGGCGGTCTTTTCCTTGACTTGCAGCGCGGTCAGGATCGGGCGCGGCACACCGGTGTTGACGCGGGGCAGGGGGATGCCCTGCAGCTTGGTCAGCGAGGCGATGCGGGCGACCTCTTCCACCAGATCGGCCTCGCCCAGCACATCGGGGCGCCAGGTCGGCGGGGTGGCCATGTCGCCGTTCAGGGTAAAGCCCAAAGCCTCCAGCGTGGCGCGTTGGGTGGCTTCCGGGATGTCCATGCCGACAAGGCTGATCAGGCGGGCGGGGTCCAGCTTGTAAGCGCGGGTCACGTCCAAGGGGGCGCCATCCTGCACCACGTCGGAGGCCTCGCCCCCGCAGAGGTCAAGGATCATCTGTGTCGCCAGTTCCAGTCCGTCCAGCGTGAAGGCCGGATCGACACCGCGTTCAAAGCGGTAGCGGGCGTCGGAGTTGATCTTCAGCGCGCGGCCCGTTGAGGCCACGGTGATCGGGTCCCAAAAGGCGCTTTCAAGGAAGACATCCGTGGTCGCCTCG
>CANBRQ010000317.1 GCA_947371955.1 Paracoccaceae bacterium | reverse complement strand
GAAGATTATGCCACTCAAAACCCGCCGATCATCGACGCGCGGCTTGCCATGGCTCTTCGGAAAGAACGGTCTCAGCCGCTCCACCTGCTCGTCCGTCAGCCAGAATAAATTGCTCATGATCTCCCCTCAGCTTGGGAGCCTTGAATCACTCGGCGACGGCAGCCTCAAGCAGATCAATGGGTCCTGACCCTAGTCAGTTCGGCTCCAACAAAGAACCAGTTTTGTACAATAGATTCTTTGTCAAGGTTGTACTGCTCATCCAATTTCTTTGGATCAAATTTCAGGACCATCCCTCAATTATCCATCTTCAACGCCGAAATAAACGCCTCCTGCGGGATTTCGACCTTCCCGAACTGGCGCATCCGCTTCTTGCCCTCTTTCTGCTTCTCGAGCAGCTTCTTCTTGCGGGTCGCGTCGCCGCCGTAGCATTTGGCGGTCACGTCCTTGCGCATGGCGGAGAGGGTTTCTCGGGCGATCACGCGGCCGCCGATGGCGGCCTGGATCGGGATCTTGAACATGTGGCGGGGGATCAGGTCTTTCAGTTTCTCGACCATCGCGCGGCCGCGCATCTCGGCGCGGTCGCGGTGGACCATCATCGAGAGGGCGTCGACGGGCTCGTCGTTCACCAGGATCGACATCTTGACGAGGAAATCCTCGCGGTATTCCGACAGGACGTAGTCGAAGGACGCGTAGCCTTGGGAGACGGATTTCAGGCGGTCGTAGAAGTCGAAGACGACCTCGGCCAGGGGCAGGTCGTAGACGACCATGGCGCGGTTGCCGGCGTAGCTGAGGTCGGCCTGGATGCCGCGGCGGTCCTGGCAGAGTTTCAGGATGTCGCCGAGGTATTCGTCGGGGACGAGGATGGTGGCCTTGATGCGGGGTTCCTCGATGTGGTCGACGAAGGTCAGGTCGGGCATGTCGGCGGGGTTGTGCAGGTCAAGCACCTCGCCGTCTTTCATGTAGAGGTGGAAGACCACGGAGGGCGCGGTGGTGATGAGGTCGAGGTTGTATTCGCGTTCGAGCCGGTCGCGGATGACTTCGAGGTGGAGGAGGCCGAGGAAGCCGCAGCGGAAGCCGAAGCCGAGCGCTGCGCTGGTTTCCATTTCGGTCGAGAAGGAGGCGTCGTTGAGGGACAGTTTCTCGATGGCGTCGCGGAGGTCTTCGAATTGGGCGGCGTCGACGGGGAAGAGGCCGCAGAAGACGACGGGTTGCGCGGGTTTGAAGCCGGGGAGCGGTTCCAGGCAGCCCTTGCGCTCGTGCGTGACGGTGTCGCCGACGCGGGTGTCGCGGACTTGTTTGATTTGCGCGGTGAAGATGCCGATTTCGCCCGGCCCGAGTTCGGCGATGTCGACCATTTGCGGCTTGAGGACGGCGAGTTTTTCGATGGCGTAGACGGCGTTGGTCTGCATCATGCGGATGCGGTCGCCTTTGCGGACCACGCCGTCCATGACGCGGAGCATGACGACGACGCCGAGGTAGGGGTCGTACCAGGAGTCGACGAGCATCGCCTTCAGCGGCGCGTCGGCGTCGCCTTTGGGGGCCGGCAGGCGGGTGACAATGGCCTCCAGCACGTCGGGGATGCCGATGCCGGACTTGGCGGAGATGAGGACGGCGTTGGAGGCGTCAAGGCCGATGACGTCTTCGATCTGCTGGCGGATCCGCTCGGGCTCGGCAGCGGGCAGGTCGATCTTGTTCAGGACGGGGACGATTTCGTGGCCGGCATCGAGGGCCTGGTAGACGTTGGCCAGCGTTTGGGCTTCGACGCCTTGCGAGGCGTCAACGACCAGCAGGGAACCTTCGACGGCGCGCATGGAACGGCTGACTTCATAGCCGAAGTCGACGTGGCCGGGGGTGTCGATCAGGTTCAGGACATAGTCCAGCCCATCCTTGGCGCGGTAGTTCAGGCGCACCGTGTTGGCCTTGATCGTGATGCCACGTTCGCGCTCGATATCCATCGAGTCCAGCAACTGGGCTTTCATGTCGCGGTCGGCGACTGTGCCCGTTGACTGGATCAACCGGTCAGCAAGGGTGGATTTGCCGTGGTCGATATGGGCCACGATGGAGAAGTTGCGGATGCGATCAAGCTGGGTCATGCGCCCGCGTATAGCGTGAAGCCCGAGGGGGGGGAAGGGGTGCGCTTTCCAATCCTTTGGACGCGCCGTATAGGCGGGGCGCTGGGTCTTGAGGGGTGACAGGATGCGCTGGGTCAAGGCAACGGGGTTCTATCTGTGCGTGGCGGTCATCGTCACGGCCAGCCTGTTTCCGGTCTATTTCACCCTCATCACCAGCTTTGCCACCGATCAGGGCCAGTTTGAGCTGCATTTCTGGCCACAGGTGACGCATCTGGACAATTATGGCTCGGTTCTGCGGCAGCCGATCTTCCTGACCTCGCTGGTCAATTCGGTTCTTGTGGCGGCAGTGGTGGTTGCGGCCTCGCTGCTGGTGGCGGTGCTGGCGGCCTATGCTTTGGGGCGGGTCAGGTTTCGCGGGCGGGGGATGTTGCTGGTCAGCATCCTGTCGGTGTCGATGTTTCCGCAGGTGGCGGTGCTGGCGGGGATGTTTGAACTGGTGCGGTTTCTGGGGCTGTACAACACGGTCTGGTCGATGGTGGTGGCGCAGACGGTGTTCACCCTTCCCTTCTCGGTCTGGCTGCTGACGGTCTTCATGCGTGGGCTGCCGGTGGAGATTGAGGAGGCGGCGATATTGGATGGGGCCTCGCCCTGGGTGGTGGTGACGCGGATTTTCCTGCCGCTGCTGATGCCGGCGCTGGTGACGACTGGACTGCTGGCCTTCATCGGCTCGTGGAACGAGTTTCTGTTCGCCCTGACGCTGACAATCAGCGCCGATGTGCGCACCGTGCCGGTTGCGATGACGATGATCAATCCGATGGCCTGGCAAGAGATGGCGGCGGCCTCGGTCATCGTGACGGCGCCGATTGTCGGGCTGGTGCTGGTGTTCCAGCGCAGAATCGTCTCGGGCCTGACGGCGGGCAGTCTGGTGGGCTAGGGTGGACCGGGGGCACAGCATCTTGTGGCCCGCGTCGCCCTGTCCTGCCATATCGTGAAAATCCAGCGGAAACCCGCACAAACCCTTGTCCGGGTTGAAAATTGTCTTCCGAATCGCTACAATGCAGTCAACAAAAACCAGCGAGGCAGGCGATCCTGACCTTGCGGCATGAGGCAGAAGAATGAGCAAGATCCTGATCGGGGCCGCTTTTGCCGCCCTTTCACTGATGTGCATGGCCGGAATGGCTTCGGCCGGGCCGATTGAAGGTGCCTGCCTGAAGTCGAACCGGAGTGCGGCGAACCGCACCTTGTGTTCCTGCATCCAGCAGGTGGCCGACATCACTTTGGGCGGCAGCGACCAGCGTCTGGCGGCGACCTTCTTCAAGGACCCCGACCGGGCGCAGAAGGTCCGCATGTCGCAGTCTGACAAGGACGATGCCTTCTGGGCGCGCTATGTGACCTTTGGTCAGCAGGCGCAGATGGCCTGCTCTGGCTGAGGGTCAGCCGAATTTCACCTGAGGGAGCGGCGTTCCCGGGACACAATCGGGGGCGGCTTCGGGCGTGCCGAGGCGGGTTTCCAAGGGGACGATGCCAGAAAAGCCGCGCCAGCTTGAGACGAAAAACAGAAAAACATACGTTAACACTGAAGATTTTCATGCGCTCCCGCTGTCTCATTATGGGAAAAATCCCTTCGGTGGGTTTTT
>CANBRQ010000316.1 GCA_947371955.1 Paracoccaceae bacterium | reverse complement strand
AATCTACCTGATCCAGCGCGTGAAGGGCGGCTGAGAGCAGCCTTTCACGCGCTGCGCCGGTCGTTCTTTTGCGGGACCGTGGGCGAGGCGGCCTTGTAGAAATGCGCCCGGCCCCGCCCTGCCCGTTTCGAGACATACAGCGCTTCGTCCGCGTCGTGCTGCATCCGCGCGATTTCCGGCACCGAATAGGAGTCCGAGGTCGTGACACCGATCGAGGCAGAGACCCGGCAAGTCTTGCCTTCAAACGGGATCGGCTGTGACAAACTTTCGATGATGCGGCGCGCGATGCCTTCCAACTCGCGCACGTCGGTCAATTCGGGAAAAACAGCCACGAACTCATCTCCGCCGACCCGCGCCACGATGTCGCCGGCCCGCGTTTCAAGGTTCAGCACATCGGCCACCCGGCGCAGCACATAGTCGCCCGCAGCATGGCCGAAAGTGTCATTCACCGCCTTGAAGAAATCCAGATCGATATGCATTAGCCCGAAGGTCAGGCCGGATCTGATCTGCCGCTCCAGCAGATGGGCAAGGGCGCGGCGGTTGCGCAGGCCGGTCAGGGTATCGGTCATCGCCTGCGTCTCAGCCGCTTGCTTGTCACCCTGCAGACGCAGGGCAAAGCCCTTCAACGTCTCCATCGCGGTGGTTTTCGCCTCCACCAGATACATCATTTCGACGGCCAGATCGGTGGCCGCAAAATCGGCATCGGTCAGGGCATAGCTGCGCACGGCGTCGACAACGCCGATGCCGAAGGACAGGTTCAGGATCATGCCCACCCCCTGTCCGCCTGTCGCCTCTGACCCCCGATGAAGCGGCATCGCAATGCCCCGAAACGCCAAAGGCCGCAGGCCCCGCCGCAGCACAAGCCGCAGCCGTTCCCCGGCCCGCGCCGTCAGATCGGCGATCGAGGCCAGACCTGAGGGTCGCCGCACCTCGAACGCCTCGAACAGGGGAACACCGATCAGGCTTCCTTCCGGCACCAGTTTTGCCAGCGTTGGCCCATAGCTGACGATCCGTCCTGCCCCATCAAGCAGCACATGCAAGGGCATCAGCCGGTCAAACGCCTCCATCGGGACGGAGAGGGCAGTGGTTTCAGTCCGCGCCTGCATTCAGCCCACCATGCCGAGGCTGAAGGGACGCGCCTCATACAGGGATTGATCGGCGATCTGGACAGAGATCACCTCTGTCCCGCCCTCGGCCCCATGATGTTCCAACAGCACCAAAGCCCCATAATCATCCGCCATTGCCCGCAAAACCCCCATCAGAATATGCCCCGCCCCGGCCAGCTGCGAAATGACGCGCAGGCGGAAATGGCCGCCGCCCAGATCGGACAGGTCCAGATAGGGCAAATCGAGTTCGGGCAGCACCAGCCGCCCCCGTTCCGGCAACTCCTCGACCGAATTCAGGAATTCGGCAAAGTTCCCGCCCGAGAATCGCAAAAGCCGCCGCACCGTGCCCAAGGGGTCATGGCTGACCAGATAGGTCCCCATATCCTCCATCAGCGAATCGCGGGGACGCCGCAACATGGACGAGGCCGCATCGATCACCCGGTCGATCAGCGCATCGTCATAGGTCAGCATCGATTCAAATCCCGCCGGGCTGACGCCGGCCTGTCGGGCCACCGCCTCCCACAGCGACATCCCGTAGGTGTCGCGCAAGAAGAATTGAAACGAGCGATTTATCAATCCAAGCATGCCTTTCCTCCATGGAAGGGATGCTACGGGCAAGGTGTTAACAACTCTCAAACGCCGAAGCAGCGACCTAGGGTGACAGGACCAGACCGGGCTGTCCGGGCAAGACAAGCTGGTTCAGGGACAGGGGGGCGAGGGCGGCCGGCGCTTTCTGCAACTGGTCGATCAGCGCGGCACCCGCCTCGGCACCGGGCAGCGCACCGGCATAGCTGGTGACCGGGTGGCGCGTCAGGGTGCCACCCTCAAAGCCAAAGCCCTCGATCATCAGAAATCCGTCGCTGCTGCGGGTAAAAAGCATGGCCTCGTCCCCCGATATGACAGGCAGGAAATCGGCCACGACCAGCACGCAGCCGGGCCCGCCTTGCGGCAGATGGGCGTCGCAGCGTGACTGCCAGCCCTGCAGGTCCGATGGAAAGGCACCCGCAAGGATGCGGTCGCGCAGCGCCTCGGTCTGCGGGGTTTGTGGCTGCAGGGGCAAGGCTGCGGCCAATGCCCTTTGCAGGGCGGCCGGATCCGGCGTCACTTCCGTCTGCCCCGCCTGCAGGGCCGCCAGACGGGCGGCAAGCGGGGCATCCGTCTTGGCGCGTTCTTTCAGCTGATCCAAAGCGGCCTGCCCGGCCAGACCCCAATCCTGCAGGGCATATAGGTCAATCTCCGCCACAGAGGCACGCCCGTCAGCGATGCGGGCCAGTTGCGAGCGCGCGGCAATTGCCTCGGGGTTCAGCGCAGACAGCCAAAGCACGGCCAGTGCCATGCTGACCAGCGCCATCAGGATGTTGGCCTGCCGTATCCTTTCCCGCCATTGGCGACCGCCAAGGCTGGCCACCAGATAGGCCAGACCATAGGCGAGCCCCAGACCCACCGCAGAGGCCGCCATCAGCCGGGACGGCGTCCAGCCATGGTCCGCGACGCGCAGCCACAGCGCCCATGCGGCCAGTCCGGCGGGCAGACTGGTGATTGCGGCCAACAGGCGGGTGGCTTGCAGCATCAGGGTGGAGCTCGCGGCCAGCGCATCCTCCTGATCCAGCGCCGAGGTCACCAGCGTGACGGCAACCGCTGTCATCGCCAGAAGCACTGCAGTGGAGGAGACCGCGCCGAAGATGGTGGCAAAGCCTCGCAGCGGCAGGGCGATCAGGAACAGGGCCATCACGACCAGCACCACCGGCACGAGCAGCCGGAACAGCCGCAGCACAAGGTTGGGCGACAGCACATCGGCCAGTTCGTTGGTGACGGCCATCGCAAGGCCCAGAACCGTGCCAGTGATCAGCCAAGGAGCCAGGTCATAGGACAGGATGACAGAGATCACCGGAACACCGACGAGGCCAAGCAGCTCTTGTGACAGATAGATCACCAGCCAGACAATGCCGGTGAAGATCAAGGCCAGGGTGACGCGGACCACGATGCTCCAGCTTTCGCGAAAAAGGCTGGGGTAGTCGCGCCAGCCCATCCCAGCGGCGGCAATCGCAAAGGGCCAGGGCAGGCTGGCGAGGGTCAGTGCCGACAGCAGCGCGAGGCCCGAGCCCCCGAGCCCCTCGGGTGCGGCAAATCGCAAGCTGGCCCATGTGACCAAGGCCGCCACGCCGACCGCAACGCCCGCTGCCGCTAGGATGGACCGACGCAGCGCCAAGGGCCCTGTGGTGACCAGCAGTCCACCGAAGAACACGCCCGCCAGCACCGCCACTGCCAAGGCGCTGCGGCCGGACAGCCAGTGCGCCTCGGTCAACTGGCCCAGCGCATAAAGGCTGCCCGCCGCCAAAGCGCCGATCAGCGCCATCATCCCCCGTTGTCTTGCCATCCGCGCCTCCGGTTTGGGTCAGCTTAAGGCCTGACGCGGCGCAGGGGAAGGCTGTGGCGGAGCGTGCTCGGCCGGGTTGCTTCGAGCCCCCCGGCCCCGCCCCGGCGGGAAATCTGGAGAGAGCGAGGGGAAAAAGGCAGGATTTGGTTAATGAGTCGCAGAGCTTGCTGTGGCATGGTGCGGTCTTGCCGGGCGTAGAGACGCAAGGAAGACAAAAGGAAGACGGAAA
>CANBRQ010000315.1 GCA_947371955.1 Paracoccaceae bacterium | reverse complement strand
TGAACCTTGAGGCGTGGGTCAACCACGGCCATCGGGCCGGTGCCCATGGCACAGGTGCCCGTCGGGTGATAAACGGTGCGGGCATTGGCGCGGATATAGGCGCTTAGGGCTTCGTCGGATTGGGTGTGTTCGCCGGGAATGATTTCGGTCAGGCCGTGGCGGGCCATGGGGGTCTGGTGCAGGATGGCGCGGGCCATGCGAACGCCGCGCATCAGGCGGGTCATGTCGTTTGGCGCGGTCAAGAGGCCAAGGTCGATGTCGGGCGGGCCTTCGGGCTTGCTGCGGGTGACCGACCCCCGGCTTTCGGGGCGCAGGACGCAGGTGTGCAGGCTGACGCCGTGGCCGTATTCGACCATCCGGCCCCGGTGGCTTTTGCGCCCCGGGATGATGTGGAACTGGATGTCGGGGCGCGGTTCGGAGGGTTGCGAGCGCACGAAGCCCCCCGCCTCGACCATGTTGGACGACAGCATGCCCCGGTGGCCGGTGATCCAGCGCAAGGCGTCCAGCACCAGACGTGGCAGGGCTTTGAGCGATATGCCGTAGGGCGTGGTGGCGCGGCTTTGGCAGATCACCATGACATCGACGTGGTCTTGCAGGTTCTGGCCGACGCCGGGCAGGTCGTGGTGAACCGTGCCACCGAAGGCTGCGATCTGGGCGGCAGGGCCGATCCCGGAGCGCAAGAGGATATCGGGGGAGCCGATGGCACCGGCGCACAGGATCACCTCGGCACGGGCGTGCAGGCTTTGGGTCTGACCTTGGTGGCGCAGGGTTAGGCCGGTGGCCGTGCCATCGAACAGGGTGAGGTGCTGCACCTCGGCCCCGGTCAGGATCGTCAGGTTCGGGCGGGATTTGACCGGGGTCAAGAAGGCGCGGGCGGTGGAGTGGCGTTTGCCGTCTTTCTGCGTGACTTGGTAGAGGCCCATCCCCTCGGGTTCCGGCGCGTTGAAATCGGCGCAGGGGCGCAGTTGCAACTGGCCTGCGGCGGCGATGAAATCGTGATCCACCGGGTTGGCGTCGCGCAGGTTGGAGACGGTCAGCGGGCCGTCATGGCCATGATAGGCGGGGTCAAGGGCGGCGTTCCGGTTCGCCTCGGACCGTTTGAAATAGGGCAGCAGGGCGGCATAGTCCCAGCCCTCACACCCCGAAGCGGCCCAGGCGTCGTAGTCGGCTTTGTGGCCCCTGATGTAGACCATGCCGTTGATGGCGGAACTGCCGCCCAGCACTTTGCCGCGTGGGATGGATACCTTGCGGCCATTCAGTGCCGATTGCGGGGTCGAGCCGTAAAGCCAGTTGTGCCTGGCGTCTTTGGTCAGCCACATCACGCCGAGGGGGATGTTGATCAGGGGGCTGGTGTCGCGCGGTCCGGCCTCGATCAGGCAGACGGTCAGCTTGGGGTCGGCGGACAGGCGATTGGCCAACACCGCGCCAGAGGACCCGGCGCCCACGATCAGGTAGTCGAATGTCGCCCCCTCAGCCATACTCCGCCTTTGTGCGAGTGATGAAGGGCAGACGGCAGAGCGTGGCTGACTGCGACCACAGGTCACAGCGGTGCGGCTTGCAGTCTTTGAAACAACCCTCCCGGCTCCTGTTCCGGAGCTTGAGAATCACTCTAGCGCGACGGTCTTTGGTTTTTCTTTGGCTATTGGCATGCGTGGGGATAAGCTCAGCGCCGATGACAGCGCTTTGGAGTCTGCCGTGACCGCCCTGCCCCATTCCGGTCTTGTCCCTGCCGATGCGATCAACGCGGCGGTGTTTTATGACACCGACGATGCGGCCTTCCTGACCGCCTCGCTGGGGTGCGTGCTGGATGTGGAGACGGCGGTGTTGTTGACCGACGATGCCGAATTGCTGCCCGCCCTGCCCCCGGATCGCCGGTTGCCGGTGGAGGAGTCGGCGCTGAACCACTCGCCCGTCGATCCGGAGGAGGTTTTTGCCCGGTTGCGGCCCCGGTTGGCCGAAGGCTCCGGCGGGCTGGTGGTGGATATGGGCTGGGCGGTGGCCAACTTGCAGGGGGCCACGTCCTTGGAAAGCTGGGGCGCCGTGGCCGACCGGCTGGCGCGAGAACTGGGGCGGCCGGTGGTCAGCATCTACAATCAGGACCTGACGATCGAGGAGCAGATGCAGGCGGCCTTCCGGGCGCACCGGCAGTTTCTGGCGCCGTCGGGTCTGCATGACAACCCGTACTGGATACCCGCCGACCTGCTGGATGGCGCGCTGCTGGATGACCAGTTGTCCTTCATGCTGGGCCGGGTGGTGCCGGATTATGAGAGCCTGCGGGCACGGCGGCGGACCGGGCAGATGCATGCGCGGGGGGCGACGCCGTCTTGGCTGGCCAAGCCCCGGGCCTTGCTGGGCGCGCCGCCGGGGGCGGAGCGGTGGCATATTCATTGTCTGGGGCATCTGCAGGTCTTCATCGGCAACCGGGCGGTGGATTGGCGCATCCAGGGTGGCGCGCCGAAGAAGACGCGGGCCTTGTTCGCCTATCTGCTGCAAAGCGGCGAGAAAGGCGCCCATGCCGACCGGATCGGCGAATTGCTGTGGCCCGAGGACTGGTCGGAAGATACCAAGCGCACGCGGCTGCACCATACGGTGGCGATGCTGCGCAAGACTTTGGGGGATGCCGGGGCTGTGGTGCGGATGGGGGAGTATTACCGCCTGAGCCCGCCGCGGGGCAGCTGGATCGACATTGACACGTTTGAGCAACTGTGCCGCCGGGGTCTGTCGCTTTACAAGCGGGGTGAGGATGAGGCGGCCCTGCGCATCTACGCCGCTGCCGAGCAGCTTTACACCGGCGATCTGTTCGAGGACCTGCCGCTGGAGTATGTTCAATCCGAGCAGGAGGATTGGTGCATGCCGCGCCGCATCTGGCTGCGGGAAATGGCACTGAAGCTGCAATATGACTTCTCCAAGGTGCTGTCGCGGTCGCAGCGCAGTCGCGAGGCGCTGGAGCATTGCATGAAGGCTTTGGCGATTGATCCGGCGTCCGAGGGGGCCAATGCCGAGGCGATGAAGATCTTCGTGGCGCAGGGCCGTGTCGACGCGATGCACCGGCAATTCCGCCAGTACCGGCAGGCCTTGGCGCAAATCGGCGCAACGGAAGGTGCTGAAATCATGGCGCTTTATCGTGACCTGTCGCGGCCGAGGTGAAAAATGTCAAAAGGGCCAAAGAAAAACCAAAGCCAATGGCCTTACCCTGATTCTCAACAGGAGTCGGGGTCGCAGAAGCGCCGACACCCCCACGGGAGGAGCACGACATGAAGGATTTCAACGGCGTCAAGCCGTCGGAAGGCTATGACCCTTTCGACCTCAACAGCCCGCATGCCCGCTGGAAAGCGTTCCGCGAGGAGGAGCCGATTTTCTTCCATGAAGAGACCGGCTACTGGATCGCGTCGCGCTATGACGACATCAAGGCGATCTTCGACGACTGGCAGACCTTCAGTTCCGAGAACGCGCAGAAGCCCGCAAGGGCGATGTGCGAGGCGGCGCGCAAGGTGCTGAAAGACGGCGGGTTCACCGCCTATTCGGGGCTGACCGCGCGGGTGCCACCGGACCATACCCGTATCCGCAAGGTGGCTCAATCTTGCTTCGGGCCTCGGCGGTTCAAGTCGATTGCACCGCAGATCGAGACGATTGTAGCGCGCCATCTGGATGCTTTGGAGGCGCAGGGGGGCAAAGGTCCGGTGAACTTCTGGGAGGTGGTGGCCTATCCGGTTCCGGCTTACGTGCTCTTCACCCTGATGGGCATCCCGGATG
>CANBRQ010000314.1 GCA_947371955.1 Paracoccaceae bacterium | reverse complement strand
TTGCCGCAACCGGATGGCCCCAGCAGCGAGAAGAACTCGCCCGCCTTGATCGTCGCATTGATCCCGCGCAGCGCATGATAGTCGCCATAATACTTATGCACATCGCGGAATTCGATCATCGTGGGTTTGTCAGACGTCACAGGAAGCCTCCGGTATCCTTGGCGCCGGTCTTGGCTATGCCACGACGGCGGAAAAATTCAGCCAGGGACAGGAGCGTGATCGACACGCCCACCAGAATGGTCCCCAAGGCCATGATATTGGGCACGTTTTTCGGGAAGCGCAGCTGCCCGAAGATATAGGTCGACAAAAGCTTCTGCCCCGAGCCGAGGAAGTTCGCGATGATGAACTCGTCAATCGAGATGGTGAAGCAGATCAGCGAGGCCGAGATGATGCCGGGCATCACCAAGGGCAGGATCACAAGATAGAAGGTGGAGAACGGCCCCTCGCCCAGGTCTTGCGCGGCTTCTTCCAAGGACCGGTCAAGGCTCTGGAAGGCCGAAGTCAGGATCGCCACGGCGAAGGGCGTGCAGATCAGCACGTCGCCGAGGATGATCGTGAACAAGGACAGCGGCACGCCGATCGACAGGAAGACGACCAGCAGCGCCATGGCCATGATCATCTCGGGCAGCACCATGGGCAGCATGATCAGCCCCAACACAGGCCCGGACCCCGGGAAGCTGTAGCGGGTCGAAGCGCGGGCGGCGAGAATGCCGAATAATGTCGACAGGACCGAGGTCGACACAGCCACGATCATCGAATTCTTCAGCGCCTCACGCAGGGCAGGGTCGGCCCAAACTTGGGAAAACCATTGCGTGGTGAAGCCCTGCAAGGGGAAGGCCACGGCCGTCGAATTGTTGAAGGCGAAGATCGGCAGGATGATGATCGGCGCATACAGGAAGATCAGGTAGGCGATTGTATAGATGCGCAGGACCGGGATTTTCATTTCTGCCCCATCAGATAGCGACGGTTGAGGAACAGGAACAGCACGGACACCAGCCCCACCACCAGCATGGCCGACACGGCAATGGCGGAGCCCAAGGGCCGGTTGTCCGCCTTGAGCATCTGCTTTTCGATCATGTTGGCAATCATCGGGATCTTGCCGCCGCCGATCAGGTTCGGCGTGATGTAGTCGCCGATGACCGGAATGAAGACGATCAGCACCGCCGCGATCACGCCCGACATCGACAATGGAAGCGTCACGCGCAGGAAGGTTGAAAACCGCGTCTCGCCCAGATCCTGCCCGGCTTCCAGCAGGGACCGGTCAATCTTTTCCAGCGCCACATAGATCGGCAGGATGGCGAAGGGCGCATAGGCATGGGCCAAGGTCACCACCATCGCCTGTATGGTAAAGCTCATCTGCAAAGGATCGGTGATGATGTGCAGGCCTTCCAGCACCGAGTTGATCACCCCGGTCCGGCTGATCATCACATTCCACATAAAGACCCGGATCACATACGAGGTCCAGAACGGGATGGTGATCAGGAACAGCCAGAGCGACTTGCGCGAGGCATCGACGTTGAAGCTTACAAAGTAAGCCACCGGATAGGCAAGGATCACCGTCGTGGCCGTCACCAGCACCGACACGAACAGAGAGCGTTGCATCAGCGACAGCACGACCGGGTCGGACCATGCCCCCAGATAGGCCTGCGGCTCCATCGTGCCGTCCTGCAACTGCGAGTGGCATTCGCCGAAGTAGTTGCACAGCTGGAAATGCGGGATGACCGTCAGGTATCCATCGGTGAAGACGGAATAGATCAGCGTGGTGGCCAAAGGCGCGGCCAACAGCAGAATGGCGTAAAGCGCCGTGGGGCTGATCAAGGCAAGGCCACTTGCGGCCTCAGATCCCCAAAAGCGGGTCCGCGGTTGCGGTTCGGACATCAGTCACCCTGTCAGATACGGTGTTGGCTTCGGTGTTCGCTCAACGTTTGATCAAATCAAGCAGCTTGCGCGTTGCGCCGCAAGCCCCTTTGCGGTGACCTTGATGAAGCCAGAGCCTTCTGGCAAGGCTTCTGTCGAAATTCCGGGCTAAAGAATGCCGCTTTCTACGGCAATCGCCCGCTTCTTCAACTCGTCCAGCAGGCACGGCATGACATGGGCGCTCAGAACGGCCAGTTGCATCGCCTCCACAAGGCTCTCATCCGGGGCGGCTTCGGTCAGGCGCAAGACCTGACGGTGGGCGGCGCCATCTTCGTAGACAATCTCGGTGCGGCCCGCGCGGCTGACCCGCCACCCGAGGAAATTGGCGCCACGCGGCGCGTGAAACGTGGACTGAAGTCCCATGATATCCCTATGACGATGGGTGGTGTAGCGTTTTTGAGGGCGGCTTTTTTGACTGCTCGTGATTGCCCTGTCATCAAAGTGTCGTGCACGGTCGCTGACGTCAATCCCTCCTCTCCGCCGCAGCGCAGTATGAGTCTGGCGGGCAACACACCTTCGCTAGACGGCCATGTCATTTTGCGGACTGGCCAGCAGCCCGGCCAGACGGCGCAGGCCCTCTTCCAACCTTACACGCGAAGAATCCCCCGCCAACGCCATTCTGACGGCATTGGGGGCGCGGCCCGTGACCATTGCGTATTGATCGGCCTGCCGCAGCAGCACGTCCGCCTCTTCCGCTCGCCGTGCGAAGGTCGAGGCGCGCCAACCGGTCGGCAGGTTCAGCCAGACGAAAGGCAGGCCCGACTGCCAGCCGATGTCATAGGCGCCCAGAATGTTGACCGCGATCTGGCTGCGGGCGGCGAATTCGGCCATCACCTTCTCGCGGATCTCCTCGGCAGCACCAGATTGGAACAGGTCCAGACACAGCGCCGCCACCGGCTGCGAAAGGGCGAAATAGCCCTGCTGGGCCGCCAGTCGCCCGGCCTCGCCCATCGCCGAAGGGCAGACGACGAAGCCGAAACGCAGGGCTGCCGAGAGAGATTTCGACAGGCTGCCGATGTACCAGACCCGCTCGGGTGCCAGGGCGCGCAAGGTGGGGCGGTCGCTGAAGCGGGCGGAGTAGCATTCATCCTCGATGATCTGAAGATTGTACCTGCGGGCGATGGATACAATCTGCTGACGCCGCGCTTCCGACATGCGGGCCGTGGTGGGGTTCTGCGCCTCGGGCGTCAGGCACAGGACCTGCGGGCCATAGCGGCGGCAGGCCGCCTCCAGCGCGTCGGGCACCATGCCTTCGGCGTCAAGTTCCACGCCATGCACCTCGGCCCGCGCAAGCCGCGCTGCATAGCGGAAGCCCGGATAACACAGGTCCTCGACCAGAACGACGGGCCGGTCGCCACGCAGGCAACATTGCAGGATCAGCGACAAGGCACTTTGGCCGCCGTGGCTTAGCACGATGTCCTGCGGCCCGACCGATCCCAGCACGCGGGACGAAAGCCAGTTGCACACTGCTGCCCGCAGGGGATATTCTCCAGATTGTGTTGTATAATCAAGCCAGTGCGCGTCGATCTTTCCGGCAATCCGCCGCATCGCATCGCCAAGTGCCGCAAACTGCCCGACCTCTGGCAAGTTGGGAGAGCGCAGGTCCAACCGCCCTGCCACGGGCCGGTTGTCACGTTCGGCAGGCGCAGGCGGAACCGGCCCAAGCCGGGGCACGCGGGCGGTCACAAAGGTGCCGCGCCCCACGGTCGCCTGCAAGAGCCCCTCTTGCGTGACGATCTGATAGGCCCGGGCCACGGTGCCCGGCGTCACCTTGATCGACCAGGCGAGGTCGCGCACCGGGGGCAGTTGCGTCCCTTCGGCCAGGGTGCCGATCCGGATCGCCTCGCGCAGGGCCTGCGCCAGGGACAG
>CANBRQ010000313.1 GCA_947371955.1 Paracoccaceae bacterium | reverse complement strand
AGAATCGTCCCAATTTTTAAGATCATTGCTTCCCAACAACGTCGTTTGGAGCGAGACAGAGAAATGCTGGTTTGATCCAATACTTGAAGATGACGAGGATGACTGCATAATTTGGTCCATACAGTTTGCTATGCCGTCGTTTCTTTGGGATACGGGCGCAGTTGAAAAATTGGCCGAACGCAGAGGCTTTTCGTTCAAGCCTAACTCGAAACCCGGCCTCTTCGGTCCACTGATACGGATGCGCGGTCTCTAGTTGCATGTAGGTCTGGCGCTCCCAATACCCCTTAACAAACCCCTAACACCGCACCCCATTCCCCAACCGAATCAACCCCTTACCCCTCATTGCACGCGTGCAATCTCACGCCTTCACCCTTGCCCCCTTCGGATCATACAGCGCCTCGAACATGGCCCGGCACGGCACCCGCTCGGAAGCCACCTCCAGCTCCCAAACCCCCTCGGCCAGATAGCCCGCATCCACCCCCGGACGCCTCACATAGCCAAGCCCAATCGGCTTGCCCAGAGTATGCCCGAACCCGCCCGAGGACAGCCAGCCGACCCGCTCCCCATTCCGGTAGATCGTCTCGCGGCCCAGCAGGATCACCGCCGGATCATCGATCACAAAGGTCGCCAACCGCTTCTTCACCCCGCCCTCAAGCTGCGTCGCCAAAGCCTCGCGTCCCTTGAACGGCAGGCCGGATTTCATCTTCACCGCCCAGGCCAGCCCCGCCTCGACCGGCGTGTGATCCGGCCCGATGTCAGAGCCCCAGGCCCGGTAGCCCTTCTCCAGCCGCAGCGTCTCAATAGCTCGGTAGCCGGCATTCACCAGCCCCAGGTCCACCCCCGCCGCCATCAGCGCCTCATAGACCGTCACGGCCATTTCGGTCGCCACATGCAGTTCCCAGCCCAACTCGCCCACATAGGTCACCCGCAGCGCCAGCACCGGGCAGGACGCCACCGAAATCCGATGCGCCCGGCCAAAGGGGAAGCCCTCATTCGACAAATCATCCGGGCAAACCCGCGCCAGAATCTCCCGCGCTTTCGGCCCCATGAGCGACAGCACGGCAAAGCCCGAGGTCACATCGACCAACTGGCAATCGCCACACAGGTTCTTCGAGATCCAGTGGAAGTCATGCGTGGCAAAGCCGGTGCCGGTGGTGATATGGAACTCCTCCTCGCCCACCCGCGCCACGGTGACATCCGCTTCGATCCCGCCCCGGTCATTCAGCATCTGGGTATAGGTGAGCGACCCCACCGCCCGGTCGACATTCCCCGCTGCAATCCAGTTCAAAGCCTTGGCGGCATCCGGCCCCTTCAGCGTGAACTTGGCAAAGCTAGACTGGTCGATCAGCACCGCCGCCTCGCGCGCGGCCTTATGCTCGCGCCCCACGGCATCAAACCAGCCGGGCCGCTGATAGGAGTAGCGATCCACCGCCTCCTCCCCCTCAACCGCAAACCAGTTCGGCCGCTCCCACCCCAGCTTCTCGCCAAAACAGGCCCCCGCGGCCTTCAGATGCGCGTACAAAGGCGAGCGACGGGTCGGCCGTGCCGACTTCATCTCTTCGGAGGGCCAGGCGATCGTATAGTGCTTGCCATAGGCCTCCACCGTGCGCGCCCGCACCCAATCGACAGACCGATGCACCGCGCCGAAGCGCCGGATGTCAACGGGCCAAAGGTCATAGGGCGCCTCCCCCTTGGCCACCCACTCGGCCAAAGCCATGCCCGCGCCACCACCCGAGGCGATGCCAAAGGCATTGAACCCCGCCCCGATGAACAGATTGGCCAGTTCCGGCGCCTCGCCCAGAATGAAATTCCCATCCGGTGTGAAACTTTCCGGCCCGTTCAGCAGCTGCTTGACCCCCGCCGTCGCAAGCGCGGGGACCCGCGCAATCGCGTTGTCCATGAACTGCTCGTAATGGTCCCAATCCGGCGTCAGGGTTTCAAAATGGAAGCCCTGCGGAATGCCGCCTTTGGCCCACAGTTTCGGGTTCGGCTCATAGCCGCCCCACACCAACCCGCCGACGTCTTCCTTCCAGTAGGTCAGCCGATCCGGATCGCGCAGCGTCGGCAGACCCGGCGTCACGCCGGGGATGCGTTCGGTGATCATGTACTGATGCTCGACCGAGACCAAGGGCACATTCACCCCCACGGTGGCGGCAAGCTCTCTTGTCCACTGACCGGCGCAAATCACCACCTTCTCGCATTCAATCGTGCCAAACGGCGTCTCCACCCCGCGAATGCGACCGTCTTCCACGATGATCCGCGTGACGGGCGTATCCTCGAAGATCTTCACCCCCGCCATCCGCGCCCCACGGGCCAAGGATTGCGTGATGTCGGACGGATTGGCCTGCCCATCGGTTGGCAGGTAAGCCGCCCCCACAAGGTCATCAATCGTCATCAAGGGCCACAAATCCTGCGCCTCTTTCGGCGTCAGCAAATGCATCTCCAGCCCGAAGGAATGCGCCGTCGTCGCCTGCCGCTTCACCTCGGTCCAGCGCTCGGCATTGCAGGCCAGCCGCAGACCACCGTTCATCTTCCACCCGGTCTGAAGCCCCGTTTCCGCCTCCAGCCGCTTGTAAAGGTCCACCGAATACCCCAGCAACTGCGTGATATTGGCAGAGGTCCTGAGTTGCCCCACCAGCCCCGCCGCATGGAACGTGGTCCCGCTCGTCAGCTTCTTGCGCTCCAAGAGAACCGTGTCATTCCACCCCAGCTTGCCAAGGTGATAGGCGGTCGAGCAGCCTACGATGCCGCCGCCGATGACGACAGCTTTCGCGGTGGTGGGAAGTTCCATGATATCCTCAAACTTGGCGCCAGGCGTCCAGCGCCGAACGGTAGGTGGAAAGGTTCGCCGCCGTATAGGCGGCATAGTCGAAGTCGAGGTCAGAGTGGAGTTCCGAAACCATCGACCACATGGTTTCCCTTAAGGCCGCCGCCGCCTTCATCGCCAGATAGCGCCGCATCAGCCCCTTATCCAGCGCCCCGTAGTAACGCTGCAACATCTGCTGCTCCTGGCATTCTGACAGCCCGTTGTTGGCCGCCAGCCCGCCAAGGTCGAACAAGGGAGAGCCCCAGCCCGCATAGTCCCAATCCACCAGCCACATCCGCACGCCGTCATGCAGAAAATTGGCCGGCAACAGGTCGTTATGCCCGAAGACCATCTCGATCGGCCCCACCGCCCGCTCCAAAGCCTCCGCCTCGGCCAAAAGCCCCGGCACGGCCTGCAGATGCGACGACCGCCCCTCGCGCAGCGTCTGCGCATAATCCCGAATGACATGAAACACCCAGAAGGTCAGCGAGGCCCCGCGCAGATACTTCGGCATCTCACGGTGCACCTTGATCACCAGATCCAGCGCCTGATCCAGCACCTCATCCTGCCGCAGATCCGCCGCCGCCATCGTGCGCCCCGGAATGAAGTCAATCACCAGAACCCCCGGCTCATGGTGCAAGACGGCCGGCGAGACCCCCGCCTCAAAGGCCGCCCGGCTGGCCGCAAGCTCATTGAACCGCAGGATCTGATGCACCGGAATGTCATCGCCAATCCGCACCACCGCCCGGCGCGGCCCATCCTGAACGACGAAATTCACATTGGTTATGCCGCCGCCCAAAGGCACAGCCTCCACCGGACCCTGCCAGCACGCCAGCCCTTTGACCTTCTCCAGCGGCGTCATCGCACCCTCCAAGCTGCCCGCATCTGGCGACCCCGCCACCGCAAAGTCAACGCCCCTTCCCCCTTTCGCACTTGTCCAAATATCCTCGGTGGAGGTCCGGAGGAGGGGCGAGCCCCTCCTCCGG
>CANBRQ010000312.1 GCA_947371955.1 Paracoccaceae bacterium | reverse complement strand
TGGGCGGCTGTACAACGCCTATCACATCCTGAAGGGCGGCCAGATCGCGGCGACCGTGCTGAAACACGAACTGCCGAACGACGGCGTTTTCGACGAAAAACGCCTGTTTACCCCCGCTGATATCCATGGCCCCATCCCGATCGGCCCCCTGCGCCTTGGCATTCCGATCTGTGAGGACGCCTGGCATCCCGATGTCTGCGAAACCTTGGCCGAGACCGGCGCGGAAATCCTGCTGGTCCCCAATGGCTCGCCCTATCACCGCGGCAAGCCGGAGGTGCGGATGCAGTTGATGCTGAACCGGGTGGTCGAAACCGGGCTGCCCTTGGTCTATCTGAACATGATCGGCGGGCAGGATGATCAAGTCTTCGACGGCGCCTCTTTCGCGCTGAACCCCGGCGGCGAGCTGGCCTGCCAGTTCCCCCAGTTCGAACATGTGGTCGAGCATCTGGATTTTGTGGAGACTTCGGAAGGCTGGCGCGCCAAGCCCGCCCGTCTGGCGCTGCTGCCCGACCCACACGAGGCCGACTATCACGCGATGGTCCTGAGTTTGCGCGACTATTGCCGCAAGACCGGATTCCCCAAGGTGCTGCTGGGCCTTTCCGGCGGTGTCGACTCGGCCCTTGTCGCGGCCATTGCTGCCGATGGCCTTGGGCCGGACGCGGTGCGCTGCGTGATGTTGCCCTCGCGCTTCACTTCCAAGCATTCGCTGGAGGATGCCGAGGCTGTCGCCCGCGCCCTTGGCACCAAGCTGGATACCGTGCCTATCTCTGGCCCGCAGGCCGCGGTGGGCGAGGCGCTTGGCCCGCTGTTTGAAGGCACCGAACCTGGCATCACCGAAGAAAACATTCAATCCCGCCTGCGCGGCCTTCTGCTGATGGCCCTGTCCAACAAGTTCGGCGAGATGCTGCTGACCACCGGCAACAAGTCGGAAATGGCGGTGGGTTACTGCACGATCTATGGCGACATGAACGGCGGCTATAACCCGCTGAAAGACCTCTACAAAACCCGCGTGTTCGAGGTCTGCCGCTGGCGCAACGCCAACCACCGCCCGTGGATGCTGGCCCCCGCAGGCACCGTCATCGCCCCCCGCGTGATCGACAAGCCGCCATCGGCCGAACTCCGCGACAACCAGAAGGACGAAGACAGCCTGCCGCCCTACGCCGTGCTGGACGCCATCCTGCACGGGCTGGTGGAAGAGGACCTCTCGGTGGCCGAGATCGTCGCCAAGGGCTTCGATCCGGCGACAGTCAAGCGGATCGAGCACCTCCTCTACATCAGCGAATACAAGCGCTTCCAAAGCGCTCCGGGGACAAGGCTGACGAAGAAGGCCTTCTGGCTCGACCGTCGTTATCCCATCGCAAACCGCTGGCGCGACCCGTCATGAGCGTAGCACTCTATGCCCTTGCAGCACTCGGCGAGATCGCTGGCTGTTTTGCGGTGTGGAGTTGGTGGCGCGGGGCCTCCGCACTTTGGTTGTTTCCGGCGGCGGTCAGCCTTGCGGCCTTCGCTTATTTGTTGGCCCTTACCCCGCCAAGCCATGCCGGGCGCAGTTTTGCGGCCTATGGCGGGGTCTATATTGCTGCCTCGCTGGTCTGGTTGTGGCTGGTCGAGGGTGTCCGGCCCGACCGCGCCGATCTGGGCGGTGCGGCCTTGGCTTTGGCGGGGGCGGCGGTGATCCTGTTCCTGCCGCGTGGGTGAGGGGTCTGCCATGAAACCGGGTTTGCGCAATCTGATCACCGATATCGGGGGGCTGCGCGTGGGGCAGGCCTTTGATACGCGCCTGTGGTCAGGGGTGACGGTGCTGTTTGGCGAGCGGCCCTTCACGGCGGCTGTGTCGGTGATGGGTGGTGCTCCGGGGACTCGGGAAACCGATCTGCTGGCACCCGACCGATTGGTGCAAGAGGTCGATGCGCTAGTGCTGTCGGGCGGCTCGGCTTTTGGTCTGGATGCCTGCAGCGGTGTGGCGGATGGCTTGAGGGCGATGGGGCGGGGCTTTGCAGTGGGCGACCAAAGGGTGCCGATTGTTCCGGGGGCGATCCTGTTTGACCTTTTGAACGGCGGCGACAAGGCTTGGGCGCGCAATCCCTACTACGATCTCGGCCGCAGCGCGCTGGACGCGGCTGACACCGATTTCGCGCTTGGCACGGCGGGGGCCGGGTTCGGTGCGATGACGGGGCTGTGGAAGGGCGGGCTAGGCTCGGCGTCGGTTGTGCTGGGCTCCGGGTTCACCGTGGCCGCCTTGGTCGCTGTCAATGCCTTGGGGTCAGTTACGGTAGGGCAGGGGCCGCAATTCTGGGCGGCGCCATTCGAGATGGGGCGCGAGTTCGGCGGCCTTGGCATGGCCGCATATGCCCCCCCGATGACAGATCCGGAACCGCGCAAGCGCATCGGAGAGGCAACCACCATCGCCATCGTCGCCACCGATGCAAGCCTGACCAAGGCCGAGGCGCATCGTATGGCGGTGGCCGCGCATGACGGCATGGCGCGGGCGATTGTGCCGTCGCATACGCTGCTGGACGGCGATCTGGTCTTTGCCGCGGCGACCGGAGAGAAGCCCCTGATCGACCCGGTCCGCGATCAGTTCCAACTGGGGCATGCGGCGGCCTGCTGCCTGTCTCGGGCGATTGCGCGGGCGGTTTATCTGGCAACGGCGATGCCGGGCGATCTACAGCCGACATGGGCCAGTCGGTTCACCAGCGCGTAAGGGCCGCTTCGTCCTCGTCTTTTGCGGCAACCCATTCCGCGCCGTCCAGACCGATTTCCTTCTTCCAGAACGGGGCGCGGGATTTGAGGTAGTCCATCAGGAACTCTGCCGCCTCGAAAGCCGCCAAACGATGAGCCGAGGCGGTGGCGACCATCATGATCTGCGCGCCGGGTTTCAGCGCGCCATAGCGGTGGATCACCAGAGCGTCAGACAAGGACCAGCGCGTCATGGCCTCATCCATGATGGCAGAGATCGCGGATTGGGTCATGCCGGGGTAATGCTCGATCTCCATGGCGCGCAGGGTGCCGGAGAGGTCGCGGACGATGCCGGTGAAGGAAACCACGGCTCCGGCACCGCTGACGCCTGCGGTGAAGGCGTTCAACTCTGCGCCCGCGTCGAAGGGCTGTTCCTGAACTGACAGGCGCATCTCAGCCCCCGGTCATCGGAGGGAAAAACGCCACTTCCCGCACGCCAGACAGGGGCGCGTCGAAGGAGGACAGTTTCTGGTCCAGCGCCACCCGCAAGCTTTTCAGGTCGGAAAACGCGAGCGCATAGCGCTCTTCGCGGGCGGACAGTTCTGCAATCAGGTCTGTGACGGTGGCGGCATTGGTCGCCAGCGTTTCACGCGGCAGGCCGATCCGCTCGCGCACCCAAGCGAAGTAAAGGACGTCAACCATGGTCAATCCTTCAGCTGCGGCAGGGATTTGACGAAGTAGTCCCAGCCGGTAACGGCGGTCAGGATGGCGGCGAACCAGATCAGCGTCAGGCCCGCCCAAGTGGCATAGGACGAACACCCCCGCATCCCGCAGGACCGGATCGGGTCGGCCAAGCCCTGGGCGACGAGGGTGGCGTATTCCTCAACCGTCTTGCCCTGACGGGCGATGCCCTCCAGATGCTCCAGCCCGGTGCCAAGGAACAGGACCGCGATGGCCAGCATCTGGGCCGAGGTTTTCCACTTCGCCAGCTTGGTGACCTTCAACAGCCCGGCCTTGGCGCCAAGGTATTCGCGCAGGCCTCCGACAAAGACCTCGCGGAACAGGATCACGGTGGCGGGCAGGATCAGCCAGGGGTTCATCCCGGAGTAACCTGTCAGGATCAGCAGGGCGATCACGACCATGGCTTTGTCGGCGATGGGGTCCAGCATGGTGCCGAA
>CANBRQ010000311.1 GCA_947371955.1 Paracoccaceae bacterium | reverse complement strand
CAAGCACCAAGCGTGTTCTTGGTTCATTGGGGCCACATAATCCAGCCGGTCGAAATAGGGCAGGTTTTGCAGATAGGTGCGGCTTTCCATCAGCTTTTCGGTGCCACGGTGCAGCAGGCCGATATGCGGATCACAGCGCTCGACAATCTCGCCGTCAAGCTCCAGCACCAGACGCAAAACGCCATGCGCGGCAGGGTGTTGCGGGCCGAAGTTGATGTTGAAATTGCGGATGCGCTGCTCGCCGGTCAGATGGTCGACCGTGCCGTCATCGTATTGGTTGTTGCGGATATCGCCGTCCATGGTTCAAGCCTTCTTTTCGTCGCCGGGAAGGATGTAGTGCGCACCCTCCCACGGGCTCATGAAATCGAACTGACGGTATTCCTGAGTCAGCTTGACCGGTTCATATACAACGCGCTTTTGCACCTCGTCATAGCGGACCTCGGTATAGCCGGTGGTCGGGAAATCCTTGCGGAGCGGGTGGCCGCGAAAGCCGTAATCGGTCAGAATGCGGCGCAGGTCCGGATGGCCACTGAACAGGATGCCGAAGAGGTCGAACACCTCGCGTTCAAACCAGTTGGCCGCCGGATAGATATCGACCAACGACGGAACCATGCCCGTCTCGGCCACTTCGGTCTTCACCCGGACGCGGCCGTTCTGGTACATGGACAGAAGGTGATAGACGATGTCGAAGCGGTTGGGTCGCTCGGGGTGATCCACGGCGGTGATATCGACAAGGCTGGTCATCCGGGTGGACGCATCCGTTTTCAGGAACGCCATCAGGTCCAGCACACCCTCCAGTGCGACATGCACCGTCAGTTCGTCAAACGCCATCGTCGTCGTCACACCGGGGCGGGCGGACAAAGCGGCGCCAAGTTCAGTCAGGTTCAAGCCCATGATGCCCCCTTAACGGACCAAAGTGCCGGTGCGGCGGATTTTGCGCTGAAGCTGCAGGATGCCGTACAGCAGCGCCTCAGCTGTCGGCGGGCAGCCGGGAATATAGATGTCGACCGGCACGATCCGGTCGCAGCCACGCACGACGGAATAGCTGTAGTGGTAGTAGCCGCCACCATTCGCACAGGACCCCATCGAGATCACATAGCGCGGTTCCGGCATCTGGTCGTAAACCTTGCGCAAAGCCGGGGCCATCTTGTTGGTCAGCGTCCCCGCCACGATCATCAAGTCCGATTGGCGGGGCGAGGCGCGGGGTGCCGTGCCAAAGCGTTCAAGGTCATAGCGCGGCATGGACACGTGGATCATCTCCACCGCACAGCAGGCCAGCCCGAAGGTCATCCAGTGCAACGAGCCATTGCGGGCCCAATTGATGATGTCCTCGGTCGAGGTCAGCAGGAAGCCCTTGTCCTGCAATTCGGCATTCAGGGCTTGGGTTGCAACCTCGCGGTCGGGCCCAGCCGTATTCGCGCCAGTCATCACGCCCATTCCAAAGCCCCCTTCTTCCATTCGTAAGCGAAGCCAACCGTCAGTACGAGCAGGAACACCATCATCGACCAGAAGGCCACCATCGATAGGGTTCCAAAGGCCACGGCCCAGGGGAACAGGAAGGCCACCTCAAGATCGAAGATGATGAACAGGATCGAGACGAGGTAGAAGCGCACGTCGAACTTCATCCGGGCATCGTCGAAGGCGTTGAAACCGCATTCGTAGGCCGACAGTTTTTCCGAATCCGGGTGGCGCACGGCAATGATGGCGGCGGCAAGGATCAGAACGATTCCAAGGCCTCCCGCCACGCACATCAGAACGACGATGGGCAGATAGTCACGCAGAAGAGTGTCCACGAAGGGCTCCTTCAACCGATTTGGAGGGACGCCGGACCGGGACCCCCAAGATGTTTGGCCCCGTTTAACGCCAGCCCATGGCGGGGTCAACCAAAGCCGGGGGGATTTTGCCCCGCCAACAGGGATTTGACCTATTTCAGGCGGCAGCAGAACCACGGGCCCATGCCGCAGCCCTTGCGGCAACCCGGAGCCAACCCAATATGCAGGGCAGCCCAAACCGAAAGATCCTGTCATGCGCTGGCTTGCCCCCTTGCTCGTTGCCCTTTCCGCCGCCCCGGCCCTTGCCGAGGAAGTCGGCCGCGTCGGCGTCGACTGGACCGGCAATGACATCGTGATCGAGGCGATCCCCGACCCCAAGGTTCAGGGGGTGACCTGCCATGTCGCCTATTTCGACCGTTCGGTGATTGACCGGCTGTCGAATGGCAACTGGTTCGAGGACCCGTCGAACTCCTCCATTGCCTGCCGCCAGACCGGCCCGCTGACGCTGGGCGACATCGACAAATCCCCCGGCGGCGAGGAAGTCTTCAGCCGCTCCACCTCGCTGATCTTCAAGTCGCTCAACGTGACGCGGATTTTTGACCAGAAGAATCAGGTGCTGATCTACCTGACGCACGCCAATGACCTGAGCCAGGGCAGCGCAAAGATGTCGATCTCGACGGTGCCGCTCTATGGTTCGGTCAAGAACTGATGCCGGTCTCTCCCTGACCACGGCGGGGAGGCCAGCCTCCCCGCGCCCCACCGGAGTATTTCCAAAGGAGCAAATGCAAAAGGCACCCCTTGCCTTTGCTCCTTTGAAAATACTCCACGGGAGGGTCCGGGAGGGTGTGAAACCCTCCCGGCGCCGGGCATGGGCGCTAGCGCATCAGTTTACGCGCGATTCTGGCGGCCTGACTGGCGCGGCGGCCGGCCTGTCGGGCGAATTTCGCCTGATCATGCTCGTCCTGGGTCATGTCCTCGGGGGCTTTGCCTTTGGATACCACGTGGGTGATCCCGGCGTTGATGCCCTTGTTGATCAATTGCCCGAGGAAGCGGTTCAGGATCATCTGGATCAGTCTGTCCATCTCAGTCCTCAAAGAGTTCGCTTTGGCCGGTGTTGGCGCTGTCGTCGTCGTCATCTGGGGATGATCCGGCCATAGGCAAGGGGCGGCTGTCCAAAAGACCCGCCGCGCGCAGTTCCTTGATGCCGGGCAGATCGCGGGCGGATTCCAGCCCGAAATGGTCAAGAAATCCTTCCGTCACCACAAAGGTCACCGGGCGGCCCGGGGTCATCCGGCGGCGGCCCAGCCGTATCCAGTCGAGTTCCAGCAGTTGATCCACCGTGCCCCGGCTGACCGCCACGCCGCGGATTTCCTCGATCTCGGCGCGGGTCACCGGCTGGTGATAGGCCACGATGGCCAAGGTCTCGATTGCCGCGCGGGAGAGTTTGCGGGCCTCGACACTTTCCTTGCGCATCAGATGGCCAAGGTCGGGGGCGGTGCGGAAGGCATAGGCATCGCCGACCTTGACCAGCGTCACCCCCCTGCCCTCATACCGGCGGCGCAGGTGGGCGAGCGCTTCGGCGGGGTCGCAGCCTTCGGGCAGGCGCCGGGTCAGTTCGGCAAGGGTCACAGGCTCGGCCGAGGCGAAAAGCACGGCTTCCACCATGCGTTCCTGCGCACCCATCGGCGGGGCCTCAAACAGGCTGGGCTCGAAAGGGTCGCTCATGGCTGACCCCCGGCCGGGCCCTTGGCGCGGATCAGCAGGGGGGCGAAGATCTCGCTTTGCTTCAGTTCGACCTGACCGCGCTTGGCCATCTCCAGCACCGCCGCGAAGTTGGCGGCGGTGGCAGAGCGGCGGCGCGAGGGATGGGAACCCCAGCCGTCCGGCAGGAAGTTGGTCAGGTCGGCCCAGACGCCCATATAGCCCAGAAGTCCGCGCATCCGTTCCAGCGCCTGTTCCATCGTGTAGACATTCTGGCGGTCGAAAGCATAGGGGCGGAACTCGTCGCGGGTGCGGATGCGGGCATAGGCGCGCATCAGGTCAAGAAGGGTCGCCTCGTATTGCACGGTGCGCAACCGGTCAACGGCTTCGGGCACGCAACG
>CANBRQ010000310.1 GCA_947371955.1 Paracoccaceae bacterium | reverse complement strand
CCGGTGGCAGAGCGCCAGCGCTTCCTGCGCCACCTGCGCGCGCTTTGGGACGTGCACCGGTTCCGGATTGCGCCGCAGACCCATGCGGCCAGCCAAGCGTTGCTGCATGGGGAGCGTCTGACCCATCTGGCCGCGCGCATCAGCCGCCTGCAAGTGGGCACCGCAATCGACCTTCACCTGATCGAGCGCTATAGCCGCCTGACCCGGCCATTGGCCGTGGACCGCGTGATCCTCGCCACCGGACCGGCTCATGGCGGGGTCATCGCCGCAACGCCCGCGCTGGCCGATCTAGCGGCTTTGGGTCTGTTGCAGACTGATCCTGTGGGGCTGGGCCTGTTCACCTCACCGCTTGGCCATGCGGTTCCTGTGACAGGGGACCCGGATGGTTCGCTTCTTGTGGCGGGTCCCTTGGCGCGCGGCACGGTGGGAGAATTGATGGGCCTGCCAGAGGTGATCCTCTGGGCCGAACGCATCGCCCGCGAGGCGGCCCGGCAGATAGCGTTGAACCGGCCGCAGGCCGCTGACTAGCCGCACCGACAGGCCCAAGCGCGCAGCGCCCCGGCTTTGGCGAGGGCGGCCCCACAGGCAACCAAGGAGTGCCGGCGAGGATTCGGGCGTGCGCCATCATGGAGAGGCTTCGTTTCCCCGGCCTTGCCATCGGCCTATTAATCTGTGCCCTTATCCACTGGTCAGGTGACACATCATGCCAAGGACAGACCTCATGAACGATCTGGTGGCGGATTATGTGATCATAGGGGCGGGGTCTGCGGGCTGTGTTATTGCCAACCGGCTCAGTGCGGACCCCGCCATCAAGGTCGTGCTGCTGGAAGCCGGGGGGCCGGACAGCAACCCCTGGATTCACATCCCGGTAGGCTATTTCCGCACCATGCATAACCCGGCGGTGGACTGGTGTTACAAGACCGAACCCGACCCGGGGCTCAACGGCCGGTCTCTGGCCTGGCCAAGGGGCAAGGTGCTTGGCGGGTCCTCCTCGATCAACGGGCTTTTGTATGTGCGCGGCCAGCCGCAGGATTATGACGGCTGGCGCCAGCAGGGCAATACGGGCTGGGGGTGGGACGACGTGAAACCCCTTTTCCTGCGCGCCGAGCGGCAGGAACGGGGCGCCAGCGCAGATCATGGCGGCGATGGGCCTTTGTCTGTGTCCGATCCGCGCCTGTCTCGCCCGATCTGTGATGCCTGGGTGGCGGCGGCGCAGGCTGCGGGTTATCCGTTCAACCCCGATTTCAACGGGCCGCAGCAGGAGGGCGTGGGCTATTTCCAGCTGACCGCCCGCAATGGCCTGCGTTGCAGCGCTGCGGTGGCTTACCTCAATCCGGTTAAGGGAAGGCAGAACCTTCAAATCATCCCGCGCGCGCATGTCCAGCGTCTGGACATGGAGGGGCGGCGGGTGACGGGGGTGATTTACCGGGACACCTCGGGCACCGAACGCCGTGTGGCGGCGCGGGCTGAGGTGATCTTGTGCGCCGGGGCCATCGGCTCGCCCCAGCTTCTGATGCTGTCGGGGGTTGGCGAGGCCGAGCACCTGCAGGCGATGGGCTTGCCGGTGGTGGCCGATCTGCCCGGCGTGGGCCGCAATCTGCAGGACCATCTGCAGGCCCGGCTGGTCTTTGGCACGCATGGCCCGACGCTGAACGACGAGGCGCGCAGCCCGCTGCGCAAGGTTGCCATGGCGTTGCAATACGCCCTGACCCGGCGTGGCCCGATGGCGATGGCGGCCAGCCTTGCGGCAGGTTTCCTGCGCACCGCCCCGCATCTGGAAACCCCCGACATCCAGTTCCACATCCAGCCGTGGAGTGCCGACAGCCCCGGCGAGGGCGTGCATCCCTTCTCGGCCTTCACCGCCTCGGTCTGTCAGTTGCGGCCGGAAAGCCGGGGGGACATCCGGCTGCGCACGCCGAATGCCGATGTGCACCCCGTCATTCGCCCGAACTATCTGGCGACGACCACCGATCAGCGCACATTGGTTGCGGGCATCCGGATTGCGCGTGAGATTGCCGGATTTGCGCCCCTGCAAGGCAAGATATCCGAGGAACTGCGCCCGGGGCCCAAGGCCGGTGACGATGCCGCCCTGCTAAACTGGGCGCGGGCGACAGCGACGACGATCTATCACCCGGTGGGCACCTGCAAGATGGGCACTGGGCCGGATTCCGTGGTGGACCACCGGCTGCGCGTGCATGGGGTGGCGGGTCTGCGGGTGGCCGATTGTTCGATCATGCCCGACATCGTGTCCGGCAACACCAACGCCCCCGCCATCATGATCGGCGAAAAGCTGAGCCAGATGGTTCATGAAGACCGAAAGGCAGGAATGACCCGCTGAAGGGCCGAGCCGGAACTGCCCGCCCGGCTTGCTGCCGCATGCGCAGGGGCGTTTCCTGAACCTGATCAAAAACAAATGAAAAAGGTCGCCGAAGCGACCTGTTTTCAACACGTTCGGTGGTTGGTGGAGCCAGACGGGATCGAACCGTCGACCTCTTGAATGCCATTCAAGCGCTCTCCCATCTGAGCTATGACCCCTTGCAACCGTTCCGGTCTTGCAACCGTCGACGCTGGGCGCGTCGTGAGCGGCTTATTAGGCGGGGGCGGCGGGGGGTGCAAGAGGAAAAACGCACATCCCGTAAAATCGCCCCCAACCCCTTGTTTAGACTTCCTCTTCGTCGCCGGGCACTTCCGTCAGATCGTCGAGCGACACATTGTCGTCGGCGTCTTCTTCCAGAAGTTCATCGTCCAGCTCCGCGTCATCGGCGACGCCGGGCGTCAGCAGATCATCATCGGCGTCCAGATCATCCACCAGAACGTCATCATCCTTCTCAGGCGCGACGCGGGCGATGACGGAAGCCGCCATCTTGCGACGCGCGCTTTCGATATCGACGACTTCGCCCGTATAGGGGCTGATGATCGGCATGCGGTTCAGGTCATAAAAGCGCTTGCCCGTGGTCGGGCAGATCCGCTTCGTGCCCCATTCGGCTTTCGGCATGGGAATCCTTGCTAGGCTATGTGCCAGAGAAACGTTCGCTTGCCATAGGCGGCTGTCACTGTCAAAGGCTTTTCGCGCGACGTTCCGGCAGTTGTGGCTGCAGCGGATTTGGCTATTCTGGCCGTCCGTTGCAAGAGGTGCCATGCCCGTCCTTCCCGGCCTTCCCCCCATAGAGGTCACATTGCGCCGCTCCGCCCGGGCGCGGCGGTTTTCCTTGCGCGTTTCGGCACTTGACGGGAGGGTGACGCTGTCGCTTCCGGCCCGCGCCCGCGAATCCGAGGCGATGGAGTTTGCCCGCAGCCACGAGGTCTGGCTGCGCAAGGCGCTGGCCAAGCAGACCAGACCTGCGACGATTGGTTTTGGCTCGGTGATCCTGTTTGAAGGGCGAGAGGTGACTTTGGCACCGGGTTCGGGGCGCGCGGCGCGGTTGGAGGGTGATTCGCTTCTGCTGCCGGGCAGCGAGGCGCAGGCGGGCGCACGGGCCGCCGCATGGCTGCGTGCGATGGCACGCGACAGGCTCGCGCAGGCTTCGGACCACTACGCCGGGCTTCTGGGGCGCAAGGTTTCGCGGATCACGCTGCGTGACACAAGGTCGCGCTGGGGGTCTTGCAGCCATGAGGGAGCGCTGATGTACTCATGGCGGCTGATCATGGCCCCGCCCTCGGTTCTGGCCTATGTTGCGGCCCACGAATGCGCCCATCTGGTGGAAATGAACCACTCCGACGCTTTCTGGGCGGTGGTGGAGCGGATCTATCCCGGTTGGCAAAGCCAGCGCGCCTGGTTGCACGCCCATGGTCCGCGATTGCACAGCTTCCGCTTTGACGCCCAGGATGTCTGAACGCTTGACGGGCGGGCTGGCGCCTGTTTGGGTCAGGCCATGAC
>CANBRQ010000309.1 GCA_947371955.1 Paracoccaceae bacterium | reverse complement strand
CTTCAGCCTGAAGACCAGCGACGATGCGGGCCTTTCCGCCAAACAACTTGCGGCAACCCGGCGCTGGCGAGCGGCGGTGCTGGATGTGGCCATCGAAGAAATGCTTCATCTGGGGCTGGTGGCCAACATGATGACGGCCATCGGCGCCGTCCCGCACTTTGCCAGACCGAATTTCCCCGTTGCGGCGGGCTATCATCCGGCGGGGGTGGTGGTGGAACTGGCGCCCTTCTCGAAAGACACGATGGACCATTTCGTCTTTCTGGAACGTCCCGAGGGGATGGATATTCCTGACGGCGCGGGCTTCAGCACGGGTCAGGCTTACGCAAGGGCCATGCGGCCCGATGCGCTGATGCCCTCGGCACAGGATTTTCTGACCGTGGGGCATCTGTATCGCGCGATCGAGAAGGGCTTCACCGGGCTGGCGCATCAGTTGGGCGAAGAGGCGCTGTTCATCGGGCAACCCGCCGCCCAAGTGGGCCCTGCCGTCGGGCGGTTCCGCGAACTGGTGGAGGTGAAGGACCTTGCCTCGGCCTGCGCGGCCATCTCGGCCATCGTGGAACAGGGCGAGGGCTCGCCGGGCCATGCCGAGAACAGCCACTACAACCGCTTTTGCGCCGTGCGCGATGAACTGGCGGCGATGACGGCGGCGGACCCGGGTTTTGCGCCCGTCTGGCCGGTGGCGCGCAATCCGGTAATGCGCAAACCCGTTGTGACCGAGGGCCGCGTCCATGTCAGCGAACCCGCCGCCGCCCGCCTTCTGGACCTTGCCAATGCCGCTTATGGCCTGATGCTGCGCTGCCTGATGGGCGTCTTCGGCCAGCCCGATGCGACAGACCCGCAACGCCGCAAGCTGTATGACGCGGCCATTGACCTGATGCATGTCGTCCTGCCCTTGGCGCAGCGTCTGGCGCAAATGCCTGCGCAAGCAGGGACCCCGCAGCCCACCGCCGGGATGACCTTCACGCTCCACCGCTCTATCATGCCGGTCGCGGACACGGCGGTGGCCTTCAAGATCGTGGCCGAACGGGCAGGGGAGTTGGCCCGTGCCAGCGCCGCAGTCGTCGCGGGGTTTGGCGACCTTGCCAACGTTCCGGTCGCCATGTCGCGGATCTCGGCGGCCTTGGCTGCGGGGATTGCCCCGGTTGGAATCCCCGCGCCGCCCGCTCCGATGGAAATGCCTAAAAGCAACGGCATCGAAGAGGCGGTTGGCCATGACGTCACCCTTAGGTTCGAAGCCAAGCGCTGCATCCATGCGCGGTTCTGCGTCCTGCAGGCGCCCACCGTGTTCAAGGCCAACACGCCCGGAGAGTGGATCTTCCCCGACACGCTTGACGCCGATCATCTTGTGGCGGTTGCCGAAAACTGCCCCTCGGGTGCCATCACGCTTCTGCGCCACGACGGGCGCAAGGGGGAAACCCCGGCTCCGGTCAACCTTGCCACGCTGCGCGAGAACGGTCCCTATGCACTTCGCGCCGAGATCGACCTTGCGGGCCACGGCACCATGACCCGGGCGACCCTGTGCCGCTGCGGCGCCTCGCAGAACAAGCCCTTCTGCGACGGCAGCCACAAGGACGCAGGCTTCATCGCCACCGGAGAGCCGGGTACCCGCCCCAGCGACCCTTTGCCCAGCCGCAACGGCCCCCTTGTGATCGAACCGCTGCGCGATGGGCCGCTCAGCGTGACCGGCGCCTTGGAAATCTGCGCCGGCACCGGCCGCACGGTGGACCGCGTGACCTCGGCCCGTCTGTGCCGCTGTGGCGGTTCGGCCAGCAAGCCCTTCTGCGACGGAACCCATGGCCGGATCGGGTTCACCGCGCATTGACAAAAGGGCTGGACCTGCGTCTGGACACTTGGGCTTCGGGTCTGAGGTGGTTGTTTTGGGCAACCGGATTCCACTGGGGTGCCCGGGCGGCTTGCTCTGACCGCCAGAAACCCTCGTTTGGCATGGGACAATGGACCGGACCACATCGCGCGCCGTCTGCGGTTCCGGGGCTAGCCGGCCAGCCCTTTAATCTTTGGCCAGTTCGTCCTGGGCGTTTGCCGAACCCGCGCGCCGTTCCACCCTGCGCCCTTCCAGCGCCCCGCCGAAGTCGGGCTGGATCGTCAGCAAGACGTTCAAGAGGTCGTCATGTCCTGCTTTCCACAGTACGCATTCGTCCGGCCAATTCTAGTGCCAGCGTTGGAACGAGGCGTGGGGACGAAGTTGGCCAGTCGAATTCACCGGTTTGTTCGGATCACCGTCCCAAGAGATCGCGGTGGCAATCGCAGCGCGCCCTGCGCTTATCGTGCTCATCCTGACGGAATTGCCGATCAGGGTGATCTCGGTGCGATGGGGCGGGGAAGGTCCCGGAAAATCCCTAGCAATAGCGATGGGAAAACCCCGGTCTGCACCAGGGCGTTGCTTTTGACATCCAGACGGGCCCGAAGCGCTGCAAGGCCCGGCGGTGGCCCGGCGCCACGCCAGAAATCACCGGTGCCGCGTGTGATCAACGCCCCGCTTGCCCCATAAGGCCCGGGCTTGGTGTGTCGAACGGTTTGCGGAAAGTGCCGGAATCCTCTGCCCCCGGTTCCGCTTGCGCCGCAGTGCGCGGCCGCCGCCCCAGCGGTTCGACGCGGACGGTCTGTTGCAGTTTCGCGCTGTTTTCGTTCAGGAAACCGGCGCCTCGCCGGATCTCGCCGATAGGGCGATCGCCGCGGCGCGGATGAACTTCCGGCGGCTGGATGATGTGATGGCAGGCTGAGCGGGCAACACCTGCCTGAAAGGGCGATATGCCGTGGCGATGAAGCCGCAACTCTGCCGCCGCGCAGGGAGTCCACGTCCTGTGCAACGCCCGTTCGTTCCGCACGTGGTGATTCTGTTCGCCCGCTGCCTTTGCCGGACACTCGCCGCCCAGACGCAGCAAAAGATTTCCTTTCAGCAACACCCTGCACAGCCGGCATTCCAAAATCCATCGAACTACAGAATTGACCGCACAGCGCCTTCGGACTTATACACTACTAACACTATCGTGATTTAGGAGTATAAAATGTCCCTCCGTATCGTCTGCTTGTCTGGCAGCGCAAGCGTGCCCTCCAAGACCAGAGCCCTCGTCGACCTGGCCGGCCGCAAGGCCGCAGCGCTTTTCGGCGCCACTGTGCAGACCTATGACCTGACGGACCTGCAGCCGACTTTGGGGGCGGCGACCACGCTGGAGGATCTGGATCCGGTGGCCCGCGCCATCGTCGACAGTCTGGTGAATGCCGACGCCCTGATCGTCGGCAGCCCGGTCTACAAGGGCAGCTACACGGGCCTGTTCAAGCACCTCTTCGACTTGATCGACCCTTTGGCGCTGGCGGGCAAGCCCATCCTGCTGACGGCAACTGGCGGCGGTGACAAGCACGCGCTGGTGATTGAACATCAACTGCGCCCGCTCTTCTCGTTCTTCGAGGCGGCGACCTTGCCCACCGGGGTCTATGCCGGCGGTCAGGATTTCAGCGAGGGCCAGCCCAGCAGCGCGACCCTGCTGGATCGTCTGGACCGCGCCGTGGCCCAGTTCTCTCCGTGGATCGGCACGATCCCGCGACGTGTGGCCGCCTGACACCACCCTGACCTTCCCCCTCCGTCGACCGGGCGCACGGCACCGGACGAGACCTCACACCCAGGAGACCACAATGACCCGCAAAATCCGCCTTGGCGCCTTTCTTCCCGGCGGTGGACAGCATGTCGCCGCGTGGCGTCATCCTGACAGCCCGCTGGATGGGGCCACCAACTTCGCCTTCCACGTCGAACTGGCCCAAACCGCCGAGCGCGGGTTGTTTGACGCCTATTTCCTTGCCGACGGCCTGACCGTCAGCTTCGGCGGCGGTATCGAGGGCGGCAATGCCAAGGTCGCGACCTTCGAACCGGTGACCTTGTTCGCAGCCCTCGCCCCCCTGACCAAGAACATCGGCTTCATTGCAACCTCGTCCTCGACCTACGAAGAGCCCTACAC
>CANBRQ010000308.1 GCA_947371955.1 Paracoccaceae bacterium | reverse complement strand
GGCCAATGCGGTGTTGCGGTCATAGACGGTGACTTGATGCCCCGCCCGGATCAGGCTCGCGGCCAGATGGCCGCCAAGGTTGCCCAGACCGATATAGCCGTAATTCATTCCCCCCACCCGACGATGCCTTTCACTTCACAGAAATCATGGATGCCCCAACCGGCATATTCGCGCCCGTTGCCGGACTGTTTGTAACCGCCGAACGGGGCAAAGGTGTCCCATGCCGGGTAGTTCAGGTTCACCGTGCCCGCCCGCAGGCGGCGCGCCACCGGGCGGGCGTCCTCGACCGGGCCTGCAATATAGGCGGCCAGCCCATAGGGCGTGTCATTCGCCATCGTCACCGCATGGTCGATATCGTCATAGGGCAGGATCGACAGCACCGGACCGAAGATTTCCTCACGCGAGATGGTCATCTCGTTCGTCACATTGCCGAAGATCGTCGGCTTGACGAACCAGCCGTGGTTGAGACCCTGCGGACGCCCGATCCCGCCGGTCACCAACGTGGCACCCTCGTCGATGCCCGCCTGGATCAGCCGCTGCACCTTTTCGTACTGCGCTTTCGAGATCAGCGGGCCCATCGTTGTCTCGGTGTCGGTCGGATCACCGACCACAACGACCTCAGCAGCCTCACGGGCATGGGTCAGCGCCGCGTCATGCGTGGCGCGCGGCACGAACATGCGGGTCGGCGCGTCGCAGGATTGCCCGGTGTTGCCGAAGCAGCCCTCGACCCCGGCTCTCACCGCAGCGGCCAAGTCAGCCGTCGGCAGGATGATGTTCGGGCTTTTGCCGCCCAACTCTTGCGCCACGCGCTTCACCGTCGGGGCCGCCGCTGCCGCCACCGCCGTACCAGCCCGGGTCGAGCCGGTGAAGCTGACCATATCCACCTCAGGATGCGAGGACATCCGCGCGCCAACCTCCAGCCCGGTGCCGTTCACCAGATTGAACACGCCCGCGGGAACCCCCGCTCGGTGGCAGACATGGGCGAACAGCACGCCCGACATCGGCGCGATTTCCGAGGGCTTCAGCACCATCGTGCAGCCCGCGACCAGGGCCGGGGCCACCTTGCAGGCGATCTGGTTCATCGGCCAGTTCCACGGCGTGATCAGGGCGCAGACCCCGATGCCTTCATAGACGATGCGGGTGGAGCCCTGCATGCTCTCCCACGCCATATCCTCGGCCGCCTTGATCGTGCTTTCGATATGGACCTGACCCGCCCAGGCCTGCGCGCCCCGCGCCCATTCGATGGGCGCGCCCATCTCAGTGCTCATCACCTGAGCGAACTCCTCGTACATCTCGTTATAGACTTCGAGGACGCGCTTGACCAAGGCGATCCGCTCCGCCACCGGCGTCACCGTCCAAGAGGCGAACGCCGCTCGGGCCGCCGCAATCGCCGCATCGATGTCGGTCTGATCGCCCAATGCCACTTGCGCGACGATCTCTTCGGTGGCCGGGTTCTCTACACCCATGCGCGCCTTGGAATGCGGTTCGACCCAAGCGCCACCGATGTAGAATTTTTCCATATGTGCCGGGACCATAGGGGCCTCACTTGAAGTGAATGTTGAACTTGGCGCGGATGGCTTCATCGATCTGCGGATCAATGACATTGCCCGCCCGCGACAGAATCTCATTCTTGCGCTGAATGGCCTTGTCAAGCAACAGGGGCTTGCCCGCCTCGTTCCATTCCTTGGGGGACATCCGGTTGGCGACGTTCGGATAGATATACTCCGTCTGCATCAACTTGAGCGTCTGATCCGAGCCCAGATAATGCCCCGGCCCGCCCAGACAAACCTGCTTCATCGCGTCAATCGAGGTGTTGTCTTCCGTCACCTCGATTCCCCGCACGCAGCGCATCGCCTGCCCCAGCAGGTCATCGCCCAGGATCAGGCTTTCCATGCAGAAGCCCAGAAGTGAGGCATGCATCCCCACCGCCTCATAGCACATGTTGAGCCCCGCCAGACCGGCCAGTGTATTGGTGATCCCCTGCTCCCATCCCGCCTGCATGTCCGGCAGTTTCGAGTCCGAAATGCCGCTCGCCGCCCCGCCGGGAAGGTCATAGAACCGATGCATCTGCGCACAGCCCGCCGTCAGCAAAGCCTGCTCCGCGCTGCCCCCGGACATGGCCCCAGTCCGCAGGTCCGACACAAACGGCCAAGTCCCGAAGATCGCCGGAGCGCCCTTGCGGATCGCATTGGTATAAACCACCCCCGCCAGACACTCCGCCATCGCCTGCACAATCGCCAAAGCGATGGGTGCGGGCGCGGTCGCCCCCGCCTGCCCCGCCGACAGCAAAAGCATCGGCATGCCGCGCCGGATGCAATCCTCCATCACCTTGCAGCTTTCCTCGGCGAACTTCATCGGAGGCACAACGAAGCAGTTGGAATTGCTGACAAAAGGCCGCTCCAGCCACTTCTCCTCGCCCCCCGCCACCATGTGCAGGATCTCAAACGCCGGAGCCACAGCGTCGGGATCAAAGAAGCTGGTGCCGACATGCTTCTTGGTGCCAGCAAGGCAGGCATACAGCGTGTTGAGGTCCATATCGACATTGTCGATCACATCGCGGCAGACCATGGTCCGCTGATAGAAGTGGATGTTGTCGAGGTTATCGACCAGCCGCGCCGCATCATAGAGGTCCTGCGCGGTGGAATCCCGGTACTCCAGCGTGATCGGGTCCACGATATGCACCGCAGCCCCGGCGGTGCCGAAATGCACATTGGTGCCCGACAAATGCAGGTCATGCTTGGGATCGCGCGCATGCAGCGTGATGTTGCGCGCCGCCACCGCCAGCATGTCCTCCACCAGGGCGCGGGGGAACCGGATGCGCCCGTCATCGCCGAGGATCGCCCCTGCTCCGGTCAGAATCTCCACCCCCGAGGCCGGAGCATTCGATAACCCGATCACCTCCAGTGCCTCCAATGCCGAGGCATGGATCTTCGCCATCCCCGCCTCGGTCAGGGGCTTGTAAGTCCCGCCCGGCATGCCGCCCCGGACCGGCTTCACGTCGTCCGCCAAGGGGGCGGCGCGCAAAGCCACCCGCGCCTGCCGCCCGCCGCTGCGGCCACTGCGCGCCCGCGCAGGTTCACACACCTCGCCCACAGTGCCCGCCTCAAGAGGTCCGGTTGCCAGATCGCTCATGTTCAGTCCTTTCTGCCGATGGCCCGCAGGCCCGGCCTCAATTCCCCGCGCCCTTCAGAAGAAGCGCATCCATTTCACCGCCCGGGGCAGCGGCCTTCAAGCCGCTCAAGCGTCCCGCCATCAGCCCCGCCACCGCATCCCGCAGGGCGGCATGGGTCACCCGCGCAATCTGGCTGCCGGTGGAAATCCGCCGCACCCCCATCGCCGCCAGGTCCGCCACTGTCAGATCCCGCAACGCCCCCGCCGCCAGCGCGTTGACCGGCTTTGTCACCGAGGCCAAAATCCGCGCCAGCTCGTCCTTCCCCGGAGGCACCGGCAGATACAGCAAATCTGCCCCTGCCGCCTCGAAGGCCTGCAAGCGTCTTATCCCCTCGGCCAGATCATAGGTCCCGTTCATCACCCCATCCGCCCGCGCGCAGAACACGAACGGCCGCCCCAAAGCCCGCGCAGCCGAGACCCCGGCGCGCACACGCTCCACCGCCAGTTCAAAGCCATAGGCGCTCTTGTCCGAGGCAGTATCCTCAATCGACAGCCCCGAAAGCCCGACCTCGGCCCCGAGCCCTACCGTCTCGGCCACCACCTCCGGGCCGTCGCCAAACCCGCCCTCGAAATCCCCGCTCACCGGCAGCGGCGTTGCCGCCACAATCGCCTCGGCATGGGCCAAAGCCTCATCCCGGCTGACCGCCATATCCGCCCGCCCCAAGGTGAAGGCATGTGCCGCCGATGAGGTCGCCAAGGCCACCGCCCCCAAAGCCGCCATCATTCGCGCCGAGCCCGCATCCCACGGGTTTGGTATGACAAAACACCCCGCCTGATGCAGGTCCATAAACCGCTGATGCCGCTCGCCCAAGCCCATGTCTTTCCTCTTCATTCAGGTCCAAATATCCCGGGGGGTGCGGGGGGC
>CANBRQ010000307.1 GCA_947371955.1 Paracoccaceae bacterium | reverse complement strand
ACGGACATTTCGCCCTGCATATGGCCGAAAATCTTCTCAAGCCGCTCGGCCACGTCCAGAGTCTCAAGGATTTCCTGCTTCAAGGAAACCTCAGCCCCCAGATGCCCCGCGACCAAGTCAGCCAAACGCGCCGGCTCATGCGTGTCGGAAACCGCCTGCAGCGCCTCTTCCGGGATGTTCTTCTTGATCTTGGCGTAGCGTTCGAACTCGTCGGTCACCGAACGCACCATCGCCTCGGCCGAGGCCTTGTCGCCCGGCACTTCGTGCAGACGTTCGGCCTTCGCCTCGAAGAACGACGGGTTGGCCACGAATTCCGTGATCTTGACCCGGCCCTTGCCCTCGACCAGCACCTTCACCGTGCCATCCGGCAGCTTCAGCAGTTGCAGCACGTTGGCAAGAACGCCCACGCGGTAAATTCCATCCGTACCCGGATCATCGACCGAGGGGTCGATCTGCGAGGACAAAAGGATCTGTTTGTCATCCGCCATGACCTCTTCCAGCGCGCGGACCGACTTTTCGCGGCCCACGAACAAGGGGACAATCATATGCGGAAAGACCACGATGTCGCGCAGCGGCAACACCGGGTAGCTTTGTGACAACTTGTCCGTCATCTTGGTTCCTTTCTGGCAGGAAGGCCGCAGTCCCGAGCGTCGGCAACTTTAGGGGCCTTCCCCTGTTCGTCCACAGTATCTGGTAGTGCTGCGCCCCCAAGTCAACCACGGGACCCCATCACAATAACATGCATCATGATATGCTATTCTACAGGGCGCAAGCGCAGCCGGGCTACAAGGTAAAGCACAGCTTGCCCGATGCGCGGGTTGCCGCACAAAGCGCCTTACTGCGCCGCGCGCGTCAGATCAAACACCGCACGCGCCGCCTGATTGCCGCTTTCGCCCTTGATCACCAGCACCATCTTGTCGGCGCCAAACGCATAGACCCGCAGCGTCGAGGAGGCACCGCCGTCCATCTCCACGTCGCCTACGAATTGCGGCAGGGTCTTGGGGTCACAGGTCAGCCCGCTGTCCTTGATCTCGGGGTCCAGAAGCTCCACCGCATTCAAAGGCGATTCCCCCGGCAGCGCCAGATCCGGCTGGAACATATCCTCGATCACGAAATGCCGCAGCAGCGTGGTTGGAAAGAAGTCGTCCTTTTCCAGGTTCAGATCGATGCCATCCGCCGTGAAGCTCGCCTGATCCGGCGCTTCATCGACGGGCATGGCAGCAGCCTTGCCATCCACCACCCCAATGCCGCTGCGCATCGTCATCTGCCAGTCGCCGGCCAAACTGGGCGGCAGCGCCGTGATCTCGCCAATCGACAGCCCGCAATAATCCGCCGCCATCACAGCCTGAGCCGTCAGCAGAACGGCGCAAAAAGCCCTTGCAATCATATCGGTTCTATATCCCCCTCGGCCCTTGCGGCATGAAACTCCGCCACAAACGCCGCCAGCCTGCCCGCCGCGATGGCATCGCGCAAGCCCTGCATCAGTTCCTGAAAGTAATGCAGATTGTGCCAGGTCATCAGCATCGAGGCGATGATCTCCTCGGCCTTGAACACATGGTGCAGATAGGCCCGGGAATAGCCCCGGCAGCACGGGCAGGTGCAGTGTTCATCAATCGGGCGCGGATCATTCTGGTGCCGGGCATTCTTGATCGTCACCGGCCCGCGCCTTGTCCAGACCTGCCCGGTCCGCCCGGACCGCGACGGCAGCACGCAATCCATCATGTCAATCCCGCGCTCCACGGCACCGACAATATCATCCGGCTTTCCCACGCCCATCAGGTAGCGCGGCTTGTCCTCCGGCAGCATCCCCGGCGCATAGTCGAGGACCGAAAACATCGCCTCCTGCCCCTCACCCACCGCGAGGCCCCCCACCGCATAGCCATCAAACCCGATCGCCCGCAGCGCCGCAGCGCTTTCCCCGCGGAGGTCCTGATTGACCCCACCCTGCTGGATGCCGAACAGCGCATGCCCCGGCCTGTCGCCAAACGCATCGCGCGACCTTTGCGCCCAGCGCATCGACAGCCGCATCGACTTCGCCACCGCCTCATCCGTCGCAGGCAAGGCCGGGCACTCGTCAAAACACATGACGATGTCCGACCCCAAAAGCTTCTGGATCTCCATGCTCCGCTCCGGGCTCAGCATATGTTTTGACCCGTCGATATGGCTGGAGAAGCGCACCCCCTCCTCCGACATCTTCCTTAAAGCCGACAGGCTCATCACCTGAAACCCGCCGGAATCGGTCAAGATCGGCCGCTCCCAGTTCATGAACTTGTGCAGGCCCCCCAAAGCCGCAATCCGCTCCGCCGTCGGCCGCAGCATCAGGTGATAGGTGTTGCCCAGCAGAATATCCGCCCCGGTCGCCCGCACACTTTCCGGCAGCATCGCCTTCACCGTCGCCGCCGTCCCCACCGGCATGAACGCCGGCGTGCGAATGTCCCCCCGGGGTGTCGAGATCACCCCGGTCCGCGCCCGCCCGTCGGTGGCGTGGATATCAAATGCAAAGCGTGTGGCCATGGGACCCTCCATCAGCTTGCCCTTCTGCGTCAGAAGCCCCAAAAAGCCAAGAGGCCCCGCCGAACCCCGCTCCCTCGCCCCCAAGCCAAAGAGGCCCATGCCCCCCCGCGCCACCTCCCGCCGCCAGGATATCGCCGCCGCCGCCCTGACCGTGTTGCAACGCGACGGCTATGCGGCGCTCACCGCCCGCAAGATTGCAGCCGAGGCGGGCCTGTCGCCCGGCCATATCTCCTACCACTTCGCCACCATGGACGAGGTCCTGTCCGAAGCCTACCGCCTCGCCTCCCAGACCCTGCGCCAGTCCGAGGCCACACTCCTCGCCACCACCTCCACCCCGGCCGAGCGCCTGCACGCCTTCCTCGCCGCAGGCTTCACCCCCGACATCCTCTCCCCGCCTCACCTGCGCATGCGTATCGACCTGTGGAGCGCGGCCCTAAGCCACCCCGCGATAGCCGAGACCGAGCGCGCCCTCTACGACCGCTACCGCGCCGACCTGACCCAGCACCTGACGGCGCTGGCCAGCCCCGCAAGCACCGAGAAAATCCCCGCTGTGACCGATCTGATCATGGCCACGCTCGACGGCCTCTGGCTCGACTGGATGCGCCGCCACGACCAGACAGCCGTCCAGAATGGCCTCGCCCTCTGCCTCAAACTCGCAGGCTCAGAACTTGGGAAGCCGCTGGACACCCGCTGACCTGCACTACCCCGCCTGCGCCGCGGCCACCCTTTCGGCCCAGGCGCGCGTCCCCGAGCAGACCTGCATCGCCCGCACATAGCCGGCCCGCCCCGTGGTCCGTGCCACATAGGCAAGCTCGGGCTCCTGCAACGCGCAAACCCCCGTCCTTGAGGCAAATTCCAGCGCATAGGTCACCGAGATATCCGCCGCCGTAAACGCCGCCCCCGCCAGATACGGATGCCGCGCAAGCTGCCGCCGCACCAATCCCAACCGGCTCTCGAAAATCTCGCGCCCCACCTGCGCCCCGGCATTCGGCTCGCCCGCCGCCACCCGCCCCCCACTGACGACGCCGATATAGGCAGGCAGGGCCAGCCCCGCCTCGCCCAGATGCAGAAACTGAAGGTAGGCCGCAAAGTCCGGGTCCTGCGCCGCAGGCGCCAGGCCCAAGGCCCCATACCGCGCCAGCAGATATTCCATGATCGCCACCGACTCGACCATGACGACCTCGCCATCCTGCAACGCCGGAATATACCCCGCCGGATTGACCGCGATAAATTCCTTGTCCTGCTGCACGTCCGCCAGCAGATCGACCGGCCGCAACTGATAGGCCAGTCCCATCTCCTCCAGCAACCAGACCACCCGAAACCCCCGGCCCTCACCATAAACCGTGATCATCCCGCCACTCCCTGCCCAGCTTTCCGGCCCAGCTTTCCAGCCCAGCCTATTCGCTGCGGTCGCCCCCACAAACCGATTTTCAACCCCACAAGCCCCCGTCCCTCGTTCTCCACGCAACACGACATCCGCTCCGCACCAAGCCGCCCCAAAGAACGCCTCGCCGACATCCAAGCCTCAAACCA
>CANBRQ010000306.1 GCA_947371955.1 Paracoccaceae bacterium | reverse complement strand
TCGCCGCCTTTCAGCCGCACGACGCGCGCGCCGGTCAGCGCCTCGGCCACAAGGGTGTCGTTGATATGGGTCTGCGAGGTCGAGCGGCCGAAGCCCTCCTTGCCTACATCGATGCGGCGGGCAGAGGCAGGGATCAGCGCCAGAACCTCTGCCCCGACGAGGCGGTCGTGGATGACGACATCTGCCGCCTGCAGGGCGTGAAAGGCGCCCAGCGTCAGATGCTGGGAAGACCCCGGCCCGGCGCCGACGAAGGTGACGGCGCAAGTGGCTTGGGGCAGGGCGGGCAGATTGGTCATCACAGGCCTCGTTTCTGCAGCCAATATAGAATATTTTCCCATGTTTGCGCCATAGACCCTTGCCAATAAGGAGGATTGTTCTGATAGTCGGTCGAATTGGAACGCAGTTCCGCAAAGTCGGGGAATGGTGGAATGGTGGCCCAAGTCGACGAGCTTGACCGGAAAATCCTTGGCGAATTGCAGACCGATGCCGAGCAAAGCTTGGATGAAATCGCCCGCAAGGTGGGCTCCTCCAAGACCCCGGTCTGGAACCGCATCAAGCGGATGCGCGACGCCGGCATCATCAAGCGCACCACGGCGATCTGCGATCCCGAGGGTTTGGGGCTGGAGGCCTGTTTCTTCGTGCTGATCCGGACCTCGGAACACGAGGTGGGCTGGGAGAAGCGCTTTCTCGACGTCGTAAGTCGCCGCCCGGAGGTGCTGGAGGCGCATAGGCTGGCGGGGGATGTCGATTACATCCTGAAAGTCTGGGTGAAGAACGCCCGCGCCTATGACGCCTTCTACCAAGCGCTGATCTCGGAAGTGAAAATCTACAACGTGACAGCACTTCTGAGCATGGAAGAGATCAAGATGACCACGGCCCTGCCTCTTTGACCGGAGCATGGGCGGATCGCCCATCCTACCTTTTCCCTTCTGTTTGCGATTTCATTCTGGTGCAAATATCCCCGCCGGAGGCTCCCGCAGGCTGGCCTTCGCCTCCGGCGGGGATATTTGAGCCCATGTGAAAGGGGTTAACGGCGGACCATCAGGCGTTTGAGGCCGTGGAAGTGGTAGACGTCGGCATAAGTGGGCGGTTCGGTCAGGGCGAGCGTGGGCAGGCGCTGGAACAGGATTGGCAGGGCGACTTGCAGTTCCAGCCGGGCGAGGGGGGCTCCGACGCAGAAGTGCAAGCCCGCGCCAAAGGTGACATTGGCTTTGGCGCTGCGTTTGGGGTCGAAGTCCTGCGGGTCGTCCCAGGCATGCGGGTCGCGGTTGGCCATGGCGAGGAGGAGGCCCACCTGATCACCGCGGTGGAAGGTGTGGCCCATGACCTCGACATCCTCATAGGCCCAGCGGGTGAACATGTGCAGGGCGGGGTCGTAGCGCAGGATTTCCTCGATGGCCGGTTCGGGGTCTGAAAGGGCGGCTTGGGTGCCGGTCTCCAGCAGGGTTTTGACGCCATTGCCGATGGTGTGGACGGTGGCCTCGTGGCCGGCGTTGAGGAGGAGGATGCAGGTGGTGATCAACTCGTCGGTGGTCAGGCGCTGGCCTGATTCCTCGGCGGCGATGAGGTGCGTGATCAGGTCATCGGCGGGTTTGGCGCGGCGTTCGTCGATGTAGGCGCGCAGGAAGGCGACGAAGGCCTCGGTTGCGGCGATGGCGCGGTCTTCGCGGGTGCGGTCTCGACCGGCCATATACATGCCGACCATCGCGTTGGACCATTTGAGGAGGTCGGGGGCCATCTCTTCGGGCACGCCCAGGAGGCGGGCGATGATGATGACGGGGAGCCTCGCCCCGAAATGGGCGAGGAGGTCGAAGTCGCCCTCGGGGAAGGCGTCGATCAACTGGTGGGTCAGGGTGGTGATTTCGGGCCGAAGCGCCTCGATCCGGCGGGAGGTGAAGGCGCGGAGCACGAGGGAACGGAGGCGCGTGTGGCGCGGTGGCTCCAGTTCCAGCATGGAATGGGCCTCGACCGCGTAGAAGGGTTTGAGGTGGTCGGGGATCACCGGGGCCAGTTCGGCGGGGACCTCGCGGCCAAACCGCCTGTCGCGGAAGATGGCGTTGCAGGCGGCGGAATTGCCGGTGCAGGTCAGGGTATAGTCGGTCCAGTGGAAGAAGGGGCCGGCGGCGCGGGCCTGTTCGTAGAACGGGTAGGGGTTCTGGACGAAGGCGGGATCGGTCGGGGATTGCGAGAAGGCTTTCAACGGCGGCGTCCGAGCGGGATGATGCCCTGCGCCACCAGCACACCGAGGCCGACCAGGGCTGCAGCGGCGACTTGGGACCAGACCCAGGGGTGGCCAAGGGCGAAGAGGATCAGCATGACATAGAAGGGCGCGGCGTTGATGTGCAGGGCCGAGAGGCCGATGCCCAGACGCTCGACCGACATGATCCAGAGGACCTGGCTGACAGCCATGGCGCCTACGGCGTAGAGGAGGAGGTCGGCGATCTCGATGGCGCCCCAGGCGGAGAAGTCCGGGGCGGGGGCTCCGCCCATGGCATATTGGCCGCCTGCCACGATGCCTGCGGCGATGGCAGCCCCCATCAAGGTGACGGCCGTGCGGCCGATGGGGGTCTGGTCGGGAAAGGCCGTGACGGTCAAGCGCGAGCCCAAGGCGAAGGTCAGGACCGAGCCGAAGCAGAGGAGCGCGCCAAGCCCCAGCGACAGGCCGCCGCCCTTCAGGTCCAGCGCCAGAACGCCACCGATCAGCGACAGGATGAGGCCGAGGATCAGGGCGAGGGTGATTTTGCGGCCATCGAGCACAACCTCCAGCGCTATGCCCACCACGGGCAGCGAAGAGGAGATGACTGCGGCGGTGACGGCGCCGCCCCGCGACTGGCCGAGGATCAGGAGCCAGGCGCCGAGGCCGATCAGGGAGCCTACGGCAATGCCTTTCAGCCAGTTGACCTGGAGAAGCGGACGGATGCCCTCGAAGGCGGCCCAGAACAGGAGCAGCGACACCCCGGCCAGACCCATGCGCAGCGCGTTCAGCTGTTCATGCGCCATCATTGGGATCAGGTAGTCGGCAGCGGGCAGTCCCGCCGCCCAGATCAGCATGGAGACCATGCAGATGAGATTGGCGGCGAGGAGGCTCGTCTGGGCGGGTTGGGCGGTGCTGATGCTCATGCGGCCTTCTGCCATGCGAGGCTGGGCGGGTCTGGCTTGCCTGCGACAGCGGGCGGTCAGGCTGCGGCAGATGGGGGTGGCAATCGGGCCCGGGCTTTCTGGTAAGACGTCCAGACCGCGCCGTGTTGCAGACTGGACGGGTCGACCGAGCTTTGTCGTTCGGGGTGTTTGTCCGATCGGGGTCAGGCGGCGGAGAGGGCAGCCACAATGGCCCCGAAATCGGCGGCTTTCAGGCTGGCACCGCCGACGAGAGCGCCGTCAACATTGGGAACCGCGAAGATCTCGGTGGCGTTGGAGGGTTTGACCGAGCCGCCGTAGAGGATGCGCACTCCCTGGCCGTCTTCGCCGAGGGCTTTGACGATTTCGGCGCGCAGATAGGCGTGGACCTCGGCGATTTGCGGGATGGTCGGGGTGCGGCCGGTGCCGATGGCCCAGACGGGTTCGTAGGCCACGACCGTGTTGGCGGCGGTGGCGCCGTTGGGCAGGGAGCTGTGGAGTTGCTCGCCGCAGATGGAGAGTGTTGTGCCGGCGTCGCGCTGCGCTTCGGTCTCCCCGACGCAGACGATGGCGACCAGACCGGCGGTCAGAGCGGCGTCGGCCTTGGCCTTCACTTGGGCACTGGTCTCGCCATGGTCGGCGCGGCGTTCGGAATGGCCGAGGATGACATGCGTTGCGCCTGCGTCTTTCAACTGGGCGGCGGAGATGTCGCCGGTATGGGCGCCGGAGGGTTTGGCGTGGCAATCTTGACCGCCGGTCATGAGACGGGAGCCTTTTGCGGCCCAAGTCATCTGCGCGATGAGTGTGGCGGGCGGGCAGAGAAGCATCTCGCAGGCCGGCGCGGGATGGGCCTCGATCAGGTCCGTCACCTCCTCCAAGGCGGCGGTGGAGCCGTTCATCTTCCAGTTCCCTGCGGCGAGTTTCTGCATCGGGCCCGCCATGCGTTGCGCGCCAAGGGGTAGCCAAAAGGGACGGGC
>CANBRQ010000305.1 GCA_947371955.1 Paracoccaceae bacterium | reverse complement strand
GACCACGGCGGACCCAGAGCGTTTATCGGCCAGCTTCAAATCGCCGCGCACGAAATCGGTGACGGCATGGTCCAGATCCACCGGCATCCAGGTCGAGACGCCGGTATGGCACATCGAGGGTTGGGCCGTGTGGCGCGGTCGGGTGAAGGGCTGGCCGTTCCGCAGCAAGGGGCCGCCGCCTTCTGTCGACAGAAGCAGATCCGCCGAGGGGATGGCAATCGCGCCAGCCCGGAAATCGGGGCCGATCGCGGCAACGGAAACCGCCCAATCACGGCCGCCCAGCACAAAGTTGTGCGTGCCGTCGATCGGGTCCACCACCCAGACCACGCCGGTTGAGCCGGCCTTGCGGTGACCCTCTTCCCCGAACAGTCCGTCTTCCGGGAAGGCCTCGGCCAGACGGGCTGCCACCAGCGCCTCAACCTCACGGTCGGCATTGGTCACGAAATCCAGCCGTCCCTTCATGTCGACCGACAGCCCGGCAGCCGCCTGTTGCCGCAACAGGGCAAGCTTGGCGGTTTCCTCGGTGATGGCGGTCAGGGCCTGAAAACGGTCGGTCTGGGTCATTGGATGCTCCGGAAACATAGGTGCAGCAGTCTGCCATGCGCCGCGTCACAATATGATGTCGCACCAGCGACGACAGGCTTTGTGGCTCAGTGCAGGCCTGTGCGGAACTGACGGCCCTGGCATCACACGCCCGCAAATCCGGCCGGATCAGTTCGCCATCGTTCCTGTGCGCGTTTCGGGGCATCTGTGACAAGTTCCAAAGCGGTGGGCAGGACCTTCATCATCCTGTTGCCGAATACAGTGATGTTACCGGGAGCCGATCAGGCAATGCGCAAGGACGGCGTCCTCGCCCACGTCATCGGCACATTCCAGTTCAAAGGTCTGAAAATGTTCAAACTGCTGCACAGCGAAACCGGCTTCATCCATGTCTGCGGCCATCGCGGCAATTCCATCGCCGCCCCGGAAAACACACTCGCCGCCCTGACCGCCACCCGGGATTGCGGTGGCACCAGCGCCGAGGTCGATGTCGTTCTGACCTCGGACGGCGAGTTGGTGCTGATGCACGACGACTTTCTGGACCGCACCACCAACGGCAAGGGTCTGGTGTCGCGCGCCTCGCTGGCCGACATCCGCGCGCTGGACGCGGGCAGTTGGTTCGGCTCCGATTTTGCGGGCGAGCCGGTGCCCACTCTGTCCGAAGCCGTGGCCCATGCCGCAGCCATCGGCTTGGGTCTGGTCGTCGAAATCAAGGAGTTCCAGAATCTTGAAGGCACCTACGCCCGGCTCGCCGAACTGGTGGAGAGCACCGATATTCTCGACCATGCCATCTTCATCTCGTTCGATCACACCGTGCTGAAGACGCTGAAAGACCATGTCCCCGCCGTGCGGACCGAAGGCATCCTGCACGCCCGTCATGTCGATCTGGTTGGCCTCGCCCGCGCCGCCCGGCTGGACTCGGTGTCGGTTGAACATGGCATGTTCCGCGCCGAGGACGGTCTGGCGCTGCATGCAGCGGGCATCGCCGTGCGTCACCATTTCCAGCGGCCCAAGACCTATGACCTCTATGCGGACCAAGGCCTTGATCTGATGGCAGGCGTTGTGGAGATGCTGGTCGCGGGGGCAGTCGACACCATTTCCGGCGATGATGTGACCTGGTTGGCCGATCTGGCCCGCAAGGCCGGCAAACTGGCCGTCTGAGGCAGGGCAGGGTTGCACGACCCGTCTGTCGATGGGTCGTGCTCTTGCCCGTGTTACTGAAGCACAAGGATCTCTTGCGGCAAAATCCCCAGCCGGACCTCTTGTCCGACGTCGGGCAGAACCTCGCCTGTGCGGTTGAAGCAATCGATGCCCAGTGTCACGCCTCCGGCGATCTCGGCCCGGAATCGCACGATGGCCCCAAGGAATTCGCGGGTTACAAGGCGGCCGGTGAAGGTCTGGCCTGCATCGGGCGAGCCTTCCGGCAGCAGGCGCAGCGATTCCGGGCGGAAGGCTAGGGTCAGTGCTGCGCCATTGGATTGCGGCACAACCCGGTTGAGCGTCAGCGTGCCCAAAGCGGTGTCGACGACGCCCGAGGCCGCGTCGCGCAGGGTGGCGGGCAAGAGGTTCAGGGCGCCGATGAATTCCGCCACGAAGCGGCTGGCCGGGCGGTTGTAGATCTGGTCAGGGGTACCGACCTGCTCGGCCCGGCCACCGTTCATCACGACGACGCGGTCGGACATCGCCATGGCCTCTTCCTGATCATGGGTCACGAACAGGGTGGTGATGCCCAACTCGCGCTGGATCGCCCGGATTTCGCCGCGCAGGGCCACGCGGATCTTGGCATCCAAGGCCGACAAGGGTTCGTCCAGCAACAGCACTCGCGGGCGCGGGGCGATGGCGCGGGCCAGGGCAACACGCTGCTGCTGGCCGCCCGACAACTGATAGGGATAGCGGGCACCAAAGCCGGTCAGGCCGACCATCGCCAGCATCTCATCGACGCGGCGGGTGATCTCGCCCGAAGGCACGCCAGAGACTTTCAGCCCGAAGGCCACATTGCCCGCCACGTTCAGATTGGGAAACAGCGCGTAGGATTGGAACATCATGCCGATCTTGCGCTGATTGGGGCGCAAGGCGGTGACATCTTGTCCGTCGATCTCGATGGCGCCGACGCTGGGTGTCTCGAACCCCGCCACCATTCGCAGGACCGTGGTCTTGCCGCAGCCCGACGGGCCCAGAAGCGAGATGAACTCGGCATTGCCCATCGTCAGGTCGAAATTCTTGACGACCGTCGTGGCCCCGAAGCTTTTTTGCAGCGTGCGTAGGGTCAGAAGGCTCATGCTTGGCTCTTTTTCGACAGGGTCAGGCGGAACAGGCGCTGGCCGGGTTTCATGGTGGCGAAGGCTTGCATCAGGGCCATAAGAAGCCAGGTGAGGGCAAAGCTCATGATCGCAAGCGCTGCGGGTTCATAGGCGCGGTCTTGTCCCAACTGCACCATGTAGGGGCCGAAGGCCGATCGGTTCAACAGGCTGGCGATGGCGAATTCGCCGAGGCAAATCGAGAAGGTGAGGAAAGCGCCCGAGACGACGGCGGCGCGGATGTTGGGGAAGATGATCGTGAAAACGATGCGGGCACGCGATGCGCCGAGGCTCTCGGCCGCTTCGGTCAGGGTGGCGATGTCGATGGCCGCCATGCCGTTGTCCACCGCGCGGAACATATAGGGCAGCGACAGGACCACGTAGCCGATGACCAACAGCAGGTTGGTGCCCCAGTCCGAAGTCGTCAGCGGCAGGAAGGACGACGATCCGAACATCCGGATCTGACCGAAGACCAGCACGACCGAAGGAATGATCAGCGGCAGAAGCGAGATGAACTCCACCACCGGGCGCAGTTTGGGCAGGCGCAGGCGGACCCAATAGGCGGTGGGCACAACCAGCAACGCGCCAAACACAATGGCGGCGGCAGAGGCGAGGATGGAGAAGACAAGGGCATTGACGAAGACGCCGTCCTGAAAGACCGAGGCATAGGCCGCGAAGGACAACTCTCCGCGCTTCATCTGCAACGAGAACTGGAAGGCGGCGTAAAGCGGGACGAAGAAGTACAGGATCGCGGCAAGCGTGATGATGGCGGGGCCGATGCGGAAGCGGGGGGTCATTTCTGCCACCTTTCGGCGCGTTGGCGCAGGAACAGATAGAGAAGGTTTGACACCGACATGATCAGGATCATGCCCAAGGCCAGTGCATAGCCAAGGTTGGGGTTGTACAGCACGTTGCCCCGGATCTGCTGGAACAGCAGGATCGGCACGACCGAGAAGTTCGAGCCGGTCAGCGCGATCACGGTGGCCAGCGTCCCAAAAGCGTTGGCGAACAGCAAAAGGAAACAGCCCAGAACCGAAGGCGCCAGCACCGGTGCGCCGACCATCCGCCAGTATTGGCTGTCCGATGCGCCAAGGCTCTCAGCCGCCTCGCGCCACTCTTTCTTCAGGCCCTCGATGGCGGGGGTGATCACCAGAAGCATCAGGGGCATCTGGAAGTAAAGGTAGGTGATCGCCAGTCCCCAGAACGAGAACAGCGAAAAGCCCATGCCGTAGATGTTGATGCCCAACAGGTCCTTCAGCGTCA
>CANBRQ010000304.1 GCA_947371955.1 Paracoccaceae bacterium | reverse complement strand
CCCCCCCCCCCCCCCCCCGGGTCCGCAGAGCGCCCCGGTTCAGGATCGGCCCGACCTCGCCAGCATGCCCGGCGCTTGGCGTTGAAAATCCTCCAGTGGAGGATTTTCCGGGCGCGCCTCGCCTCGACCGGGTCCGCAAAGCGCCCCGGGTCAGGATTTGCCGCAGCCGGACCCCCGCCTGCCGCATTCAGCCCTTGCCGCTGCCGCCATCCGGCCTAGAAAGCCTTCATCCTGCAGGAGAAGACCATGACCGCCGATACGATTGGGGCCGACACCATGCGCGACGCCGCCGATGATGCGCTGGTGATTTTCACGCCCTCGGGCAAGCGCGGGCGTTTTGCCTTGGGCACGCCCATCCTCACCGCCGCGCGGCAGTTGGGGGTCGATCTCGATTCGGTCTGCGGCGGGCGCGGGATTTGTTCGAAATGCCAGATTACGCCCGGCTATGGCGAGTTCCCCAAGCATGGCGTCACGGTGGCCTCCGATGCCCTGACCGAATGGAACGAGGTCGAGGCACGCTACAAGCGCATCCGAGGCATGATCGACGGACGGCGGCTGGGCTGTCAGGCCAAGGTGATGGGCGATGTGATTGTCGATGTCCCGCCGGAATCCCAGGTCCACAAGCAGGTGATCCGCAAAAGCGCCTCGGACCGGGTCATCGCGATGGACCCGGCAACACGGCTTTACTACATCGACGTCGAAGAGCCGGACATGCACGAACCCACCGGCGACTTCGAGCGGGTCAAGCGTGCGCTGGCCGGTCAGTGGCAGATTGAAGGCGTCGAGGCGGAACTGTCGCTGCTGCGCCGCCTGCAACCTGCCCTGCGCAAGGGGCAGTGGAAGATCACCGTCGCCTTGAACAAGGGCAACCATGACGCGCTCTATCACATGCTGGATATCTGGCCGGGCTTTCATGAGGGCCCGCTGCTGGGTCTGGCGATCGACCTTGGGTCGACCACCATTGCAGCACACCTGTGTGATCTGACCGATGGCAAGGTTCTGGCCTCGGCAGGTGTCATGAATCCGCAGATCCGGTTTGGCGAGGACCTGATGTCCCGCGTCTCCTATGCCATGATGAACCCCGGCGGCGATGTCGAGATGACCTCCTCGGTCCGCGCCTCGATCAACACGCTGATCAAGGAAATTGCGGCGGAGGCCAAGGTGGAGCCTACGGCGATTTACGAACTGGTGTTCGTGTGCAATCCGGTCATGCATCACCTGCTTCTGGGGATTGATCCGGTCGAACTGGGGCAAGCGCCCTTTGCGCTGGCGACCTCGGGCTCGTTGTCGTTCGATGCCAAGGAACTGGACCTGACGGCGGTGGCCCGCACGGCGCGGGTCTATGTGCTGCCCTGCATCGCGGGCCATGTGGGCGCCGATTGCGCCGCCGTGGCGCTGGCCGAAGAGCCGAACAAGTCGCAGGACATGGTGCTGATCGTCGATGTGGGCACCAACGCGGAACTCTTGCTGGGCAATACGAGCCGGGTTCTGGCCTGCTCTTCCCCCACCGGCCCTGCTTTTGAGGGCGCGCAGATTTCCAGCGGGCAACGCGCAGCACCGGGGGCCATCGAGCGCGTCGAGATCGATGCTGTCACCAAGGAGCCGCGCTTCAAGGTGATCGGATCGGACCTGTGGTCGACGGATGAAGGCTTTGCCGCCGCCGTGGCGGGGTCTGGCGTGACCGGCATCTGCGGGTCTGGCATCATCGAAGCGGTGGCCGAGATGCGGATGGCGGGGCTGGTGGATCAGGGTGGGCTGATCGGCTCGCCGGATCAGACCGGAACGCTGCGCTGCGTGGCCGAGGGGCGCACCCACTCCTATGTGCTGCACGACGGCAGCGCCGAGGGCGGGCCACGCATTCTGGTCACGCAAGGCGACATTCGGGCGATCCAACTGGCAAAGGCTGCACTTTACGCCGGGGCCAAGCTGTTGATGGACGAGATGGGGGTGACTTCGGTGGACCGTGTGGTTCTCGCAGGGGCCTTTGGCGCGCATATCTCGCCCAAGCATGCCATGACCTTGGGGATGATCCCGGATGCGGCGCTGGACAAGGTGATCTCGGCGGGCAATGCGGCGGGGACGGGCGCGCGGATCGCGCTGTGCAACCGGACGGCGCGCAACACCATCGAATCGGTGGTGCATGACATCCACAAGGTCGAAACCGCCATCGAGCCGCGCTTTCAGGAGCATTTCGTCAATGCCTCGGCCATACCCAATGCGGTGGATCTGTTCCCCCATCTGGACGCCCTGCCCGACGTCAGCTTCAACACCTCCGGTCAGGGCGGCGATGGCGGACGCAGGCGGCGGCGCGGCTGATGTAGAAGATCACGACTTGCCAGACAGATTTCCTGGCCTAGCTGTCCATCGGACTTTCTTTGGTTACAGAATTGCCTGATACTGTCAGCATGAGCGATGATCCCATTGCAGAGCTTCTCCTTGCCGTGGCAGCACAAGATCGTGCGGCCTTCCGACGCCTATACGCGGAAGCAGGGTCGAAACTTATGGGCGTGCTGATCCGTATGCTGGGCACAAGGGCCGAAGCGGAGGATGCGTTGCAAGAGGTTTTCACACGGGTGTGGCTGCGGGCTGGGCGCTTCGATGCGGCCAAGGGCCGGGGCATGACCTGGCTGATCGCCCTGGCGCGCAACCATGCGATCGACCGGCTGCGGGCGCGACCGGACCATGTGTCGGACGATCTGGCGATGGAGCAGGCCCCGGACACAGCACCCCGCGCCGAGACGCGGATGGTGGCCATCGGCGAGGTTGGCCGAATCAACGACTGCTTTGCGACGCTGGAGCCCGACCGGGCGGCCATGCTGCGCGGGGCCTATCTGGACGGGCATTCCTATCTTGCTCTTGCGGCAAAGTTCGATGTGCCGCTGAACACCCTGCGGACATGGCTGCGGCGCAGCCTGCTGAAACTGCGGGAGTGCATGGAAGAATGAGCACCGTCCCGATGCCCCCCGAAGACGACGAAGACGACCTCTTGGCCGCAGAATATGTGCTGGGCGCGCTGGACGCGGCCGAGCGGTACATGGTTGAGATGCGGGTCAAGAACGAGCCTGCGCTGGCGGCCAAGGTGGCGGCCTGGGAAGACCGGCTGTCCGGTCTGGCCGAGGATTACGCCCCCGCCCCGCTGCCCGACCTGCTGCCCAAGATCGAGGCGCGGCTGTTCCCGGTGGGGAAGAAGCGCAGCTGGTGGGCTGACCTGCGGCTGTGGGGCGCGGTTTTGCTGGCTTCGGTCGCGCTGGTGGCCTATCTGGCGCTGACCCCGCCAAAGCCGGAACTGACCGCGACCCTGTCCGCCGATCAGGGAGCCTTGCAATTCGCCGCCGTCATCACCGGGGGCAAGCTGACCATCACCCGCGTGTCGGGTGACGTGGCCGATCCCGCGCACAGCCACGAGTTGTGGATCATCGCGGGCAATGACCCGCCGGTCTCGCTGGGGGTGATCCCGGCCGAGGGTGAGACGATCTCGTTGCCGCATGCCACTGCGGGGGCCATCCTCGCCGTGACGCTGGAACCGCCGGGTGGGTCGCCCACCGGCAAGGCCACCGGCCCCATCGTGGCCAAGGGCGAACTGAGCAAGGCGTGAGAGACTGCAGGATGGGCGATCCGCCCATCCTGTGGCCCTATGCGCGGTCGGGCCGGCATGGGCGGATCGCCCATCCTACCTTTGTTTCAGGGTGGGACCTTGGCTGGCCGCTGGAGGGTTTCACACCCTCCAGACCTCCCGTGGGATATTTCCGCCCATGTGAATGGGGGTGTGCAATTCGCGGGGTTGCGGTCTTTTGTCACGAAAGCGTGAGGCCTGCCGATCCTTTGAAACTTATCTGCAGGGCTTTCCGTTGTTGCTGCAAGGAGGCGGGAATGAACCTGCCGCCGAGATCCAAAACGGAGACCACCATGAAGAAACTCGCTCTTTCGCTCGCTGTGTCCATTGCGGCCCTGTCCGCTGGCATGGCCTTCGCCGAAAATCCGATGGTTGGCGGCGCTGCGATGCTCGACAGCAAGAACATCATTGAAAACGCTGTGAACTCGGCCGATCACACGACACTGGTGGCCGCCGTCAAAGCTGCCGGTCTGGTGGACACCCTGTCGGGCGCGGGTCCCTTCA
>CANBRQ010000303.1 GCA_947371955.1 Paracoccaceae bacterium | reverse complement strand
GGTTCCGGCATAGCGGGCGACCTTGGGCACGATGACCACATCCGTATTCACCTCGGCCAGACGGTCGTGAAACACGCGGGGGTTGCGGTTCATATCCAGAAGTCCGTTGGACTCCCAATGCACATCGGTCAATTCGGTGATAACATATCCCTGAATCTGCGGCCAGGCCCGCATCACCTCGATTTCGTATTTCAGATTGGCGAACTGATACCACTGGGCCTGAGTGACCAGATTCTCCACCGTACCGAACACGCGGTTCAGGCCGAGGCTGGCAAACCGCCCCTCGATCCCATGCGGATAGGCCGCCCCGTCGCCCCAAAGCTGGCCGGTGCCCATCCACCACGGCTCTGCCCCATCCAACTGCACCTGCGCAGGCTGCGGCAGGCCCCAGACGCCGAATTCCGAGACAATTTTCGGCTCGTCCCCGCGCCGGACCCCATCGCCAAAGGGCGACCAAGTCCAGGCAGCACCTTGCGCCAGCTCCGCCGTCAGCGCGTCCCATTCCGCGCGCCGTTCGGGAACGGAGCGGTAATAGTGGAAGTCATCCAGATCGCTTTTGACATGGAAATTGCCCTGACAGGGCGAGTTGTCACAGACCAGCCGCGAGGGATCGCGCGCCTTCAGCCAGTCATACATCCCCTCCAACCAGCGCCGATGCGCCGGATCATCGCACAGCCGCGTGCCCCAATCTTCGTTGATCAGCGTCCAGATCACGATGGAGGGGTGGTTCCCATCGCGGGCAATCATGCCCTCCATCGTCTCTTTCAGGCGCGCCGCAGCAGCATCCGACAGGCTGCCCACGTTCGGCAGATCGTACCACAACAGCATGCCCATCCGGTCCGCCACCTCCAGATAGCGGGGGTCTGGCACCTTGATGTGATAGCGCAGCATGTTGAGGCCCAAAGCCTTGGCCTTGGCGAACTGATCCTCCAGATAGGCGGTCGAGGGTGGGGTGCAGATGCCTTCAGGGTAATAATCCTGATCCAGTGCGGCGCGCATGTAGAAGGGCTGGCCATTCAGGAACAACTGGCCGTTTGAGGATGTGAACGAGCGGAAGCCGAAGCTGTGTTCGGTGATGTCGCCGCCCAGATCGACCTGCAAGCGGTATAGGGCCGGGTCTCCGGGGCACCAAAGACGGGGGGCGGTCACGGTCAGCGACGCACCGCTGGCAACAATCTGGCCATCGGGGTTTAGCACGGTCAGCACGCGGGGGCCGCTGCCGGTTTCGGTGATTGCAACCTCAACCGCGCCTGTGGCGGGATTGGCGGAAATCGCGCAATGGGTCAGGTGGCGGGCGGCCCGTGTCTCCAGTCGGACAGACTGCCATAGGCCGCCGGTCGGGCCGTACCAGCTCATCTTGCCATGGGGTATGTCACTGAAATTGTTGGGGCTAGCATCGTCGGGGCCGGGCAGGTGGCAGTCGACCTCGACGCGGACGGTTTGGCCCCGCAGGTCTGCCGGGATGGTCGCCTCGAACGGCAGCCAGCCGTTGTCATTGCGGGCAATCTCGCGGCCATCGACGCGGACCACGGCGAAATAGGAAACGGCACCGAAGCACAGGCAGGACGCGCCCTCGGCAGGGATTGCAACGCTGCGACTGTAGGTGGCGTGACCATAGGCTTGCCGGAGATCGGCGAAGGCCGCCTGCCATGGCAGCGGCACCGAGGCCTGACGCGGCACGCCGTCCGCGTGATGCACAAAATCCCACAGACCATCCAGATCAAGGATGGTGCGGCCCGAGGTTGCGGTCACCATGGCGGCCTCCGTTAATACTTCAATTATATTATTATCATTCGCATTAACTGCAGGCTTGGCAAGACGATTCGTCGGGTCTATTCCGGGGTGATGACCAAGCGCCCAACCATGGTGGATGTTGCCCTTGTGGCAGGTGTGTCGCAGGCGACGGTGTCGCTTGTGCTGTCGGGTGGTACGACGGCGCGGATTTCGGGCGAAACGCGGGACCGTGTGCGCGCGGTTGCTGCGGATCTGGGCTATACGCGGCGAGGACTGGCGCGCGGGACCGGACACGGCGTTGTGGCCCTGCTGCTGGATGAGGTGAATACGACGCCCTTCGCGATGCCCTTCCTCGATGCCGCCAAGGACGAGGCGGCAGCTTTGGGCTGGCTGGTGGCGTCCTTCATCACCGGCGGCGATGCGGCGAATGAGACGGCCATCCTGCAGACTTTGGGCGCGCTGGACCTGAAAGGCGTGATCTATGCCCGGCTGATCACCCGAACCGTGCATCCGCCGGAGGCTTTGTTTGCCCTGCCCGCCGTCCTGCTCAACTGCCACGAGGCCAGCCGCCGCCTGCCCACGGTGATCCCCGGCGACGTGGCGGGCATGCAATCTGCGACCGAGGCGCTGATCCGCGCCGGGCATCGCCGCATTGCCCATCTGCCGGGCGAGGATTGGACCGAGGCCACCCGCGACCGCCTGCGCGGCTACAAGCAGGCCTTGGCGGCGCATGACATTCCGTTTGATCCGGCGCTGGTGTCGCCCCCGGCTTGGACCGTCGGGTCAGGTCGGGCGGCGATGGCGGGGCTTCTGGCCGCCCGGCCCACCGCTGTCACCTGCTTCAACGACCGCGTGGCGATTGGCGCTTATGAGGCGATCCGGGCGGCGGGCCTTGCAATTCCCCGGGATATCTCGGTCACCGGCTACGATGACGAGGACCTTGTGGCGCATCTGGCACCCCCTTTGTCCACCGTGCAGCTGCCGCATGACGAAATGGCGCGGCTGGCGATATTGGTGCTGGCCGAGGGCGGCACTCCCCTGCCCTATCAGCGGATCAAGGTGGACAGCCCCCTTGTGCTGCGCGCATCCGTCGCGTCAATCAGCGTTTGATTGTATCCGGAATGCTGATAGAGACTGTGTATGAACCATTTGTGTAAGAAGACCGCCCTATGAGCCGCAATTTCCTGATCGTGGACCCCGAGGACGGGATCGAAGTGCTGAAGGCCTTCGCCTCGCCCGCCCGGGTGAAAGTGCTGAAACTGCTGCACACCCAAGGCCCGCTGAACGTGAACGAGATTGCCGAGGCTTTGGGTCTGCCGCAAAGTTCCGTGTCAGCCAATATCCAGCAACTGGAAGAGGCGGGCCTGATCCGGACCGAGGTGCAGCGGGCGAAAAAGGGCAACCAGAAGATCTGCCACAGCCTGTTCGATGAAGTGCTGGTCATGTTCAAAGGCCAGCCAGAAGAGGCCAGCCGCAACGTGATTGAGGTCGCGATGCCGCTTGGCCTTTACACCTCGTGCGAGGTTTCCGCACCCTGTGGTCTATGCTCGACTCAAGGGGTGATCGGCCTGCTGGATGTGCCGGACACATTCCTAGACCCGGGACGCATGGGGGCCGGGCTGATCTGGTTCACGCGGGGTTATGTCGAATACCAGTTTCCCAACAATTCCAAGCTGATGGCGGGCGATTTGGCCTCGATCGAGTTTGCCATGGAACTGTCCTCGGAAGTGCCGGGGACGGCGGCCAACTGGCCATCAGACATCACGGTTTCGGTCAACCGGATCGACGTGGGCACATGGACCAGTCCGGGGGATTTCGGCGACAAGCGCGGGGTCTATACGCCCGATTGGTGGAAGCTGAAGGGCAGCCAATATGGCAAGCTGAAGAACTGGCGGATCACGCGCGAGGGCACCTTTGTTGACGGAATGAAGATCAGCCCGATCTCGCTGGGTGACCTTGATCTGGACAAGCACCGCTCAATCCGGCTGCGCATCGGGGTGCAGGATGAGGCGCGGCACCCGGGCGGCATCAACATCTTCGGCCGCGGCTTTGGCAACTACGATCAGGACATCGTCATGCGCCTGACGACCACGGGCTAAGCACAATCCGCTTGACGCAGCCCCCACCCTTCCCGATATACATCGTTAAATCGGATACTGACGACCGTTCCGGCGCAGCATCCAACGGCGGGAGGGGCGGCAATGAAGGCGAATGTCACGGCGCATCGGGACTATACGATCGCAAAGATTGATGACCGGATTTATTCGGCATTTCTGGAGCATCTGGGGCGGGCGATCTACTCCGGCATCTATGAACCGGGCCATCCCACCGCCGACAAGAACGGCATGCGCGGCGACGTGGCGCAACTGGTGCGGGATCTGAAGATTCCTTACGTGCGCTACCCGGGCGGCAACTTCGTCTCGGCCTACAACTGGGAAGACGGCATCGGCCCGAAGGATCAGCGCCCGGTGCGGCTGGACCTTGCGTGGCATACGTCCGACGCCAACCAAGTCGGCGTGC
>CANBRQ010000302.1 GCA_947371955.1 Paracoccaceae bacterium | reverse complement strand
AACAGAATGCGCCGGTGCACAGGTTTTAAGCCGTCGCGCAGATCGGGGATCGCGCGGGACACGATGACCGACATGGCATAGTCGAGATAGGCCGTCCGCATCTCGGTCGAGATGTCAACCTGCGGCCCGTGGTAGCTGGGCTTGGAAGGTTCTTCTGTGTTTTCAGGGGGTTCGGTGGTGTCGCTCAACTTGCGGCGCGCCTTCGGTACAAGGTCAATATTCTGTTGGGTTCAGTTTACCCCATACTGCATATGGGGTGCAATGGCTGCTTTCCTTGAGGTTGGCAGCCAGCGTGGATGACTGCCAACATACTGTATTCATTGCAAATTAATATGGTTCAGGCAAGATTTTCGAATGAGGCAGTCATGGAGGTTGAAATGCGCCCCTCTGAAACCGAACTGATGCTGAAAGGCTATGGCCTGACCACGGCGGAATTCTTCTACCGGATGCCGGATTACCGCAATGTGCTCAACAGCTACATCTGGCAGGATTATGACCTCGCGCCGGATTATCCGACGCTGTTCAAGTTCATCGAATTCTGGCAGGCCAAGCTGGAGGGGCCGCTGCATTCGGTGCGATTCACCCACCGCAAGCTCATCAGCCCCGGTGAGTGGCGCAATGTCACTGGGGAGTTTCGTATGCACTAAGCCCTTGATTTTGGGCCTCATCCTCGGCGGGTTCGTCAAGGGTAGGATGGGCAATCTGCCCATCTTCCAGATACTTTGACGCCTCTTTGCGCGCCCATGATTTCATGTAGGGCCCATGTTCGGCCAGCCATGCCGACACGCGCTTGGGATCATGTTTGGACAGATCGCGCAGCCACCAGGCGATGGCCTTCTGGATGAACCAGCCCTTGTCTTCGGCATAGTCCTCGCACCAGCCGAGGACCCGTTCCCGGACCGCAAGGTCTTGCTCTTTCGGGAAATTCTGTTTGGTCCAGCCCAGGGTCATCACTAGGGCCGCCCGCTTGGTCCACATGTTTTCCGACGTGGTCCAAGCTTCCACCTCGTCCAACCGGGACGGATCGGCCATCAGCCGCCGTCCGCCCGCATCGCAGACATGGTCGGCAATCGCCCAGGCGTCGAAGTGCGGCACCCAAGAGGCGATCAGGTCCCAGACCGCGCCATCCTCGGCAATTCGCGCCTGCGTCAGCAGTTTGGCCGCTGCCACCCGCGCCTCATGGATGTCGGTGTCCCACAGGGCCGAGGCTAGGGCCACGCGCCCCGGCACATCCAGTTCCGCCCGCCAACCCGTCGCCAGTTCGGTGATCTGCGGCACCGACACGCCCAGATAGCGCCGCGCCACCTTGTGATAGGCGGCAGCGCCCTCGGCCTTTGCAGGGTCGGCCAGGGCGGTCAGATCGGCCAAGGCGCGGTCCAGAAACGCGGTCGTCATATCCAGCTTCCTTCGTCCAAAGTCCCCAGGGCCTCACGCAAGTCATTCACCAGCGTGGTCCAGAACAAGGGGCCCTTCTGCCCCATCGCGTGCCGCGCCACAACCACAAGCGCCGTTGCGAGGTCCTTGGCCGGGATCGTCAGCCAGTATTCGTAATCCCAGTCGCCCATCGACTCCTCGATGTCATCGCCATAATCGACGCCCGACAGGTAGAGGTCGCCGTTCTCTTTCAGTTCCGCCTTGATCCGTGTGCCAGATGTCTCGCGTCCCTGTTCCAGAATGGTCCATTGGGTCATATCGGCCTCCGGGTTACAGGTTGGCTTCAATTCCGGTTGGCAAGCCGTCAATCGACTGGCGGTTGCGGGTGTCCCAGTATTCGGCAAGTCCGGCATCGCCCTTGCCTTCGGCCCAGATACGCAAGGTGGGGCGTTCTTCGGTCAATTCCATCCGCGGTACGGCATAGCCGCAGGAGGTCTGCACGAGGTCCACGGTCATCTCGTAAATCTGCCGTGCGCCGGGCAGGTCGGGAAAATGGGCGGCCAAGGCGGCCCAATCGGCATCCGCCCGGTGAATGGTTCGCGCCGTGCCGTAAGCCCGCAGGATCAGGGGGCGCAAGCCGAAGCTGCACCACATCAAAGTCATCCTCGCATCCACCGCCAGATGGGCTGCGGTTTCATTGCCCGAGCCGGTCAGGTTCAGCCAGATCAGCCGGTTCGGCCCCATGACGCGCAGGGAGTCCATGCCCTTTGGCGACAGGTTGATCCGCGCTTCGGGTGCGGTCGAGGCCACGAAGAAGATCGGTTGATCCTTGATGAAGCTCTGATGATCCTCGTCAAAGTTTTTGAATTGCTTGGACATTCGCGCCCCTCATTCCACCGTGACGGATTTGGCAAGGTTCCTCGGTTGGTCCACATCGGTCCCTTTAGCAATCGCCGTATGATAGGCCAAAAGCTGTGCAGGCACCGCATAAAGGATCGGCGCAAAGACGCCCGAGACCTGCGGCATCGTGAGGCTCCGCCAGACGCCCTTGCCCGCCTCTGCCACCCCTTGCGCGTCGGAAATCAGCAAGACCTTGCCGTGGCGCGCCATGACCTCCTGCATGTTGGAGACGGTCTTGTCGAACAGGTGATCGCGCGGGGCCAGCACAATCACCGGAACCCGCGCATCAATCAGCGCAATCGGCCCGTGTTTCAGTTCACCTGATGCATAACCTTCGGCATGGATATAGCTGATTTCCTTCAGTTTCAGCGCGCCTTCCAGCGCAAGGGGATACATCGCCCCGCGCCCGAGGAACAAAACATCCTGCGCTTCGGCCAGCTCTTCCGCCACCATGGCAATCTCGCCCGACAGGCCCATGGCGTGGTTCATCAATCCGGGCAAAGCGGCCAGATCCCCCAGATGCCGCGCGAGCCCCGCCGCATCCAACCGCCCCCGATCCACCGCCGCCTTCAGCGCCAGCAGGGCCAATGTCGTCAACTGGCAGGTGAAGGCCTTGGTCGAGGCGACACCGACCTCGATCCCGGCCATGATCGGCAGCGCCAGATCGGATTCCCGCGCGATGGATGATGTCGGCACATTTACAACCGCCACCACTTTCGCGACCTTATCCTTGGCATAGCGCAGGGCGGCCAAGGTATCCGCCGTCTCGCCCGACTGGCTGACGAACAAGGCCCAGCCACGGTCTGAGAGGGGGGGCTCGCGGTAGCGGAATTCGGAGGCGATATCGACCTCGCAGGGCAGACCCGCGATCTGTTCGAACCAGTATTTCGCCACCTGACAGGCATAAGAGGCTGTCCCGCAGGCCACCATCGTCAGCCTATCGACCCCGGTGAAATCGACGCCCGCCGGCAGCCGTAGGGTGGGGCTATCTGCCCCACCTTCCACATAGTGCCGCAGCGCGTCGGCGATCACCACCGGCTGTTCGGCGATCTCTTTGGCCATGAAATGCTTGTAGCCGGCCTTCTCGATCCGCGTCGTGTCGATCTGGATGCGCGTCTCGGCCCGGTGGACCAGCCGGTCCGAGGCATCGAAAATCTGCGCCCCGGCCCGGGTGATCACCGCCCAGTCGCCTTCTTCCAGATAGGTCACCCGGTCGGTCATCGGGGCCAAGGCGATGGCGTCCGAGCCGACATACATCTCGCCGTCGCCATGGCCGATGGCCAGGGGCGAGCCCTTGCGGGCGGCGATCATCAGGTCATCCTCGCCGTCAAACAGAAAGCACAAGGCGAAGGCGCCGTGCAGGCGCTTCAAGGTCTCGCGCGCGGCTTCAACGGGGGTGCGGCCTTGGTCCATGTAGAACCGGGCGAGCAATGCCACCGTCTCGGTGTCGGTTTCCGATTCGAACGACAGGCCTGCGGCGGTCAATTCGCTGCGCAACTCGCGGAAGTTCTCGATGATGCCGTTGTGCACCACCGCCACCGGCCCGGATTTGTGCGGATGCGCGTTGGTCGTGGTGGCCGCGCCATGCGTGGCCCAGCGCGTGTGGCCGATGCCGGATTTGCCCGCCAGAGGTTCATGCACCAGCAGGTCCGACAGGTTCACCAGCTTGCCCACCGCGCGCCTGCGGTCCAGCGTGCCGTGGTTCACCGTGGCAATACCCGCCGAATCGTAGCCGCGATATTCCAGCCGCTTCAAGGCTTCGACCAGCAGCGGGGCCACTTCATGGCTGCCCAGAACACCGACAATTCCACACATCTCTGTCTCTTTCCCGTTTGGCCAACATGGGCAGATTGCCCATCCTACCTGAATTCACCGCCACACCCTGTCCCATCGGTAGGATGGGCAATCTGCCCATCTACCCGCGCGCGGCCTTGATCGCCTTCAGGCGCGCGAAGAATTTCGTGGCCAGCCCCGGTTTGTTGACCTGCCGCGCCCGACCCAAGGCGAT
>CANBRQ010000301.1 GCA_947371955.1 Paracoccaceae bacterium | reverse complement strand
CGATCCGCTGGGTCTGTCTGTCGAAAAGGCCGCCTATGGCATGTTCAACATCGTCAACAACAACATGGTCAACGCCATCCGCCGCGTCTCGGTCGAGCGCGGCTATGACCCGCGGGATTTTGTGCTGAACTGTGCGGGTGGTGCCACGGGGGCGCATATCACGGCGCTGGCGCGCGAGATGGGCATTCGGCGTGTTCTGATCTCGAAACTGGCATCCGGGCTGTGCGCCTATGGGCAGATCATCTCTGACGTCAAATACAATTACATGGCGCCCGCCCCGGTGCGGTTGGACGCGGAAGGCGCGGCACAAAAGCTGGACGGGCTGTTCAATGGGTTGGAGACACGCGGTGTGGCCGATCTGACGCGGGACGGCTTCGAGAAGGACCGTATCTCGATCCGGCGCAGCCTTGACATGCGCTATGTCGGCCAAGTCCATGAATGCACTGTGGATATCGAACCTTTCGCCATCGACGAACCCGCCCTTGGCAGGTTGATCGAGGCGTTCCACGCCCGACACGAAGAGCTTTACACCTATTCCGAGCGTCAAAGCGTGGTCGAGATCGTCAACGTCGAAAGCGCCATTTGGGGCCGGGTGGATCGCCCGAACCGCATGACCGTCGCTCCCGGCAAGGGGGCTGCATCAGCCCTTGAAGGTACCCGCCCGATGATCTTTGACGCCTCGGCCCGGCCTCAGGATGCGCCGGTCTATGCGGGGGCCCGACTGGGAGCGGGCGACCGCATCACCGGGCCCGCCGTGATCGAGGAAGTGACCACGACCCTTGTCATCGAACCCGGTTGGGAGGCAGAGTTGCACGAGAGCGGCGTCTACCTTGTCAACATGATCGACGCGTGAAGGGAACAGTCATGACCTTGTTGAACTGCGACATGGGCGAAAGCTTCGGCCTTTACCGCATCGGGGATGACGCGGGACTGATGCCGCTGATCGACGTGGCCAACGTTGCCTGCGGCTTCCACGCCTCGGACTACAACCACATGCGCTCCACCGTGCAACTGGCCAAGAAGCACGGCGTGAAGGTCGGCGCACATCCCTCGCTGCCCGATCTGCAAGGCTTCGGTCGGCGTGAGATGAAGATCGGGCGCGAGGAAATGACCAACTGCATCATCTACCAGATCGGCGCGCTGAAGGGCTTCCTTCAGGCCGAGGGGATGGAGTTGAACCACATCAAGCCGCACGGCTCGCTGTACGGGATGGCCGCACGGATGGAAGACATCGCCCATGCCATCTGCGATGCCGCCGATATCTTCAAGGTGCCGCTGTTTGGCATGGTCGGCACCTTGCACGAGACGATCTATCAGGCACGCGGCCATGAGTTCGTGTCGGAATTCTATGCCGATCTGGAGTACAACGACGCCGGTGGTCTGATCATCACACGCGAACATGCGCCGACGGATGAGGGGAAGGCCGCAGCGGCCTGTATTCGGGCAATGAACGAGGGCAAGGTCACAAGTATCGGCGGCGTTGAAGTGACCGTGCGTGCCGATACGATCTGCGTGCATTCCGACACGCCCAATGCGGTTTCGCTTGCCCGGGCGGTTCGTGACGCCATCTCTCCCCTAAACGCAACGCGCTGAAAAGGCCCCCACCATGACCAAACAAATCCTCTCGCCCCTGCCCGGCACGTTCTACAGCAAGCCCTCTCCCGATCAGCCTGCCTTCAAGACGGTTGGTGATGCTATAGCCGTGGGGGACGTGATCGGGCTGATCGAAGTGATGAAGTCCTTCAACGAAGTGACGGCCGATCAGGCTGGCACTTTGGTGGCCTTCATTGCGGAAGATGAAGAGCCGGTCATGGCGGGCCAACCGTTGATCGAACTGGCCTGAGCATGGCGATCAAGAAACTTCTGATCGCGAACCGGGGCGAAATTGCCGTGCGGATCATCCGCGCGGCACAGGAACTGGGCATCGCGACAGTGCAGGTTCATTCGGCGGCGGATACCGAGTCATTGGCCGTGAAGATGGCGGATGAGGCGGTCAATATCGGGCCGCCGATGGCGTCGAAAAGCTATCTCAACATCGCCAACATCCTGAAAGCAGCGGCCGAGACCGGGGCGGATGCGGTGCATCCGGGGTATGGTTTTCTGGCCGAGAACGCTGACTTTGCCGATGCCGTTGAAGCCGCGGGTCTGATCTGGGTCGGCCCGAATGGCGATGCGATCCGCGTGATGGGCGACAAGGTGGCTGCCCGGGTCGCGGCGGAAGCGGCCGGTGTGCCGGTGGTGCCGGGCTCGGACGGGCGGATTGATGATCCGTTGCATGCCCGCAACATCGCCTTGGCCATTGGCTTTCCGGTGATGATCAAGGCGGCGGCCGGTGGCGGTGGCCGGGGCATCCGCATTGCCCACGACATGGAAGAATTCGAACGCCTCATGCCGCAGGCCAGCGCCGAGGCGAAGGCCGCGTTCGGCGACGGTGGCCTGTACATGGAAAAGGTCATCGAACGCGCCCGCCATATCGAGGTGCAGATCCTTGGCGATGGCAGCAACGTCATCCACCTTTTCGAACGCGAATGCTCCTTGCAGCGCCGACGCCAGAAAGTGTGGGAGGAGGCACCCTCTGCCGCCCTGCCCCAAGCCATGCGCGAAAAGCTTTGCGCCTCGGCTGTCGCATTGGCAAAGGCCGTCAACTATCGCGGTGCTGGCACGCTGGAGTATCTGTATGATGACGCGTCAGGCCATTTCTACTTCATCGAGATGAACACGCGGATTCAGGTCGAACATCCGGTCACCGAAATGATCACCGGCATCGACCTCGTGCGCGAAATGCTGCGCATCGCGGGCGGAGAGCCGTTGCGGTACACTCAGGACCAGGTTCACCTGACCGGCCATGCGATCGAAGTGCGGATTTGTGCGGAAGACCCCGCACAGGGCTTCAAACCCGGTCCGGGCACGATCACCACCCTCAAGGTTCCGGGCGGGCCAGGGGTCCGCTTTGATACGATGCTGTACCAAGGCTACACCGTGCCGCCGTTCTATGACTCGCTTCTGGGCAAGCTGATTGTCTGGGACGAGACCCGCGCTGCGGCCATCACCCGCATGACCCGCGCGCTTGGAGAGCTTGAGGTGGGGGGCCTGCCCACCACCAAACCGCTGCATCAGGCGCTGGCGCGCGATGCCGCCGTGCAGGCCGGGCAATTTCACACGCGTTGGCTGGAACCATGGCTGGACCAAAACGCAGACAAGCTGGGTGAGGAGAGCAAAGCCCTATGACAACCCGATATTCCTTTGGCGGTGACGAACATATCTTTGTGGAGTGCAGCGAGGAAATGTCGCTGGACGCTTTCTTCAAGGGCATGTCGATCACCAACGCCCTGCGTGATGCCAAGATCAATGGCGTGACCGAGATTTGCCCGGCCAATGCCTCGTTTCAGGTGCGGTTTGACCCCGACGTGATCGCGCCCGATGAGATGATGCGTCAGCTTCAGGCACTGGAAGCGGTGGCTCAATCAGCGCCTTCGACGCTGAACACGCGGATCATCGAAGTCCCGGTCTATTACAATGATCCGTGGACGCATGAGACGGGGCAGCGCTTCCGTGAAAGGCATCAGGATCCGACCTCGACCGATATCGAATATACGGCGCGGATCAATGAACTGGATGGCATCGACGGCTTCATCAAGGCCCACTCTGGCGCGCCATGGTTCGTGTCGATGGTGGGCTTCGTGGCGGGACTGCCGTTCCTCTATCAGATGGTGGACCGCGATCGGCAGATCCAGTCACCGAAATACCTGCGCCCCCGCACCGACACGCCGCGTCTGACCGTTGGCCATGGCGGATGCTTTGCCTGCATCTATTCGGTGCGCGGTGCCGGTGGCTATCAGATGTTCGGTATCACGCCGATGCCAATCTATGACCCGAACCAGAAAACTACTTACCTTCGCGACTTCATGTGCCTGTTCAAACCGGGTGACATCGTGAAGTGGAAGCCGATCGGTCGTGAGGAATATGATCATACCGTAGCCGAGGTGGACGCTGGCCGCTGGCAGCCCCGCATCGCCCCGGTGACCTTTTCGCTGGAAGAGTTCCGGCTCGACATCGATGGCACCAACGCACGCGTGATGGAGGCTCTCAATGGCCATTAACGTCATCAAACCGGGCCTGTCCACCACGGTGCAAGACCTTGGCCGTCCGGGCTATTACCACATTGGCATCCCGACCTCGGGTGGGATGGACACGCTTTCGCTGGCCGCGGCCAATCTGCTGGTCGGCAACGAGGCCGGTGCAGCAGTGCTGGAAGCGGTTTTCCTCGGGCCAGAACTGGAATTCACCCAGGACGCCACC
>CANBRQ010000300.1 GCA_947371955.1 Paracoccaceae bacterium | reverse complement strand
GTGGAAGCAGACGGCCTATGTACCGCTGAACCTGCCTCCGGCCCGGGTCCATACATTTCGTCGCATCTGACGGCATATCCCAGACTGTATGCGACGGTATGCCGATTGAGTTTTCTGGCTCACGGCGGTAGAAGATGCGCGCAATCAAGGGAGCTTGCGCCATGACCGCAATCCGCGTTGAAACCGACAGCTTTGGCCCGCTGGACGTTCCTGCCGACAAATACTGGGGGGCGCAAACGCAGCGTTCCATCATCAACTTTCCGATCGGGTGGGAGCGGCAACCCGTCGCCATCATCCGCGCGCTGGGGGTGATCAAGAAGGCCTGCGCCTTGGTCAACATCGCGCAAGGGGACATCGAAACGTCCCTTGGGCAGACGATTGCGGCGGCGGCGCAAGAGGTGATCGACGGCAAGTTCGACGACAACTTCCCGCTGGTTGTCTGGCAGACCGGGTCGGGCACCCAGTCAAACATGAACGCGAACGAGGTGATCTCGAACCGCGCCATCGAGATGCTGGGCGGGGTCATGGGTTCCAAAAAGCCGGTGCATCCGAATGACCATGTGAACATGGGGCAGTCCTCGAACGACACCTTCCCGACGGCAATGCATGTGGCGATTGGCATGATGGCACGGGATGTGCTGCTGCCGGGGCTGGAGAAGCTGTCTAAGGCGCTTTGGGCGAAGTCGAACGAATTCAAGGACATCATCAAGATCGGGCGCACCCATACGCAGGATGCAACGCCGCTGACGCTGGGGCAGGAATTCTCAGGCTACGCCACGCAGGTCGACAAGGGCGTTGCGCGGGTCAAAATGTGCCTGCCCGACATCTACGAACTGGCGCAGGGCGGCACGGCTGTCGGCACCGGGCTGAACACCCGCGTTGGCTGGGATGTGCGGGTGGCGGCAGCGATTGCCGAGATCACAGCGCTGCCCTTCGTCACCGCGCCCAACAAGTTTGAATCGCTTGCCGCGCATGACGCGATGGTCATGTTCTCGGGCGCGTTGAAAACGGTAGCTGCGAGCCTGTTCAAGATCGCCAACGACCTGCGCCTGCTGGGCTCCGGCCCCCGTTCAGGTCTGGGCGAGTTGATCCTGCCGGAGAATGAGCCGGGAAGCTCGATCATGCCCGGGAAGGTCAACCCGACCCAGGCCGAGGCACTGACCATGGTCTGCATCCATGTCATGGGCAATGACGCGGCGGTGGGGTTTGCGGGATCGCAAGGGCATTTCGAGTTGAACGTCTACAACCCGATGATGGCCTATAACGTCTTGCAAAGCATGCAACTTCTGGGCGATGCCTCGGGGTCCTTCACCGACAATATGGTGGTGGGCACCCGGGCCAACATCCCGCGGATCGAAAAGCTGATGAAGGAAAGCCTGATGCTGGTGACGGCTTTGGCGCCCAGCATCGGCTATGATGCGGCCACCAAGGTCGCCAAGACCGCGCACAAGAACGGCACCACGCTGCGCGAAGAGGCGATTGCCTTGGGCTATGTCGATGGCGAAACCTTTGACCGAATCGTGCGGCCCGAAGACATGGTCGGCCCGAAAGGCTGATGGCCGAGATCATCAACCTTCGCACCAAGCGCAAGGAGGCGGCCCGCAGGGCCGCCTCGGCGCAAGCTGCTGAAAATGCGGTGAAGTTTGGCCGCACAAAGGCGCAAGTGACCCTTGAGGCCTCTGAGGCTGCCCGTAGAAAGGCAGAATTGGACGGAAAAAAGTTGGACGGCGACGGCTCGGCTTAACCGGACTTTAATCGAGATGCGGCAGTCTGGCCCCATCATGCAAACACACATCACACCCGCCCCGATCCCCGCTGCCGTGATCCCTGCGTTTTCGCCGGACCGGTGGCTCTATCAACTCTTCTCGCCACTGGCTGTCGCCAAGGGCGGACCTCTGACCCGCGAGGTGGCAGATGTCGAGGCGAACATCGGCCGCGACCGCTTCTTGGCTGAGGTGAAGTTGCGCGGCTACCGCGCCAGGGAGGACGGGGGACAGTTCATCCTCACCCTCAACCGCGAACCCTTGCGCGTGATGATCTGAAGGTGCCGGGCCCAGACCTGACCCGCTGACGGGACCCGCAGGCGTTGGGCCTTCACTCTTACCCTACCACGAAGGCCTGCGGACTTGGCTTGGCCGGGTGTTAGACCGGGATGGCGTCTCGTTTCGGACCAACGGCCGTCGCAGGATGCAAAGGCGTCTGGCTTCGGCCAAAGGCCCGTGACAGACTGGTGAGGCGCTTGTCGCGCGCCTTTCAACGCCTGACCGGACCCTGACCGCCATGCAGCCGCTGCCCTCTGCCCGCCCCGTGAAACACAGCCTGACCCTGCGAGGCCACCGCACCTCGGTCTCGCTGGAGGCCGCCTTTTGGGACGAGTTCCGCAATCTGGCCAGCACCTCGGGCCGGTCGCTCAATGACCTCGCGGCCGAGATTGACGCAACCCGGGCCGACGTCGGACTTGCCTCAGCCATCCGGGTTCATGTTCTGACCTGGCTGCGCGGGCAGATCGGCTGATCCCGCAACCCTGAGGTGCAACGCCCGCGGACTCACGGTTCCGCCTCCGACCCGTCGGCGGCGCAGCGTAATTTCATCCGGCACCTCAGGCACATTCCGACCCGTTGCGCAGCCTTGCAGAAACCTCGGCCAAAATCACCCATTGTCATTGCCGCCGCTTTGCCCTTAGGGTCATCCCACGCGAAGCTTTCGCGGAAGAATTCTCTGTTCGCCCGCTCTGGCGCCCACATCGGCGCCGAAACGGCAAACAGTCGGATCGGTCGCAAGACCGGAGAGTTGCCCGGCAAGTCACTGATTTTCCGGGTTTTCATTGGGGCCTTACCCGGCCCGGAAGAGAACCGCGATGACGCGCGCGTTAACATTGGTGAAGGATGAGGGCTGCCCCACGGGTAGTGCCCCTTTTTTGCATGCGCGTGCCATCGCCCGAACAAGTCGCCCAGCTTCCACCGGCCCACACAGCGCATCGACGCCACTTGGGTCAACACAAGCCGCGCGCTATGGAACAAAATGTCCAAGAAAATGCTCATCGACGCCACCCATGCCGAGGAAACTCGCGTGGTCGTGGTCGACGGAAACAAAGTTGAAGAGTTCGACTTTGAAACCCTGAACAAGCGCCAGCTTGCGGGAAACATCTACCTCGCCAAAGTCACAAGGGTAGAGCCGTCGTTGCAGGCGGCCTTTGTCGATTATGGTGGAAACCGGCATGGTTTTCTGGCTTTCGCCGAAATCCACCCGGATTACTACCAGATCCCGGTCGCCGACCGCAAAGCCCTGCTGGAAGAAGAACGCGCCTTTGCCCGGGCCGAGGATGACGAAGACAACCGCCGCAGCCGTCAGGCCCCGCGGCCTCGTCCGCAACCGGCCAAGGCCGATGTGCAGGACATCGTGCAAGAGGGTCCGGCGGACATCGGCAGCATGGATGTTGTGGACCTGAGCGAGGAAGCAGCGACTGAAGCGCCGGACGCCGCACCCGAGCATGACCACGATCATGCCAACCACGACCACGCCGGTCACGATCATGCCGGTCACGATCATGCCGAGGACCACCCGCACGATCACGCCCATGACAACACGCATGTGCATGACAGCGACGACCACGATGCCCCCTTCCGCGCCATCGACCACGCGGCTGATACGGATGACGAGATCGAGTCGATCGCCGAAGAGGATGTGCAGGAAGAAATCAGCGCTCCGCGCAAGCCTCGGGCACGCCGCTATAAAATTCAGGAAGTCGTCAAGGTCCGGCAGATCATGCTGGTTCAGGTCGTCAAGGAAGAACGCGGCAACAAGGGGGCTGCGCTGACCACATACCTCTCGCTGGCCGGTCGCTACTGCGTTCTGATGCCCAACACGGCCCGTGGTGGTGGCATCTCCCGCAAGATCACCATCGCCGCCGACCGCAAGAAGCTGAAGGAAATCGCAAGTGAGTTGGAGGTGCCGGAAGGTGCTGGCCTGATCATCCGGACTGCTGGTGCCAAGCGCACCAAGCCGGAGATCAACCGCGACTACGAATATCTGATGCGGCTTTGGGAGCAGATCCGCGAACTGACGCTGAAGTCGATTGCTCCGGCAGCGATCTACGAAGAAGGCGACCTGATCAAACGCTCGATCCGCGATCTTTACAGCCGTGAGATTGACGAGATTTTGGTCGAAGGCGAAGGCGGTTATCGCACCGCCAAGGACTTCATGAAAATGATCATGCCGTCCCATGCCAAGGTCGTGCAGCGCTATAACGAACAGATGCCGCTGTTCGCCCGCTTCCAGGTCGAAAGCTATCTGGGCGGCATGTTCAAC
>CANBRQ010000299.1 GCA_947371955.1 Paracoccaceae bacterium | reverse complement strand
GTGTGAAACCCCTCGCTCTGGGGCGTGGAGCGCAAGGGGCGTAAAACCCCTCGCTCTTGGGCGTGGAGCGCGAGGGGTGTGAAACCCCTCGCTCTGGGGCGTGGAGCGCGAGGGGTGTGAAACCCCTCGCTTTTGGGCGTGGAGCGCGAGGGGTGTGAAACCCCACGCTCCGACGCAGATATGACAAACCGACGTCACAACGCCTCCCGACACATCCGCATCAAGACCTCCACGGCTCCCGGCACCTCTACCCCCACCAAAGTTGTCATCCCGACCGCGCCCGACAGAAACGTCGCCCCCAAGGCCACCGTCACCAGCACCCCTGCCTCCACCTCATTCTCCACCACGCCTTTCGAGATGAACCACACAGCGTCCGAGGCCAACAGCAACCCCCGCCCCAAAGCCAGGGTGCTCGTCTCCACCGCAGGCTCCAGCCCGGCCAAGCCCAGGGCCCCCAGATATTCATCGACGTTCTTGCGGATGATCGCATCCCTCGTCGGCAGGATCACCGGATACTCCCGCAAAATCCGCCCGATCCCGTCCCGCGCGCCCGGATGCCCTGCCCGCACCACCGCAATGATCGGCTCCTCATAGAGGTACTCGAACGAAACCCCCGCCATTTCCGCCGCATTGGGCATCCGCCCGATCATCAGATCCATCTGCCGCGCCCGCAGCTTCTGCAACAGGAACGGATGCGACCCCGTCTCAATCGACAAAGTCACCGCCGGACGCCCCTCCAGAAACCGCCCCACGACCGAGGGGAAGAACCGGGTGGAGACCGTCGGCAGCAACCCCACCGACACCCTCTGCCGCAAACCCTCGCCCCGCATCACCTGTGCGCCCGCGTCCAATGCCGCCAGCGCCTCGCGCGCATGCCGGCGAAACCCCTCGCCCGCGGGCGTCAGAACCATCCGCCGTCCGACCCGCAGAAACAGCTGCGCCCCCAGCAAATCCTCCAGTTCCGCCAGCGATTTCGACACTGCCGGCTGCGACAACCCCAAGACTCCCGCCGCTGCCGTCAGCCCGCCCTTCTCGGCAATCTGCAGGAAAACCCGGATCTGCCGCAGCTTCACGCCCGAATGCATAACCATTCCGCTATCCCAAACACATGATTTCTCAGTATCCTGCGGCAAATGATTATGCGAAAACCAAGGCCGGAGGAAGCCCATGCCCATATTCATCCGCCCTTGGGGCCATCTGCACTACAAGGACGAGGGCCCCAAAGACGCCCCCGCAATCCTCTTCGCCAATTCGCTGGGCACGGACCTGCGCATGTGGGACGGCGTCACAAGCCTGCTGCCCCTCCGCACCATCCGCTTCGACAAACGCGGCCATGGCCTGTCGGCCACCCCCGCGCAGGACTGGACCGTCGAAGATGCCGCCGCTGACGCCATAGCCCTGCTCGACCACCTGAACATCCAAACTGCCGCCATCGCTGGTTGCTCCGTCGGTGGGATGATCGCCCAAGCTATGGCCATCCACCACCCAACCCGCGCCACCGCCCTGATCCTCTCCAACACCGCCGCCAAGATCGGCACCGCCGAAAGTTGGGCCGCCCGCATCACCGCCATCGAAACCGGCGGCATCGCCTCCATCGCCGACACCATCCTGCAACGCTGGTTCCCGCACGCCTTCCTGAACAGTGCCGAGCACCTTGCGTGGCGCACCATGCTGCTGCGCTCCGATCCCTTGGGCTATATCCAGACCTGCCGCGCCCTCAGCCTTGCCGACCTGCGTGCGGGCCTTGCCCAAGTCACAATCCCCACCCTGATGCTCGCCGGATCAGAAGACCAATCCACCCCGCCCGCCCTTGTCCGCGACACCGCCGCCCTGATCCGGAACGCCCAAGTCCTTGAACTGCAAGGCTCCGGCCACATCCCCGCCATCGACGCGCCAAAGGTCACAGCCCAAGCCATCCAAGCCTTCCTCGGAGGTCTCCATGCCTGACATGACCGAAAAGGGCATGGCCACCCGCCGCAAGGTGCTCGGGGACGCCCATGTCAGCCGGGCCGAGGCCGCCAAAACCCCATTCGACGAACCCTTTCAATCCCTCATCACCGAGGCCGCATGGGGCCATGTCTGGTCCCGCGACACCATCTCCCTGCGCGAACGCTCCATGCTGACCATCGCGCTCCTCGCAGGCCTCGGCAACGACCACGAGCTTGCCATGCACATCCGCGCCACCGCCAACACGGGTGCCACCGAATCCGACGTGATGGAGAGCCTTCTCCACGTCGCCATCTACGCCGGTGTCCCCCGCGCCAACCACGCCATCAAGATCGCCAAAGACACCTTCGCCCAAATGCGAGAGGCCACCAAATGACCCTGAAGCCCGCCGAATTCTACATGCGCGACCGCAGCCAGCACCCGCCCGCCCATCACCCGGGCTACAAAACCTCCGTCCCCCGCTCGCCCCGTCTGCCGCTTCTGACCCTGCACCAAAGCCTCAGCGAGATCACCGGCCCCACCTTCGGCCACAACGACATCGCGGACCTCGACAACGACCTGACGGTCAACTTCACCCACGGTGCGATGCCGGTGGGCGAGCGCATCATCCTCCACGGTCGCGTGCTGGACGAAAACGCCCGCCCAGTCCCCAACACCCTCGTGGAAATCTGGCAAGCCAACGCCTCCGGCCGCTACCGGCACAAGAAAGACACCTACCTCGGCGCGCTGGACCCCAATTTCGGCGGCTGCGGACGCACCCTGACGGATGATACAGGCTACTACTATTTCCGCACCATCAAACCCGGCCCCTATCCGTGGATGAACTACGTCAACTCCTGGCGCCCCGCCCATATCCACGTCTCGGTCTTCGGCACCAGCTTCAGCCAGCGCCTGATCACCCAACTGTATTTCGAGGGCGACCCCCTCATCCCCAAATGCCCGATCGTGCAAACCCTGCCCGATCCCACCGCCGTCACCCGCCTGACCGCCGCGCTGGACCTGAACACCGCCGTGCCAATGGACTGCCTCGCCTACAAGTTCGACATCGTCCTGCGCGGCCGCCGCTCCACCCTGTTCGAAAACAAGCTGGAGGGGAACTGAGCATGTCCCGTAAAAGCGGCAACCGGTGTTCCGGTTCGACCCTGCGAAATCAAGGAGTCTGACATGACCCAATCCCTGAACTACCTCCAGGAAACCCCCTCCCAAACCGCCGGCCCCTATGTCCACATCGGCCTCGCCCCCGGCGCCGCAGGCTTCCACCTGTTCGATCAGGAACTGGGCCAGACCATCGCCCCCGAGGGCACCCCCGGAGAGCGCATCCACATCGAAGGCCTCGTCACCGACGGCACCGGTGCTCCCGTCAAAGATGTCCTCCTCGAAGTCTGGCAAGCCGACGCCAACGGCATCTACCCCCACCCCGAAGACCCCCGCTTTGCCCAAGCCGCCCCCGGTTTCAATGGCTGGGGCAGGGTGATCACCAACTTCGACACCGGCCTCTGGGCCTTTGACACCATCAAACCCGGCCCTGTCCCCGGTCGCCAAGGCACAACCCAAGCCCCACACATCTCCCTCTGGCTCGTATCGCGCGGCATCAACATCGGCCTCAACACCCGCCTCTACTTCCCCGAAGACACCGCCCTCCACGCCCAAGACCCCATCCTGAACGCCGTCGAACAGCGTCACCGCGTGTCCACCCTCATTGCCACCGCCACCGCGCCGGGCCACTATCGCTTCGACATCCGCCTGCAAGGCGAGGGTGAGACCGTTTTCATGGATATCTGATGCCCGCCAGCCCCGCCGATAGCGCCCTCTACCGCCACCTCTTCTCCGATGACGAGGTGGCGGCCCTCTTCACCGACAGTGCCGAGATCCGCGCATGCATGCTGGTGGAAGGCACGCTAGCCAAGGTCCAAGGCGCGCTCGGCCTGATCCCACAGGAAGCCGCTGCCTACCTGCACCGCGCCAGCTTCGAACTGCAAATCGACCCCTCAAGCCTCGCCCAGGACACCGGCACCAACGGCGTCCCGATACCCGCCCTCGTCTCGGCCTTCCGCAAAGCCTGCGAGGCCCCAGAACACGCCGCATGGCTCCACTGGGGTGCCACAAGCCAAGACATCATGGACACCGCCCTCGCCCTGCGGCTGCGCCGGATGCTGGCCATCTTCGACACCCGTCTCACGCACCTGATCCCCACCCTCGGCCAGTTGGCAGAAACCCACGCCGTGACCGCGATGGCCGCCCGCACCTACGGCCAAACCGCCACCCCCACCTCTTTCGGCGCGGTTGTCGCAAGCTGGGGCCGCCCGCTGCTGCACCACCGCGCAAGCCTGCCCGCAGTCACCGCCCAAGTTACCCAAGTCTCCCTCTCGGGC
>CANBRQ010000298.1 GCA_947371955.1 Paracoccaceae bacterium | reverse complement strand
GGCGACTATGTGCTGAACTTTCTGGTCCATGACGAGAACAGCACCGAAACCGCACCGTTCAACGTGCCGATCACCATCAAGGGCTGATCTGTGCGGGAACACTTCGCGCGGCGGGGTCCGCCGCGCGATTTGGGTCGCTCAGGGCAGCGGGGTCGCCAGAACCCGACCCTCGTAGGGGGCGCCGGACTCGTTGTCGACGGCCATGACAAACATCGTCTTGCCATCGGCGCTGAAGGTCATGTTCGGGGTGCCGCCGGACTGGAATACATGGCGGGCGGCGACCTTGGAGCCGTCGGGCGTGACCTCGATCACGGCCGCGACCGAGTTCAGGCCGATGAAGAAGTTGCCGTTGGGGCCAACCTTGATGCCATCGGGGAAAACGCCGGGGTCCTCGCCCAGCTGATAAAGATGCACGAAGGTTTTGCGGTCTGACAGGCTGCCATCGGCGGCCACCGCGAAAGAGGTCACCGTACCCGCATAGGATTCGTTCACATAAAGCCTGCCATCCGCGCCAATCACGATGCCATTGGCGTAGTTGAGGTCATTGGCGGCCTCGGTCAGCGTGCCATCCGACGCGAGATGAACGATCCGCCCCACCACCGGTCCCGGAGTCCAAGGCCCCGACAGGGTGAAATAGGCCCCACCCTTGCCATCCGGCACACCATCGTTCGGGCCTTGCAGGGCTTGGCCCGAGGCGTCCTTGTCATAGCTCGCAACCGGCTTGCCATCCTTGGTGATCACCTCAAGCTTGCCATTGTCATAGCAGGTGATGCCGAAGTTTTCGCCCACCGGCACCACGGCCGAAGGCCCGCAGCCGTCTTCCTCCCAGAAGTCGGTCTTGGTCTTTCCGTCCCAGACGGAAGCCACATTGCCGGAATACTGCGCGTAGTACAGCTTGCCCTCCAGCATCACGGGGCCTTCCGGGAACAGCGCCTTGGGGTCGATGACCGTTGGGTCCTCGGCATGGGCGATCATTGGCAAGACGGACAGGGCAAGAACGGCGGGGGTCAGGCGCATCTTCTTCTCCAGAACTGGGATGGAAGGTAGAAGGCGCCTGTCCGGTGATTCGTTCAAGTCTCAGGAGAACAGGTCGCGGCACAACTCCAGCGCCGAGATCAGCGCATCCACCTCGGCCTCGGTGTTGTAGAGGCCGAACGAGGCGCGGCAGGTGGCGTTCACACCCATATGCTCCATCAGCGGCATCGCACAATGGGTGCCGGCGCGCACGGCAATGCCACGCTTGTCCAAGACGGTGGAGATGTCATGCGCATGCGCCGCCCCCTCGATGGTGAACGAGAAGATGGCGCCCTTGGTCGCCGAATTGCCCTGCACGTTCAGCCAGTTCAAACCGTTGATCTTGGCCTGAGCATAGTCGCGAAGGCTGCGTTCGTGGGCGGCAATGTTCTCCATGCCCAACCCGGTCATATAGTCCAGCGCCACGCCAAGGCCGATCTGCTGAACGATGCCCGGCGTCCCCGCCTCGAACTTCATCGGCGGGTCGTTCCAGGTGATCGTCTCACGCCCAACTTCGCGGATCATGTCGCCGCCGCCCATGAAGGGGCGCATCTCGGCCTGCCTGTCAGCACGGATGAAGATCGCGCCGGAACCGCTTGGGCCATAAAGCTTATGTCCGGTGATGGCATAGAAGTCGCAGCCGATCGCCTTCACATCGATTGGCATATGCACGGCGGCTTGAGAGCCATCGACCAGCACCGGCACGCCCTTGTCATGCGCGCCTTTGCAGATGGCCTGAACATCGACCACGGTGCCAAGAACGTTCGACATATGGGTGACGGCGACCAGTTTCGTCCGGGGCCCGATGGCATCCAGAACGGCTTGCGGATCAAGGTCACCGTTGGCGTCGCAATCGACCCATTTCAGCACGACACCCTGCCGTTCGCGCAGGAAGTGCCACGGCACGATATTGGCGTGATGCTCCATGATCGACAGGACAATCTCATCCCCGGCCTGAAGCCGGGGTGCGGCCCAGCCGTAGGAGACAAGGTTGATCCCTTCAGTCGTGCCAGAGTTGAAGACGATCTCGCGCTCATCGGCGTTCAGGAAGCGGGCGATCTTGCCGCGCACCGCCTCGTAATGTTCCGTCGCAAGGTTCGAAAGGTAGTGCAAGCCCCGGTGAACATTGGCGTATTCGTAACTGTACGCCTGCGTCATCGCGTCAATCACCACCTGCGGCTTTTGCGCGGAGGCCCCGTTGTCCAGATAGACCAGGGGCTTGCCGTTCACCTGACGCGACAGGATCGGGAAATCGGCGCGGACTGTTGAGACGTCATACATTGGGCACCGGAAGGATGAAGATCAGGGCAAAGCTTACGGCCAACAGAACGACAATCGCCGTTCCAAGGATGGCGAAGAAGGTCTTGACCAGCGAGGGAAAGCCGTTCAGCGCGGCCGTGAAGTGGGTCAGCAGGTAGAAGAAGGCGAACAGCGAGGCGATGCCGATGGGCAGCGCCAGCACGGGCAGGATCAAGAGAACCAGAACCTCGGCCAGTTGCAGAAGGATCAGCACCACCTCAAGCCATGCCACCAGCGACAGGCCCTGCGCGAAGGTGCCGCGCCCACCGAAGAACTTACCCACCCGCCACATCAGGAAAGCGCCGACAACCATCACGCTGAACTGGCTGATGGCCAGCAGGAACGGCCGGCTGAACAGGTCCTGCATGGCCTGATCCTCGACCGGGCCAAGGAATCGCTGCATCAGGTTGGTCAGCAGCGTGGCCAAGGCGGCCGTTAGGCCCACCGCCATCAGGCCTTCCGAGGTGGTGAGCCGCAGGCCCATCACCTCGCGTGCGGCGGCGGCGGGGTTGGCCAGCGTCTCGCGGGCGGCCAGAAGCAGGGCTTGCGGCGACAGGTTCATTGACCCTCGACCTCTCTCAACATCGTGCTGTAAAGGACTATGAAGGCAAGGAAAGTGGCAAGGCCCAGCCCCGTTGTGGCAGGCCCGTCGCCAAGGAAAGACCGCACCAGACCAAGGATCAGCATGGCCGGTGTGATGCAGGTCAAGGCCCAGAACAGCGCCAGCCGCCCGTCGTAGTAGCCACCCTGCCCGCCCATCAGTTTTGCCACCAGATGGCCCAAAGCGGCCAGAAAATAGAACAGCGGGATCAGCGCCAGAAGCCCCAAAGCCGCGCCGAACAGGCGTTGGTACAGCGTGATTTCCGGATGCAGCGTCGCTTCTCGCGACAGGTAGGGCGCCAGCGAGGTGAAGGCCAGAAGCAGGAAGACGAAGAGGAACGTAAACACAAACGGCTCCGACCGCCCCGCGCTGCGCAAACGCCGGATCACGGAGCGCGGGCGGCGCCAGCTTTCCAGAATGTCAGAGGTCAGGGCCATCAGTCTTCATGCCCTTGCAGCCAGCTTTCCAGCCTTGCGCGGATGTCTTCGGCAATCGCCTCATCCTCGATTTCCGCGATGGTGTCGGCAAGGAAGGCGAGGATCAGCAGGCTTTGCGCGGCTCGCTGTGGCACGCCACGCGATCGAAGGTAGAACAGCGCCGTCTCGTCAATCGCCCCCGAGGTCGAGCCATGCGAGCATTTCACGTCATCAGCGTAGATTTCCAGTTCGGGCTTGGCGAGGAACTGGCTGTCGTCATCCAAGAGAAGCGCCTGGCTGATCTGGTAGCCGTCCGTCTTCTGCGCGCCCTGCTTCACAAGGATCTTGCCTTGGAACACACCCACCGCGCCGTGTTTCAGCACCTTCTTGAAGACCTGACGGCTTTCGCAAGCCTCGGCTCCGTGGGTGATGAAGATCGTGTCGTCATGGTGGAACGCACCGTCGCCCATCGCCGCCCCGGCGATATGGGCTTGGGCGTGGTCGCCGGTAAACTCGATCACCGCTTCGTTGCGGGTCAGGATGCCATTGGCGGTCAGGGTGAAGCTTTTGAACAGCGATCTGGCACCGAGGCGGGCGAAGATGTGGCTCGCCGTGCGGCGGTCGTGGTCAAGGCCTTGGGCGCGGATGTGGTGGAAGCGGGCGTTGTCGGCCACGTCCACCTCCAGCACCATATTCAGGCGGGATGCTGCGGGGCCATTCTCCAGCAGGGTCAGTTCCGCACCGGGGTCAAGCTTGATGTAGTGATGCAGGTTTGCGTCGGAAACCTCTGATTTCCGGAGGTAAATCACGGAAATCGGCTTGGAGGCCTTGGTCGTGACATGGATCAGCAAGCCATCCGTCGCATAGGCAGAATTCAAGGCAGCCAAAGGCCGCAGGATCGGGCTTTGGCCCTTGGCTTCCAGCGTGCCATAGACACTTTCGGCCCAGTGACCGGCGGGAGCGTGGGCCAGTCGGGTGATTTCAACCCCCGACAAGGTCAGATCATCCGAAACGGCGGC
>CANBRQ010000297.1 GCA_947371955.1 Paracoccaceae bacterium | reverse complement strand
CGAAGGGCAGATCGATCACCGCCATCGCCTTGGACAGGCCGCGCATCACCGCGCGGCCATGCAGGATCATCATCTCCAGCGTCACGCCAAGGGTCGAGGGCAGGCCATGCAGCACCATGCCGACCGAATCACCCACCAGCGCCACGTCGCAATGGGCATCCACCTGCCGGGCCATCGGCGTCGTATAGGCGGTCAGCACCACCAACGGCGCCTGCCCCTTTCGGGCGCGGATGTCGGGCGGCAGGACAGATCGCTTCTCGCTGGGGCCGGTGGAGGGGACAGCACTCATCTTTCAGGCTCCGCAAGCGTGGGTTGCTGACAATATGGGCACGGTTTGCCCGCCGCCGCAAGAATCTTGCGCCGCATTGCAGCGGCAGGCTGGCTTGACCTGCGTGCAAAGCTCTGGCGATGTGGCGGAAAAGGAGTTGCCATGTCCCATGTTCATCGCCTGTCCCGGGAAGGGATTGATCCGGAACTGTCAAGACCTGCGCCGGAAAAGGTCATATCGGGGGACCCGGTCCACACGACCTGGAACCTCGAGGAACGCGGCACGCTGTACGCGGGGTTGTGGCATTCGACCGTGGGCGAGTGGCGGATCACGTACACAGAGTGGGAATATGTCCACATCCTCGAAGGCGTCTCTGTCCTGACCGATGCCGAAGGCCACCAGACCCTGTTGCAGGCGGGCGACAGTTTCGTCATCCGGCCGGGCTTCGTCGGCACATGGCGCGTGCTGGAACCGACGCTGAAGGATTATGTGATCCTCGTCTGATTATTCCTGAAGCAGACATCTGCGCGGGCGCGCCAAAATTTTTCGCCGAAAGATTTTGGCGCTGTTCCGGCGTGGTGTCAGTAGCCGCCTGCCGCCCGAGCCTGCTTCTTGGCAGCCTCATCCGCCGCACGGGCGGCGGCGTCATAGGCTGCAAGTTCGGGATTGGCGGCCTCGGCAGCGGCCAAAGCGGCGGCGTCCGTGATCTTCTTGTCCTGATTCTCGGGCGTATCGGGCACGGCGCGACCGAAGGCGTCCTCCATGTAAGGGCCCTCCATCGCGATGCTTTCGTCCTGTGTACGCACCTTGACCTTTGCGCCGATCTTCACGCGGTCAAAGAGTTCAATGGCGTCCTGATTGAACAGACGAATGCAGCCTGCCGAAGTCGCATGGCCGATCGAGTTGTTGTCGACTGTGCCATGGATGCGGAAGTGGCTGTCCTTGCCGCCGCGGTACAAATACATCGCCCGCGCGCCCAAGGGGTTGTCGAGGCCACCCGACATGCCGCCGGCGTATTTCTGGTACAGATCAGGACGCGTGCGGACCATGTTGGCGGTCGGCTGCCACGACGGCCACTTCTCCATCCGGCCAATGACACCCGAACCCCGGAAAGTCAGACCCTCGCGCCCCACCGCGATGCCGTAGCGTGTTGCCATGCCGCCCTCTTCGATGAAGTAGAGCTTGCGCGCAAAGGTATCGACCACGATGGATCCCGGCTCTTCGTCGCCAGTATAGGACACTTCGGTCTTGACGTAGCCGTCTGACATCAGGCGCGGGTCGACGGCCTGAATCTCGAAGCCGCCGTCTTCCGTCGCTTCATAGCCTGGCAAGGGCGGCGGCGGCTCGGCGGGTTTGACTTGCGGTTGGCCACAGGCTGCCAGCAGGGACAACATGGCCATGGCGGCGAATTGGGTCAGGAGTTTGGTCACTTGGCATCTTTCGGGCGAGAAATCTGTCTTTTTGCAACAAACGCCTCTGAGGTAGCCTGTCAAGCCCCTGCGCGAACTCCAGACGGTTTCAGTGTCAAACTGCATCAGCCCAAAGGGCGTGCCACGCTGATCAACATGATCGGAATTCCGTCCCTAATCGGGAACGCAAGTTGCCCCTGATCCGAGATGAGTTCCTGATGTTCGGCGTCATACCGCAGTGGGCCTTCGGTGACAGGGCACACCAAAGCCTCCAGCATCCGGCGGTCGAATTGGGCCGGGACGACGTCATTCACTGGCGCACCTCGTCGGCGGCGCCTCCGGTCTGCATGGCGAAGGCGATGAGGGTTTCCATCACACGACGTCGGTCACCAAGGCTTTGCGCCTCCAGCAGGGCCTGCTTTTCTTCAGGCGCAAAGGGGCACAGCATTGCCAGCGCGTTGACCAGCAATTCATCCTCGGCCTCTTTCAGCGTGGCCCAATCGACGCCCAAGCTGCGCGCCTTGAAATAACGCGACAGCTTTTCCAGAAAATCCTGACGCGGGAAGTCGGCGTCTGTGTCCTCGCCGTGCAGATCCAGCGCGAAAGGCTGCCAGTCCACCTTGCAGCGGCGGTAGGGCGTGAAGCCAACGACCTCTTCCACCACCCGGAACCGGCTGATCCCCGTCAGGGTGATCATGAAGCGACCGTCTTCGGTTTCCGAGAAAGACGTGATGCGCCCCGCGCAGCCCACCGAGGAGAGGGACGGCACCGCTCCCGTCCCACTGCGTGGCTGGATCATACCAAGCATGCGCCGGTCCGATTTCAGGCAGTCTTCAATCATCGCCAGATAGCGCGGCTCGAAGATGTGCAAGGGCAGACGCGCCCGTGGCAGCAGGATGGCCCCGGGCAGCGGGAACACAGCGATGGTTTCGGGCAGGTCTAGAATGTTCATCATGGCCGACAACCTAGCGTGCAAAAGGCCAAGGACAAATAGTCACAGACGCCGTCACGCAAAGATCATCGACGACAGGCGGCGGCGGCCTTTCAGCGCAATCGGGTCCTGCGGCTTCAGCGCGCCGAAAATGGTGAACAGCTGCGCCTTGGCGGCGCCGTCGTTCCACTCGCGATCCAGCTTGAACAGGTCCAGCAGAACATCGACCGCCTCTTCCACCTTGCCCGAGGCATGCAGAGCCGTCGCAAGGTCGAACATGACTTGCCGGTTGCCAGGGTCGCGGGCCAAAGCGGCGCGCAATTCCGTTTCCGGTCCGGCTTTGGCGGCCTGCCGGGCCAGTTCGATCTGCGCTTTGACCGCCGCCAGTTCCGGCGAGGTGGCGATCTTGCCCGGGGCGGCGTCTGCCAAGGCCTGCGCCTTGTCCAGATCATCAATCGCGAGATAGGTGCGGATCAGGCCGGTATACGCCAAGGCGTTTTCCGGCTCCTCCTCCAGCACGGCGGCAAAAGTCTCGGCGGCATCTGCCGCAGCGCCTTCCGCCAGCATCTGTTCGGCGGCCTCCAAGGCATCGGCCAAGCCGCCATCAGCGCCGGGACCCATGGCAGCCAGGGTGTCGACGAACTTCTTGATCTCGGACCCCGGGACGGCACCCTGGAAGCCATCGACCGGCTGGCCCTGCCAGAAGGCATAGACCGTCGGGATCGACTGAATGCGTAACTGGGCCGAAAGGGTCGGCGCCTTGTCGACATCGATCTTGACCATCTTGACGGCGCCCTTGGCGGCCGTCACGGCCGCCTCCAGCATCGGGCCAAGTGTCTTGCAGGGACCGCACCACGGTGCCCAGAAGTCGACGATGACCGGCACGGTCTTGCTCTGCTCGATCACGTCCTTCATGAACGTGGCTTCGGTGCCAGCCTTGATCAGATCAGAGGCGGCGGCACCTTGGGGGGCGGCTTGGGTGGGTTTGGCGGTTCCGAACATGACATCCTCATCCGGCAGAAACTTTCCCCCATATATGCGCGCGGGTAGCGGAAACTCCAAGAGGGGTAGGGGACATCCGCCGATATAGTCCTTGGCTTTTTGGACGCTTCTCGCCCAAAATGGTGCCATGAAAATTGAACTCACCCAACTGCCCGATGTCGTGATCCTGACGCCCGCCCGTTTCGGCGATGCGCGCGGTTGGTTTTCCGAAACCTACAACGCCGCGCGGTTTGCCGAGGCCGGGCTGGATATGGAATGGGTTCAGGACAACCACTCGTTCTCGGCCGCCGTGGGCACGCTGCGGGGCTTGCACTACCAGCGCCCGCCCCATGCGCAGGACAAGCTGGTGCGCTGCACGCGCGGGGCGATCTTTGACGTGGCGGTGGATATCCGGCGCGGCTCGCCAACCTATGGGGAATGGACAGGGGTCGAGTTGACGGCCGAGAATGGCCGCCAGCTTCTGGTGCCCAAAGGCTTCCTGCACGGCTTCATCACCCGCCTGCCCGATACCGAAGTGCAGTACAAATGCACAGACCTTTATGCCCCCGCGCATGAAGGTGCTATCCGCTGGAATGACCCGACCCTTGGCATCGACTGGGGCGCGATCGAACCTGCCCTGTCGGGCAAGGATCAGGTGGCCCCCTTCCTGTCCGGCTTTGAAAGCCCCTTTGAATGGAGCGGGAAATGAAGCTTCTGGTCACGGGCGGCGCGGGCTTTATCGGCTCTGCCGTGGTGCGGCAGGCGGTGGCGCGGGGGCATCAGGTGGTGAACCTGGACGCCCTGACCTATGCGGCCAATCTGGAGAACGTGGCCACGGTGTCGGGCTCGTCCCGGT
>CANBRQ010000296.1 GCA_947371955.1 Paracoccaceae bacterium | reverse complement strand
ATGACTATATCAACGTGGAGGAGGTCATCGCTTTCCTGAAAGCCGAAAAGCCCCCGCTGACCCATGTTTGCCTGACCGGTCGCGGCGCATCGGAAGCGCTGATTGAAGCCGCAGATCTGGTCACCGAGATGACGCTTGTGAAGCACCCCTTCCGCTCTGGCATCAAAGCCCAGCCGGGGGTCGAGTTTTGAAGCTGATCGCATGGGATTTCGACGGGGTCTTGAACAGGGGCCACCAAGGCGGCTTTCACGACTGGCAATCCAGCTTCGAGGCCGACCTTGGCGTCTCGGCTGCCGTCTTCACCGACTTCATGTTCGGCTCCGGCCAATTCAACGAGGTTCTGACCGGCAAGCGCGACCTCAAGGACCTGCTGGCCGCGTGGAAAGCCGCCCATGCGGTGCCGCATGAGGTGGACACCGTGCTTGACTACTGGCTGACCAAGGACGCCAATGTCGACGATCAGGTGCTGGCTTGGGTTGATGCCTGCGGGATTCCGGGGGTTATCGCCACCAACAACGAACAGCACCGGGCGAAGTACATGTGGGAGGTGATGGGTTTTCAAACCCGGATGCGGCAAATCTTCGCTTCGGGTCCTTTGGGGGTGAAGAAACCGGACGGCGACTTTTTTGCCGCCATCGAAACCTGGTCCTGCCTGCCCCCCGCCGAGATCCTGCTGATCGACGACGCCGAGAAGAACATGACGGCGGCGGCAGCGCGCGGCTGGCAGACGTTCCATTTCACCGATAAGACCAGGGACAGATTGCCTGAAGTTCTGGGGCTAATCCCATGACCGCCATCATGATTCAAGGCGCAGGCTCCAACGTCGGCAAGTCGCTGATCGTGGCGGGCCTCTGCCGGGCGGCCAAGCTGCGGGGCCTGTCCGTCGCCCCCTTCAAGCCGCAGAACATGTCCAACAATGCCGCCGTCACGGTTGACGGCGGCGAGATCGGCCGGGCGCAGGCGCTTCAGGCGCTGGCCTGCGGGCTGGAGCCGCACACGGATATGAACCCGGTGCTGCTGAAACCGGAGTCCGAGGTTGGATCGCAGGTCGTGGTCCAAGGCAAGCGCGTGGCCACGGTGAAGGCGCGGGAATATGCCGCCTTGAAACCCTCCTTGATGGCCCCCGTTCTGGAAAGCTTCCGACGATTGCAGGCCAAGCATGACCTGATCATCGTCGAAGGTGCAGGCTCCCCCGCCGAGGTCAACCTGCGCGCCGGGGACATCGCCAATATGGGCTTTGCCATGGCGGCAGGTGTGCCGGTGACCCTTGTCGGCGACATCGACCGGGGTGGCGTGATTGCGCAGATGATCGGCACCCAAGCCGTTCTGGCGCGCGAGGATGAGGCCATGATAAAGGGCTTCCTCATCAACAAGTTCCGTGGCGATCCTCGTCTGTTTGATGATGGATACCGGCTGATCGAAAGCCGCACCGGATGGCAAGGCATGGGCGTGTTGCCCTATTTCCCCGAGGCTTGGCGGCTTCCGGCGGAAGATGCGCTCGACATCGCCGAGACCACCGGTCAAGGCGTCAAGATCGCCTGTCTGCAACTCTCCCGCATCGCCAATTTCGATGACCTTGACCCGCTGAAATCCGAACCCGGCCTTCAGGTCGTGATGATCCGTGCGGGCGAGGCGATCCCCGGCGACTGCGCTTTGGTGATCATCCCCGGCAGCAAATCGACACGCGGCGATCTGGCTTACCTGCGCCAACAGGGTTGGGACATCGACCTTGTGGCGCATCATCGCCGGGGCGGACGCATCCTTGGGATTTGCGGCGGATATCAGATGCTTGGCACGCGTGTCTCAGATCCAGAAGGCATCGAAGGCCCGGCTGGGGAAACCCAAGGCCTCGGCCTCCTCAACATACAGACCACCATGACTCCCGACAAGCGCCTGACCCGCACCCGTGCCACCCATGCCGCCACCGGCCAACCGATTGAGGCTTACGAAATCCACATTGGCCGCTCCGACGGCCCCGACCGCGCCCGACCTTTCGCGCTGACCCAAGGCGGCCCCGAGGGCGCCCAATCACCCGACGGCCGCGTCATGGGCAGCTATCTGCATGGCATGTTCAGTGGCGATGCCTTCCGCGCGGCCTTCCTTGCCGCCCTCGGCCTGCCCTCAACCCAACGCAATCATGGGGCCGAGGTCGAAGCCACCCTCGACCACCTCGCCGCCCATATCGAGGCGCATCTGGACGTCTCGGCCATTCTGAAGCTTGGCCAAAGGTAGGATGGGCGATCCGCCCATCCTACAGCGCGGACACCCGCGCCCATTCCGCTTCGCCACCCGGCAGACCCAGACGGACCCAGCTTGCTGAGTAAGGGAATATCCGGCTCCAGAGTCCGGCGCGGGCCAGAAAGCCCTGCGCTTCACTGGCATCCGGCGTATCGTACAGCCGAAACAGTGGTGTCCCGCCAATGGCTTGCCAGCCGAACCTCACGCAAACCTCGTCCAGCCGGGCGGCCTCGGCAACCAGCCGCTCGGTTGTCTCCACCGCCCACTCGCGATCGCTCAAGGCCATCGCCCCCACCTCCAGCGCGGGTCCTGACACCGGCCACGGCCCGGCCAGATCGCTCAGCCGCGCCACATCGGCCTCTGCCCCCAAGGCAAAACCGAGGCGCAGACCGGCCAGCCCGTAGAACTTGCCAAAGCTGCGCAGCACCAGAAGGCCCGGACACCCGGCGTCGGTGGCAAGGCTTTCCAAGGGCATCGGGTCGGCGAAGCTTTCGTCCACCACCAGCAAGCCAACGGACCCCACCAGCGCCATCAGTTCTGCCCGAGACCAGTGCCGCCCGTCCGGATTGTTCGGGTTCACCACGATCCCCACATCGGCTCCGGCCAGACCCGCGAGACTCGAGACCTCCTCGACCTGCCAGCCACAGGCGCGCAGCGTCGCCGCATGTTCGTTGTAGGTGGGGCAGACCACACGGGCGAGGCCAGGGCGACGCAGCAGAGGCACCATCTGGATCGCCGCCTGTGCGCCGCCCAGTGCCACCATGGGTGCAGCGGTGCCATAGGCATCAGCGGCCGCCGCAAGCAGGGTCTGCATCGCGGATTTGGTCGGAAGGGCGGCAAAGGCGGCCGCAGACAGGGTCGGAACCGGATAGGGCACCCGGTTGATGCCCGTGGACAGGTCAATCCAGTCCGTCCCGCCGAACCGCGCCTTGGCCCAGTCAAGATTGCCGCCATGATCGCGGGCCTGACCGCTCATATCACCGCAACCACGGCGATCAGCCCGGCAAGGGCCAGCATGGCCGCAAGATACAGGTTCAGGCCCCGGCCAAGGTCCATGGGACCCGGGTCGGGCGCACCCTCGTTCACCCAAGGCTCGCTCGACATTGCACCGTCATAGATACGCGGGCCCGAAAGGCGCACCCCCAAAGCCCCGGCCATCGCCGCCTCGGGCCAGCCGGCGTTGGGCGAGCGGTGGTGGCCTGCATCCGCCACCACAACCCGAAACGCCGCTTTCCAGCGCGCGCCCGCCACGACCATGAACAAGGCCGCCGTCAGCCGGGCAGGCACGAGGTTCACCAGATCATCCAACCGAGCCGCAGCCCAGCCGAAGGCGCGGTAGCGCGGGCTCATATGGCCGATCATCGAATCCATCGTGTTGATAGCCTTGTAGGCCGCAATCCCCGGCAGCCCGAAGATCACGCCCCAGAACAAAGGGGCCACCACCCCATCCGATGTATTCTCGGCCAAAGACTCCAGCGCCGCCCGTGCCACACCCGAAGTATCCAGCATCGCCGGATCGCGTCCGACGATCATCGCCACGGCATCGCGCGCGCCTTGCAGATCGCGCCGCGCCAAAGGCCGCGCCACGCGCAGCACATGGTCATGCAGCGATCTTGTGGCCACCAGCGGCCAGGCGAACACCCCGGTCAGGACGCCGCCCCAGATGCCGCCCAGCAAGCTCCAGACGATCAGTTGTGCCACGATCCAGGCCAAAGCGGTGATGCCAAGGCAGACGCCCACCCCATTCAACCGCCGCCGCCAGAACGGCAGCGCGGCCAGGTTGAAGCGCTGCTCGGCCCGTTCGATCAGCCCGCCTGCCCATGTCACCGGATGGCCGATGCGGTCATACAGCCGGTCCGGCCACCCCATGACCGCGTCGACCGCCATGGCCACCAGCATCGCCCCTGCAAACAGCATGACCTACCCCCCGCATCTGAAGCGGGTGATCCTTGAAAAACCGCCGCTGCGCAAGTCTGCCACCGCCCTTTCGGGGACGGTTCCCGGCGCAAAGATCAGTCCCCGGGCGGCACCGGTATGGGCGATGCAAAAGCCCAACGCCCCAAGGTTGTGCGCCAGCTGTGGGGTCGGGTCATCAGCAGGGCCGCGCAGGGCCAAGGTGCGCTTGGCCGACTCGGTGGCAAGTTCAGCCATCCGGGGCAGATCGGCCCCGGGCCAGTCTTGAATCAGGTCGGATATGTCGGGGAAATCATGGTCATCCGGATCGGTGCGCT
>CANBRQ010000295.1 GCA_947371955.1 Paracoccaceae bacterium | reverse complement strand
ATGGCTATGGCGACAAGTCGCGCGTGTCCTATCAGGTCATCCGCAACGGCCAGAGCATGACGGTCGAGGGGCCGAACCCTCTGCCTCCGGTGGCCGATAGCGTCCAGCCGCAAAGTGCGGCGCTGGATGCTGGCATTCAGCCGGGCGATGTCATCATCAAGGCCAAGGGCCAGACCATTGCCAGCTTCAGCCAGTTGCCCAAGCTGGTCGAGGCGGACGCCGGCAAGCCCATCGCCCTGACCCTGTGGCGCGCTGGCAAGACCTTTGACGTTGAACTTTCCCCCCGCCGCCGCGATCTGCCGACAGCCGATGGCGGGTTCGAGACGCGCTGGTTGATCGGCGTCTCGGGCGGGGTACTGTTCGAACCGGTGGCCCGCACGCCGGGCCTGTTCGAGGCGGCAAGCCTTGCGTGGAATCAGGGCTGGTACATGGCCAAGGTCAACCTGACCGGGCTTGGCTATATCGTCATGGGCAAGATCAGCAGTTGCAATGTCTCCAGCCCGATCGGCATGGCCAAGGCGGTGGGGGCTGCAGCGCATGGCGGGGTTGAGACGTTCCTGGGCATGCTGGCGCTGGTGTCGCTGTCCATCGGGCTTTTGAACCTGTTCCCAATCCCGGTGCTGGACGGCGGCCATCTTGTCTTTCACATCTGGGAGGCCGCAACCGGCCATCCGCCCGGAGAAAGGGCACTTAAAGTGCTGATGTCCGTCGGTCTGACCATTTTGGCGGCGCTGATGCTGTTCGCCCTGTCCAACGACCTGTTCCGCTGCACCTGAGCGGGCCTTTTCCAGGCATTGCCGACTTATCCACAGGAAATGGGCAAAAGGCTGCGGAGCCCCGCTTCCGCGACACCGCGCGCTTTTGACAAGGCCCGGACAAGAAGCTAGTCAGGGTCTTGGATTATGACGGTTTTGGACGTGGGGCGCAGAACGTGGGCAAGATGAGCATGGGCAAAGGCGCTGGACTGTCACGCAAGAGGCTTGCGCTTGGGGCAGGGACCTTGGCGCTGTCCGCAGGCCTTGGACTTGCCGGTCTGAGCATGATGGCCGCGCTGCCCGTCTGGGCGCAAGATGCCGGGATCGGTGGCGATTTCGTGCTTGGCACGCCCGAGACGCAGACCGCACCGCCTGTTGCACCGGTCCCGGCGGGGTTCACCTTCGGCTCGGTCAAGGTCGAGGGCAATGACCATGTCGATGCCGCCACGATCATCGCCTATCTCTCGATTGCCAAGGGCAAGCCGGTCACCGAAGCGCAACTCAATGACGCCTATCAGCGTATCGTGGCCTCTGGCCTGTTCCAGCGCGTCGAACTGGTGCCGCAGAAGAATACATTGCTGATCCGGGTGGCCGAAAACCCGATGATCTCGGTCGTCGACTTTCAGGGCAATTCGCGACTGGATGACAAGGTTCTGTCGTCCATCGTCAAGACCAAGTCGCGCCAGATCTATTCCCCCGCCACCGCCGAGGCCGATGCCGCGGCGATGACGCAAGCCTACCGCAGCCAGGGTCGCATGGCGGCCACGATCACGCCGCGGTTGATCCGGCGGGCCAACAACCAGATTGACGTGGTCTTCGAGATCACTGAAGGCGCTGTGGCCGAGGTTGCCCGACTGTCCTTTGTCGGCAACAAGGCCTTCTCGGACTACCGGCTGCGGCAGGTTCTGTCGACCAAGCAGGCCGGCATCCTGCACAACCTGATCCAGCGCGACACTTACAACACCGACCGGGTCGAACTGGACAAGAAGCTCTTGTCCGACTTTTACCTGTCGCGCGGTTTCATCGATTTCCAGATCCTCGACGCCGGGGCGACCTATGCCCGCGACCGGGGGGCAACTTTCCTGACCTTTACCATTCAGGAAGGCCAAAGCTTCAAGATCGGCAAGGTCACGACGATTTCGGAAGTGGCAGGCGTCGATCCGGCCGATTTCGACAAGCTGCGCCGTCTTCGCCCGGGCGTGACCTATAGCCCGAATGTCGTACAGACCAATGTCGATGCGTTGGAATCGCTGGCGCTGAAGAAGGGCCTGAACTTCGTGATGGTCGAGCCGCGCCTGACCCGGAACGACCGGGACGGCACGATCGACGTCACCTTCGCCATCGTCAAAGGCCAACGCGCCTTTGTCGAGCGCATCGACATCGAAGGCAACACCACAACGCTTGATTCCGTGATCCGCCGCCAGTTCGCCACGGTCGAAGGTGACCCGATGAACCCGCGCGAAATCGCCCGCGCGTCGGAGCGGATCCGCGCCTTGGGCTATTTCTCGGACGTTCAGGTTACGGCGGAACCGGGCAGCACGCCGGATCAGGACGTCGTCAAAGTCGCCGTGACCGAACAGCCGACCGGCTCCTTGTCGCTGGGGGCGACCTATGGTCTGAGCAGCGGCTTTGGCGTCAACATCGGCTATGACGAAAGCAATTTCCTTGGGCGCGGGCAGGGCCTGAACGTCAGCGTGCAGACCGGGGCGGACGACCTCAACAGCCGGATCGATTTCACCGAACCGGCATTCTTGGGCCGTGATCTGACCCTGGGCTTCTCGGCTGGCTATGTCACCGCCAAGCACAGCAATGCGAATTTCGACACCAGGGTCATCTCTGTGTCGCCGTCGCTCAGCTTTCCGATCAGCAGTTTCGGGCGCCTGAGCCTGAACTACCGTATCGCGAGTGAGCGGGTGGCGAACGTCGACCGCCATGTCGACGCTTCGGCCGGACCGCCGGTGGTGGAGGCGAAGAAGGGGTCCTCGCAGATCCTGATCGACGAAGAGGGCACCGGCGTCGTCTCTTCGCTGGGCTATTCCTACAGTTGGGATGACCGCAAGAGTGGCTTGCATCCCAAGGGCGGCGTCATGCTGCAGTTCGGTCAGGACTTTGCCGGCATCGGTGGCGACGTGAAATACGTCAACACCTCGGTCAAGGCCTTGGCGGAAACCACAGTCATGCATGACGATGTGAAACTGCGGGCGACGGTCGAAGGCGGGGTCATATCGACCTTCGGCGGTTATACCAGCCGCGCCACTGACCGCTTCTTCAGTGCCGGTTCGATGCGTGGGTTCGAGCCGAACGGTATGGGCCCCCGCGATCTGGGGGCTGACAACAAGGATGCGCTTGGCGGCAACATGTATGCGGCCCTGCATCTGGAAAGCGAATTCCCGCTGGGTCTGCCAGAAGAATACGGCATCAACGGCGGTCTGTTCATGGATGTGGGCTCGATCTGGGGCCTCAGCAACACGGCAGGCACCAGCGGCGCGGTGGATGATTCCATGAAACTGCGGTCCGTCGTGGGCTTTGCACTCTTCGTCAAATCGCCGATCGGTCCGCTGCGGTTCGACTTCACCCATGCCCTGCAAAAGCAGACCTACGACAAAGAGCAAACCTTCAACTTCGTCATCTCGGCGAAGTTCTGATGCGGCGCAGGCTGGCTTTGGTGACAAGGCTGGCCGCGGCGTTCTGTCTGGTTCTTGCCTGCGCCGATGCCCCGGCCCCGGCTTCGGCGCAGACCATATCCGCCGTGCCGCAGGTGCTGACGCTGGATCAGAACCGACTTTACGCCGAGTCGCTTTACGGCAAGGCGATGGAGGCCAAGGCCTTGGCCGCCAGTCAGGCCCTCGCCACCGAGAATCGCAAGATCGAGGTGGATCTGGCCGCCGAAGAGGCTGACCTGACGCAAAAGCGCGCCACGATGACGGCTGCGGCGTTTCAGACGCTCGCCGATGCCTTCGATGCCAAGGTCGAGAAATTGCGCAGTGATCAGGCCGCCAAGGTCTCGGCGCTGAATGCCGAACGCGATGCCGGCCGCAGCACCTTCTTTCAGGCCGCCGGGCCGGTTCTGGGCGCGTTGATGAAGCAGCTGGGCGCCTATGCCATCCTGAACCACGATGCCGTCGTGCTGGCCTTTGATTCCATCGACGTGACCGACCGCGCCATCGCCGCCGTCGACGCCAAACTGGGCGACGGCAGCGCCCAGCCCGACGGCCCGCGCTTGCCTGCCGACCCGGCCCCTGCCACTGCGGCCCCCGATCCCGGCGCAAATCCGGCCCCGCCTGCGCCCTGAACGCGGCATCCTGCCCCGCCCGCTTGTCGCCGCCTGCCCAAGTTGCTAGTCAGGGTCCAGCAATGCCCCGCTGAAGGGCAGACAGCGGCCCAGCCGGGGAAAAGGTCGGGGCCATTTTGGGGAACATTCATGACCGAGACTGCCGCAGCGATCCACGAGGCCGACCTTGCCCTCATCAAGCGGATCATCCCGCACCGTTATCCCTTCCTGCTGATCGACAAGGTGCGTGACATCGTCCTGAACGAAAGCTGCGTCGGCGTGAAATGCGTGACCAACACCGAGCCGCATTTTCAGGGCCATTTCCCGGACATGCCGATCATGCCCGGCGTGATGATCATCGAGGCGATGGCGCAGACATCCGGCGTCTTGGTCGGCCTGTCGATGGATCTGGTCGACAAGCAGGCCAAGGTCTTCTTCATGGGCGTCGATGGCG
>CANBRQ010000294.1 GCA_947371955.1 Paracoccaceae bacterium | reverse complement strand
GATGTCCGATCCCATCGCCAGTTCCGGCGCATCGGCCACATGGAACGGCCCCAGCACAGTGCTTTCCGACGCCCCCGAGGGTTTGCGGTTGTTGATCGCATCGACCAGCATCGACACGCCGAGGATGTCCGAGAACAGAATATACTCCTGCCGCCACTCGTTGCAGATCTGCCCGGTCTGGGTCAGGAACTGGATCGCCGTCATCCACTCATCCGTGGTCGGTTCAATCTCCTTCACCGCCGCGTGTAGATGCCGGGTGATCACCGCCATCACCTCTTTCAACCGCTCCGACTTGGCCGCCGCATTGCGGGCGATGACCACATCGGCACTGTCAGCCTCGGTAAAATATCCCGGTTCCATCTCAGCGCCCCAGAATAGATTTCAGAACTCGCCGCAGGTCGGCCGCAGGGCTTTCGCTGACGGCATCCGCCCGCCACGCCACATGATGATCGGGGCGCACCAGCACGGCCCCGGAATCCGACACCTCCCGCGCCCGCGCCCAATCGCCCGTGTGATCCAGCCACGCCCGACGAGGCCCGATCAGCCGCACATCCACCGTGATCCCCAGTTCGGCCCCCACCACCTTGGCGGCCTCAACCCACGCTTCCCCGCCAATCCCGGTGAAGATCGCAAACCGCCCATGACCGCACAGGTCCAGCGTGGAATGCTTCTTTCCCGCCGCATCGAACAGCCAGACATGTGGCAACCTTGCGCCGGGCCAGGTCGTCGGCTGGTAATGCAGTTCGGCATCCAGCTCAAACGCCGGTTCCATCTGGCCATCCGTCACCACAGCGGCGGAGCGGTAGCGCTGGTTCATCTCGACCCCATGCGCATCGAATTCGTATTTCTTGAAGGCAATCGCATCGCGGATCGCCGCCCGCTGCGCCTCTGCCGCCGAGGTCGCATCGGCCCGCGCATCCATGTTGGCGCGGATCTTGTCGTAATCCATGCCGCCGGTCATGCCGAGGGCGCCAAAGATCGGCCCGAACTCGCCGATCGACTGGTTCGCGCGCGTCACGATCTGCCGCGCAATCGGCGCGCGCTCGACCGAATAGCTGTCTAAGAGGCTGGCCGAGGCCTGCCCCTTCACCACCATCGCCAGCTTCCACGCCAGATTGAAGCTGTCCTGAATCGAGGTGTTAGACCCCAGCCCGTTCGACGGCGGATGCCGGTGCGCCGCGTCGCCCATGATGAAGACGCGGTCGTTCTGCATATGGGTGGCGAACATGTTGTTCACCGTCCAAGTGTTGGCAGAGATCAGTTCAATCTCCAACTCCGGATCGCCAACCAGTTGCCGCGCCACCTGCGTCGCCAACGCGGCATCCACAACCGGTGCCGGTTGGTTGATGTCATAGCCCCAGACGATCAGCCATTCATTCCACGGCCGCACCATCCGCACCAGCCCCATGCCGATGCCGCCGACATCCGCGCCGGGCTGCATGACCCAATAAAGCACCGAAGGCCGATGGGCCACGTACTTCGACAGATCCGCCCGGAACAGGATGTTCATCGACCCACCCACGCCCATCTTCCCCTCGAACGGCAGACCGGCCTGTTCCGCCACCAAGGAGTTCCCGCCATCCGCCCCCACCAGATACTTCGAGCGGATGGTGAATTCCTTGCCCGTCAGCTTGTCGCGGCAAGTGGTCGTCACGCCGGTATCATCCTGCAGATGATGCAAGTATTCGACACTCATCCGGCCCTGCGCCCCGCGCTGGCAGGCGGTCTTGTAGAGCAGTGGCTCCATGAAGGTCTGCGGCAAGTCGTTCATCTCGCAGGGCGAGGACAACAGGTGCTCTGCCTTCGACATGGGATGCGTGCCCCATGAATTCATCCGGCCAATCTCCTCACCGGCCAGACTGACGCAGAAGATGTTCTCGCCCATCTGCGCCTGCGGCGTGGCGTACAGATAGGCCTCGTCCTCGACCTCGCGCCCCAGATCGCGCAGCACCTCCATCGTGCGCTGGTTGGTGATATGGGCGCGCGGCGTGTTGGCCAGCCAGCGGTAGCGGTTCACCACCATCGTCTCCACGCCATAGCTGGCCAGCAGCGCCGCCGTGGCCGAGCCTGCCGGGCCGGTGCCGATGATAAGAACGTCTGTCGAGATATCAGCCATGGTGTCCTCCCTAAGGTGCCTCCCCCGCCCAGGCGGCCTGCAGCAGCCCCAGAAGGGCTGCCTTGTCCACCGGTCGAGGGTTCCAGTATGCGTTCTGCGTGGCGATCTCTGCCGCCCGCGCCAGATCTTCTTCTTTTAGCCCCAAGGACTTGAGGCTTGTCGGCGCCCCGAGCCGCTTGGCAAAATCATAAAGGCCCCGAGCCGCCGAACGGCTGCCCAAGGCTGCGGCCACCGGCGCCAGCACGTCCGGCACCGCCGCTTCGTTATAGGCAACCGCATGGGGCAGGATCACAGCATGCGTCTCGGCATGGGGCAGATCGAAACTGCCGCCCAGGGTGTGGCACAGCTTGTGATGCAGGCTCATGCCAACCTGCCCCAGAACCAGCCCACACAGGAACGCGCCATACTGGCTTTGGCCCCGTGCAGCCAGATTGTCCGGCTCCGCCACAACCTGCGGCAAGGATTGTACCATCGCGTCAATGCCTTGCAACGCAAGGCTGGTTGTCAGGGGATTGCGTTCACGTGCATAAAGCGCCTCGACCGCATGGGCCATCGCATTCAGCCCCGACGTGACAGAGATATCCACCGGAAGCCCGGTGATCAGCCTTGGATCATAGACGATCACCTCTGGCTGCACGCGCGGATCGGTGACCGTGGTCTTGCGGCCCGCTTCGGTCTCGCCCAGGATCGCCGTCACCTCTGACCCGGCATAGGTCGTGGGCACCGCGATCTGTGGCAAATCCGTCCGCAAAGCCAGGGCCTTGCCCAAACCCGTGACCGAGCCGCCACCGAACGAGACCAGCGCATCGGCGTCCAGTGCCAGCACCTGCGTCAGCGCCTGCTCCGTAACCTCGACCGGTGTGTGCATCCGCGCCAGCGCCACCGTACCCGCAACCCTTGCGCCAATCTCGGATGCAAAGGCGCGCGCTTCGTCCGCGTGGCCCGGCGTGCCGAGGACGACGGCCCGGCTCAAGCCCAAAGCCTCCAGTTCCGCAGCCACGGTTGGGGCAGCGGGCCCCCCGAAACGCAGGCGCATGGGGGCAAAGCGCAAAGCGAATGCCGGCAGTTTGATCATGACGTCCTCCCACCGGCACCTTAGCGCGACAAAAGCTGTAACTTGATCGGAAAGCAGCTTCACTATATACCCTGATGCTATGAAACTGGACCCGAGACAGCTGGAAATCCTCGCGGCCATCGTCGAGGCCGGTGGCCTGACCGAGGGCGCGGCCCGTCTGGGCAAATCACAACCCTCACTGTCGCGCACCGTAGCTGCGCTCGAGGCGCGGCTAGGCAGCCCGCTGTTCGTGCCGGGTCGCCGCCCCCTGCAGCCGACCGAACTGGGCGCAAGGCTGGCCGAAGAAGGACACCGCATTCTTCAGGCCGGGCAGGCCGCCGCGCAAACCGTGCAGAGCTTCAAGGCGGGCAAGGCGGGGGCAGTTCGGATGGCCGGAACGCCGGTCTTCATGGATGGTGTCATCGTCAGCATGATTGCAGGCTTTCAGGCGCAAAACCCCGATGTGCGGATCGAGCAAAGCTATGGCTACGCCCCCGATCTGTCAGCCCGCGTCATGTCCGGCGCGCTCGACCTTGCCATCTGCCCGCTGCGCGCCGAGGATCTGCCCGAGGGTCTGGCCTTCGACCCCCTGCTGCCGGGCCGCAACGTGATTGCCGCGCGCGAGGGTCATCCCCTGCTGCATGGCCACGCCGTCACCGTCGCCGATCTGCAACGCTTTCCCTGGATTGCCCCGCCCGAAAACAGCCCGCTTTACGCCGACTTGCAGCGCGTGCTGTCGACCATCGGCACCGACAAGATCCGCATCAGCTTTTCCGGCGGCAGCCTGTCGGCGGTGATGGGCATGCTGTCGGGGTCGGACAGTCTGACGGTCCTGCCCTATTCGGTGCTGTTCACCCTCAGGCGGCAATACCACGTCGCCGCCCTGCAGGTCAGGATCGAGCATCCGGACCGAAGTCTGGGCCTGCTGTCATCGCGCACCACCCCCCTCGGCCCCGCCGCCCGCCGGTTGCGCGGCTATATCCTCAACCAGTTCGAAACGCTCTCTGCCACGATCCAGCATCACGAACGGCAAAGCCTCTGGCGCCGGTAAGCACGCGGACCAGAAACGCAAGCGCCCATGGGATCATGGCCCCAAAACCCTGCGCCTCAAGATCAGCCGAACCGTCACGCAGCCTGCGCTCTGGCAAAGGCCCCTTGCCCCGCGCGGTCAGCACCCCCACCGATTTCCTCCATGCCGTGAGCCAGGTCGCTGGAATACTGCCCCAGATCGCCACCCGCATCGGAAATTCGCGCCGCGAGCGCCGCGTTGCGCCGCGCCTGATCTTCAAGGCCGCTGATGGCGCCGTGAACGCCCTCCAAGTCCCGGGTCTGCGCCTTCACTTTGACCGCGAT
>CANBRQ010000293.1 GCA_947371955.1 Paracoccaceae bacterium | reverse complement strand
GGCCTTGTGGCAGTGCGCCCTCGGCAGCCATGGCGGTCAGTTCGGCCACGACAAGGGCGCGGATATCGGCGAAGAGGTTCATCTGATCAAATCCTGTCTCATCACCCTGCGGGATGCCAGAGAGGATGCGTCAGGTCAAGGCGGGCATGGGGTCCAGCACCCATGGGCGGCGCGTCATAGGAACGCGCCGCCCGGTTCTTCACGCGAAATCAGGGCTTGGAGCCCGTGTTCTGCCGCATGTAATGCGCCTCGCGCGAGCCGAAGAACATGGTCAGCACCGCCCCCAGCAGCCACCACAAGGGCTGCGGCATGGCGTTCAGCGCCTGCATCTGGGTTTCGAACCAGACCGGGTTGACGCCCGCCGCGACGAAAATCACCAGCGTCCCAAGCGCCAGCAAGGGGCGGGGCAGACGGTTCAGCGCGTCAATCAGGTGGTCATACCCGGCCTTGCCCGCCGGGGTCTTGATCTGCACCTGCGGCAAGGGGCCCGCAGCGCCCGAGGTCAGATCCTCGGCAGCGGCTTCGACTTCGGTCACGATCTTGGACATGTCCATGCTGGTCTCCATCGGGGTTTCACTTGGTCCAGGCGGCAACACGCGCCTGATGCTGGGCTGGGGTCAGGCAGAGCGCAGGTGAGATGAAACTCTCGGCCCTCGTGATCCAGCCGCCTTTGCCGCCATCGCGGCGGCAGGCGTACTTCCGGCTGGCGGGGCGCGCATCGGCGAGACTGTAGTAGAAATCCCGCCGTGCGATGCCATAACCGTCAATCAGCGCCTGAGCGCCCTTGGCGACCTCCTGCCGGACGGCGGCAAGCGTGGCGGAGCCGATCTGACCATCGTCTTTCAGGGGGTAGCCCGCCGCCTTCAGCACCCGCTGCAACAGCTTGACCGCCAACATCCCGGCATTGACATACATGTCGAAAACGCAAGGCTGCAGCGCCTCGGGCAAGCGCGACAGTCCGGGGCGGTCAAAATACTGCGACAGGAAGATTTCCACGGCATCGTCGCGGGTCAGGGCGCGGACGTCAAAGACATCGACACGGCCATCCTGCGTCACATCCCGCGCCAAGGCCCGCAGAGTGCCGATGGTCACCCCATGGTTGGTCGCCCCGCCCGGATCGGCGGGGTCATTCACAAAGCCGCCTTCGCGGGCGACGATCTCTAAAGCGATGTCATGGACGTTCGGCATGGCTCCCCCCGGGCGCTGCGCAAGTGCAGCGGTCCGGGCAAGACTCTGCCGAAAGGGTTAATATCGGTTAACCTGAGCGTACTCACGAGCCGGAGGCCTTGTAGACCCCTTGCGCCTTCAAGGCGTCGATGACTTCCTTGGGCATGTATTTCTCGTCATGCTTGGCGAGGATTTCGGTGGCGACAAAGGTGCTGTCCTGCATCTGGCCCATGGCGATCACGCCAGCGCCCTCGGCAAACAGGTCCGGCAGCACGCCCTTGTAGGACACAGGCACCGTCGTCTTGGTGTCAGTGACCTTGAAGGTGATCGTATCGCCCTGATTGCGCACCAGCGACCCCACCTCAACCAGACCGCCCAACCGGAACATCTCGCCGGGGCGCGGCGGCATGGTGGTGACCTGCGTGGGCGAGCGGAAGAAATTTATCCCGTCCTTCATCGCATAGCCGATCAGCGCGGTCGACAAGCCCAGCGCCACAAAGGCCACCAGAATGATCTGGATGCGCCTTGTCTTCTTCAGCCCTTTAAGACCGGCCATGCATTCCTCACGGGAAAATCGGGGCCAGCATCAGCCCCGTGGTTTCTTCGATGCCCAGCATCAGGTTGGCATTCTGCAACGCCTGCCCCGAGGAGCCCTTGTTGAGGTTGTCCAATACCGCAACCACCACCGCGCGTCCCGGCAAACGGTCGCCGATCACGCCGATATGACAGAAGTTCGATCCGGCCACGTCGCGGGTCGAGGGCAGATCGCCAAAGGGCAGCACCCGCAGGAAGGGCTCGTGGGTATAGGCGGCGCGCAGGGTCTCTTGGATTTGCGCGGGGTTGCCCTTCACGTACACGGTGGCAAGGATGCCCCGGTTCATCGGCAGAAGATGCGGGCTGAACTGGACATGCACCGGACGCCCGGCGATTTTCGAGAATTCCTGATCGAATTCCCCCAGATGCCGGTGCTTGCCGCCCATGGAATAGGTATGCGTGCCGCCCGACAATTCGGCATGCAGCAGGTTTTCCTTCAAGGACCGCCCTGCCCCCGACACCCCGGCCTTGAGGTCGATGACAATGCTGTCCAGATCAATCACTCCGGCGGCAATCAGCGGGCGCAGCGCGAACTGCCCGGTCGCCGCATTGCAGCCCGTGCCCGCCACCAGACGTGCCTCGGCAATCTCGGCACGGTAGAACTCGGTCAGGCCATAGACAGCCTCGGCCTGCAGTTCGGGGTGAACATGCGGCGCGCCATACCATTTTTCATAGGCCGACGCATCGCGCAGCCGGAACCCGGCCGACAGATCGACGACCTTCACGGTCTTGGGCAAGGTGGCCACCACCTCCTGCGAGGTGCCATGCGGCAGCGCGCAGAAGCAAAGGTCGATCATGGAGAAGTCGATCTCATCGATCTTGACCAGCTTGGGCAGGTTCAAATGGCGCAGGAAGGGGAAGACATCCGACATCTCCATCCCTGCCTTGCGGTCAGCGGACAGGGCGGCAATCTCCATATGCGGATGGGTGGCGATCAGGCGAACCAGTTCCGCACCGGTATAGCCCGAGGCCCCAAGGATGGCGATCTGGTAAGGCATGGGTCTCCCCTCCGCGTGATGGATTTTCGCCCCTCTATCTGGCGATGGCGGCCGAAGATGCAAGAGGAAATATCGCCCCCCAGCCCCCCTTTCATACTGGTCCAAATATCCACGGGGGTCCGGGGGGCGTGCCCCCCGGCCTTTGTCACCGGACAAGACCTCAGCCGGGCTTGCGCTCTCCCGCCCTGATCGCAAAGGACAGGCGGTTTTCCTTTGGCGGCAAGGGGCAGATGGCGAAATCGGTGAAGGCGCAGGGCGGGTTATGGGCGCGGTTGAAGTCGAGCGTGATGGTTTCGCCAGAAGGCTCGCCGATCAGGAAGCGCGAGGCGGCATAGGTCTCTAAGCCTGCGGTAGCGTCGCGGATCACGAACATGGGCTTTCCGGCTTTCCAATGGGTGGCAAGCAGGGTTACGGCCACGCCGTCATGGCTGAAATGGGCGCGGTGGGTCAGGGTCACCTCGGTGGGGCCCGCGCCCTTCTGGTCGACCGACTGAGCTTGCGGCGCGGCCAGCGCCTCCCAACGGGCCTCGATCACCCAGGCGGGGTCATGGGGGTACGAGGTCAGCGCCACCTCGGGCCGCAGGGACAGGTCGCGGACGCGGAGAGCCAGCTGCCCCTCGACCGTGTGAAGTTCCAGAAGCAGGCCCGCCACGCGCAGGACTGGGTTGGCGCCGGAGGCCATGAAATCCAGCACGGCACCATCCTGCGTCAGCGTCGCGGTGGTGGCGGTCGCAGTCAGCACGCCCAGATGGGCCGGACCGACCGACAGGATCAGGTCATTGTCCGCAGCCGCTCCGACGCGCTGCGGGCCAGGCGGGATCTCGACCCGGTCGGTCAGGTTCAGCCAGCCGTCCTCGGCAGTCAGGGCGGCAAGGCGTTCGGCCTGCCATTCGGCGAAGGGGATCATGATTCGATCCGCTCGCGCAGGTCATCCAGATCGACGGCCCGCAGGTAGCGCGGAATGTTGGACCAGATCGGATGGAAGCCGTAGCCACCCTCGATCAACTCATCAATCGCCGCCTGCTTGGACCAGCCCTCATACAGGACCCGCCAAAGTGCTGCGATCAAGCCGGTGCGATCCGCACCGTGGTGGCAATGGACCAGCACCGGGCCGGCCTGCATCCCCGCGCGCAGGTCGCGCATGGCCAGCACCACCTTGGCGCCGTTCTTCTCGGCCACGTAACGCGACTTCATCGGCACCCGGTACAGCGTCAGCCCGGTCCCCTCTGCCAGGGGTGCGTCGCTGACGGTCTGGCGCAGCGACAGGACCGACATCACCCCCATCGCCTGCAGCGACCGGAACCCCTCGGCATCGGGCTGGGCGCTGCGGTAGAGTTGGTCTGACACGCGGTAGAGGTTCGGCAACCCCGCCCGCTCTGGCGTCACCCGGGGCGCCCAGGCTTGTGGACGCGCCTCGAAGGCCAGCCCGGGGATCGGCAGGAACGAGACCGGAACCGCCGCCAGCAGGGCCCTGCGGCTGATGGCGGTGGGCAAGTAGGCACGGATTGCGGGCATCGGGGCCTCCTTTTGGGGTCTCAACATGGCGGGAAACCGCACCAAAAGCAAGGGAGGGGCGCGAAGTCCGGGGGATTGCACGCGTGCAATGTCAGTCAAGGCCTTGTTTTTATGCAGATTAGTGAAATTCATAAAGGTTTCATTAACCTCTTGGCGGACAGGGTGTCACGACTGGGTGGTGAGCCGGGGCGTGACTGTCAGGCTGCCGCGGATGGATTTTCCGGCCACACCGGCCCAAAACGGGCTATCGGGCCG
>CANBRQ010000292.1 GCA_947371955.1 Paracoccaceae bacterium | reverse complement strand
TCAGCTATACGATCAGTCTGGCCATCGCGCTGTGTCAGGGGGAGGCGCAGGCTTTGGGCCGGATCTGGGCGGATGGGGTTGAGGTTGCGGTGGGAAGTCTGGATCTTCGGTTCTACCCAGGCAGCGACACGCAGATGCCTGATCCCAAGATCGAGGCGGTTGAGGGTGCAGGTCTGGCACCAGGGTTTCGCGGTGTGGCCTATGTGGTGATCGAGGATCTGGGCCTGTCGCGCTTTGGCAACCGGGTGCCGCAGTTTACTTTTGAGGTTTTGCGCCGTGCGCCGGCCTCGGTCGATGGGTCTTTTGCCGATATTGCGTATGCGGTGAAGGCCGTGGCGCTGATCCCAGGGACGGGGGAATATGCGCTGGCAACCACGCCGGTCACCTTCAATGATGGGCCGGGGGTCAGCCGGTCGGCCAATGTGCATACGGTAGAGGACAAGACGGATTTCGCGGTATCGCTGCGGAATCTGGGGGATGAGTTGCCGAATGTCGGTTCGGTCTCGCTGGTGACAAGCTGGTTCGGCAATGACCTGCGCTGCGACAGCTGCACGATCCGGCCCAAGGTGGATCAGGGCAGCGAGGATGGGGTGGAGATGCCGTGGAGCGTCTCGGGTCTGACGCGGTCGACGGCGGTGGTGGTGCCGCAGTTGGACGGGCGGGCGGTTTATGGTGGGACCCCCTCGGACAAGTCGATCATCGAGGCGATCACGGCGATCCGGGCGGATGGCAAGGCGGTTATGTTCTATCCGTTCATCCTGATGGATCAGATGGCGGGGAATACGCTGGCCGATCCCTGGTCTTCGGCCAGCTCGCAGCCGGTTTTGCCTTGGCGCGGACGGATCACGCTGTCAAAGGCTCCGGGGCAATCAGGCAGCCCGGATCGTAGTTCCACGGCCACGGCGCAGGTTGCGGCTTTCATGGGGGCGGCGCAGCCTTCGCATTTCGGCATCTCGGGTGGGGCTGTGACCTATTCCGGGCCGGAGGAATGGAGCTATCGGCGGTTCATCCTGCACTATGCCAAGCTTTGCGCGCTGGCGGGCGGGGTGGATGCTTTCTGCATCGGGTCAGAACTGCGCAGTCTGACCCAGGTGCGGGGGGCTGCGGATACATTCCCGATGGTGGCGGCGCTGCGGACTTTGGCGGCGGATGTGCGGTCGATTCTGGGGGCGGGCACCAAGATCAGCTATGCGGCGGATTGGTCTGAGTATTTTGGCTATCAGACCGACAGCGATGTCTATTTCCATCTTGATCCGCTTTGGGCCGACAGCAATATCGACTTCGTGGGCATCGACAATTACATGCCCTTGTCGGACTGGCGCGACGGGACGGATCATCTGGATGCCCATTGGGGGTCGATCTACAATGTTGACTACCTGAAGGCCAATATCGCGGGTGGCGAGGACTACGACTGGTTCTATGAATCCGATGTGGCCGTCGAAACCCAGTTGCGGCGGCCTATTCAGGATTTGGCCTATGGTGAGGACTGGATCTTTCGGCCCAAGGATCTGGTGGGTTGGTGGAGCCATGCGCATTACGAGCGTCATGGCGGCACGCGGGCCGGTTCAGCCACGGCTTGGGTACCGGGCGGCAAACCGATCCGTTTCACGGAATATGGATGTGCGGCTTTGGACAAGGGCACCAACGAGCCCAACAAGTTCCTCGACGCCAAATCGTCGGAGTCCGCCTTGCCTCGGGCGTCGAATTGGCGGCGCGATGATCTGATCCAGTTGCAATATCTGCGGGCGATGCAGGAGTATTGGTCTGATCCGACCAAGAACCCTGCGGCGACGCTTTATTCCGGGCGGATGGTGGATATGGACCGCAGCCATGTCTGGGCCTGGGACGCGCGGCCTTTTCCGGAGTTTCCGGGCAATGATGCCATTTGGGGGGACGGGGCCAACTACTTCCGGGGTCATTGGCTGAACGGCAGAAGCACGGGGCAAAGCCTCGGGGCGGTTGTGGCGGACCTTTGCCAGAACGCCGGTGTCACGGATTTCATCGATGTGTCAGAGGCCTATGGCGTGGTGCGCGGCTATGCCTTGCGCGACATCAGCACCGCCCGAAGTGCCTTGCAACAGCTGATGACGACCTATGCGATGGACGCGAGCGAGCGCGAGGGGGTCTTGCGCTTTACCATCCGCGACGGTCTGGCCGGAAGCACGTTCCCGGTAGAACGTCTGGCCCTGACCGGTCAACTGGACCGCGGGATTGAGACCACACGCGCCTCGAACGCTGAGACCACGGGGCGGGTGCGGCTGACCTATGTTGAATCCGAAAGCGACTTTGAACTGCGCACAGCGGAAGCGGTGTTTCCGGATGAAACCTCGCCCACGCTGTCGCAAAGCGAAGTGGCTTTGCAATTGACCAACGCCGAAGCGCGCGCCGTAACCGAACGCTGGCTGGCCGAGGCACGGATGGCGAGAGATGGGGCGAAATTCTCGCTGCCTCGGTCGGCCTTGTCCTTGGGCGCGGGCGATACGGTAGCGGTGAACGGGATCAGCTACCGGATCGACCGGGTCGAGAATGGCGATACCTTGCTGGTCGATGCAGTGCGGGTCGAGGCCGGGGCCTATCTTCCTGCGGAGGATATCGCGTTGCAGACCTCCCGCGCCTCGCCCGCCGTGGCCATGCCGGTGTTTCCAGTGTTCTTGGACCTGCCTTTGCTGAATGGCACCGAAGACCCGCAAGCGCCGCACGTGGCGGCGACGGCCAGCCCCTGGCCCGGCCCGGTGGATGTGTGGAGTGCCACGAGCACCAACGGTTTCAGCCTGAACAAGCGGATCGATGCGCCGGCAGTGTTGGGGGTGACGCAATCCGTGATGAGGGCCTGGCAGGCCGGGGTCTGGGATCATGGGCCGGCGCTTCGGGTCAGGTTGTCGGCGGGGCAGTTGGCGTCAGTGACGGAGGACGATGTGCTGAACGGCGCCAATGCCGCCGCAATCGGCGATGGCTCGACTGAGAATTGGGAAGTGTTCCAGTTCACCACGGCACTGCTGGTGGCCCCGCGCACCTATGACCTGAGCGTCCGGCTCCGCGGGCAATCGGGGACCGATGGGGTGATGCCGACGTCTTGGCCGGTGGGCAGCTACTTCGTGCTGCTGGATGGGGCGGCGCCGCAGATTTCGCTTTCGGCGTCGGCAAGGGGTCTTACCCGGTACTACAGGGTGGGCCAGGCGGATCGCGGCTACGGTGACCCCAAGGTGGTCAGCGAGGCTTTGGCGTTCAACGGTATCGGCTTGCGGCCTTATTCCGTCGCGCATCTGCAGGCGAGCGGCACCTATAGCACCAATGTTGTGGTGCAATGGATCCGTCGCACTCGGATCGAGGGTGACAGCTGGCTGGGCATCGAGGTTCCCTTGGGCGAAGAGAGCGAGCTTTATCAGGTTCAGGTGCACCAGGGCACCACCCTGCTGCGTGACGAGTTCGCGACCACGCCGGAATGGACCTATACCCCGGCCATGCAGCTGGCTGACAGTGCAAGCGCAGGATTTTCCGTCGCGGTGGCGCAAGTGTCCAACCGGTTCGGTCCGGGGCCTTTCCAGCAGATCGTGATTTCCTGACGTCGTGAAAGCCCCGGCGGCGGCCCGCTTTCGCCGCGCGTCGGGGCTGTCCGGGCGTTCGCGTCTGTGATAATTTCCCACCAAGAGGTGACATCATGGCCGAAGCCCATTCCAAAGTCGCAACCGTCGATCCTGTCTGGCAACGTGTGCGGGAAGAGGCTTTGGCCGCCCTGCGCCAAGAGCCCGCCTTGGGCGGACTGATCCATTCCAGCCTGCTGCACCACACCAGTCTGGACCGGGCTTTGGCCTATGGCTTTGCGCAAAAGCTTGCCTCCAGCGATATGGGAGAGCAGGTTCTGCGCGAAATCGCCGATCTCGCCTATGCTCAAGACCCCGAACTGGGTCAAGCGGCCCGGTCCGACATGATGGCCGTCTACGACCGCGACCCGGCCTGCCATCGCTTCATCGAGCCCATCCTGTTTTTCAAGGGCTTCCACGCCATTCAGGCTTACCGGATCGGCCATTGGCTCTGGACCCATGGTCGCAAGGATATGGCCTATTTCGTGCAGATGCGGGTGTCCGAGGTCTTCTCGGTCGACATCCATCCTGCTGCCCGCATCGGCAAGGGCATCATGATCGACCATGCCCATTCCATCGTGATCGGCGAGACGGCAGTGGTCGGCGACAACGTGTCCATGCTGCACTCCGTAACGTTGGGCGGCACCGGCAAAGAGGATGGTGACCGGCACCCCAAGATCGGCAATGGCGTGCTGATCGGGGCAGGGGCCAAGGTTCTGGGCAATATCAACGTCGGCTACTGCAGCCGAATCGCCGCCGGGTCCGTGGTGCTGCATGACGTGCCGCACAACACGACCGTCGCAGGGGTTCCGGCCAAGGTGATCGGTGAAGCCGGCTGTTCGCAGCCCTCCATCACCATGGACCAGTTGATCTCTGGCGAAATCTGACAAGGCAGATATGACAAAACGGCCGGAGCCTATGCTCCGGCCGTTTTGTCATGTCCGCCGTCAGGCCGCGCCGTAGGGTGGGGT
>CANBRQ010000291.1 GCA_947371955.1 Paracoccaceae bacterium | reverse complement strand
ATGTTCCCATGACATGCCCCAGAGGCCAAGTTCATCCTTGGTGAAGTGCCGTTTGTCGAGGATCACCGGCGGGTGGGGCAGATGGGGGAACCGCTCGCGGTCGGGGCCGACACGTTTGGGGGAATGGCTGCCGTAGCGCAGTTCGACCTCGTCACAGTTGGTCAGGATCAGCAGGGGCAGGACGCCGCCGATGTTGCGTTCGCCGCGGGCCCAGAAGCTGACGGGTTGCAGGATGACGCCTTCGTCCGGGCTCGATTGGGACGCATAGGCGTAGGCCGCGAATTTCGGCTCGCGGAACATGTCCATGACGCCATGGTGGCAGATGCGGTCACCGGAGCCGAAATCCTTGTGGGTGTTGTAATCGAAGGCGCACCAGCCGATGGCACCGGCAATCTGCGGGTCGCCGTACATGGCGTTCAACACGTCAAGGTGACGGATGACGTGTTCGGCCTGGCGCTGTTCCTGGTCGTGGGATTTGGTCGGGTACATGTGACCGCCGTATTCGGTGATCATGTAGGGCACCACGTCGGGGCGTCCGGTAACTTCCTGCTGCGGCCGAAGGGGGGTCCGGGGCCGGTTGCCGCCCTGCTCCTCGTTGCCGAGGATGAAGTCGTTCATTGTGTAAACGTCTTCCAGCAGTTCGGAGTCGGTGATGTAGCGCACGCCGCCCGTCGGGCGGGTGGTGTCCAGCGATTTGGCCATCGCATTGGTGGCGGTGTAGAAATCGTGATTGTCCTGGCTTTCGTTGATCCGCACGCCCCAGATCACGATGGAAGGGTGGTTCCAGTCGCGCGTGATCATGTGGCGGACGTTTTCGACCGAGGCCGCCTGCCAGGCCTCATCGCCGATGTGCTGCCAGCCCGGGATCTCCTCGAACACAAGCAGACCCAGTTCATCGCAGCGGTTCAGGAAATGGATGGACTGCGGGTAGTGCGAGGTGCGGACCATGTTCACCCGCAACTCATGCTTCAGAATCTCCGCGTCGCGGTCCTGAGCAGCCTTGCCCAAGGCATAACCGATATAGGGGAAAGACTGGTGCCGGTTCAGGCCCCGCAGTTTCAGGGGCTTGCCATTGAGGTGGAAGCCTTTGGCGGTGAAAGACACCTCGCGAAAGCCGAAGCGGGTGGAATGGGTGTCCTCGCCCTGCGGGGTCGAAAGGGTGAGGTCGAGGGTGTAGAGGGCGGGCGACTCGATGCTCCAGAGCGTCGCGCCGGGGGCGTCGAGGGTCAGGGTCAGGTCGGCGTCGGCTGGGACGGTGGTTGAGGCCACGACAGCCCCTGCGGTGTCCTTCAACCGAGCGGTCAGGGTGCCCGACAGCGGCAGGCCTTGTGGATTGTCCAGCCAGACCCGTGCCGAGACTTGCGGTTTGGTCAGAACGTCCGGGGTTTCGATCTTCACTTGGGCGATGAAGATCGGGGCGGAGACCTCCAGCCAAGCCTCACGGTAGATGCCGGCATAGGTGAGGTAGTCGATCACTCCGCCGAAAGGGGGAATGCCGGGGTTCTCGGTACCGTCGACCAGCACGTTCACATGGTTGACTCCCGGGCGCAGGTGCGGGGTCAGGCGCGCGGCAAAGGGGGTGTAGCCGTCGGCGTGGGAGGCGATCTCCACCCCATTCAGGCGGACTTTCGCGTTGGCCATGGCACCGTCGAAGCGTAGCGAAACCTCGCGGCCCTCCCATGCCGGATCAAGGGTGATGGCCTTGTCATAGGTGAAGGGGCGCTGGTAGGCCTTCTCGTCGAAATACGAGAACGGCAGTTCTACCGCATTGTGCGGCAGGCGCACACGGTCGCGCCCTTCGAACAGCCAGTCCTCGTTGAAGTCGGTCACGATGCGCATGTCTAACCTTATTTAACGGAGCCGAGCATGCCTTCGACGAAGCGGCGCTGCAGCAGGAAGAAGACAAGGATGGTGGGCAGGGTCGCCAGCACATTGGCGATCATGATCAGGCCATAGTCGGGCGTGTAGGCGGTGGCGAGCGAGGCGACCTCCAGCGTGATCGTCTTCATCTCGTTCTTCTGCACCACCATCAGCGGCCAGAGATAGGCGTTCCAGCTGGTCATGAAGATGATGATCATGGCGGCGGCGTAGGTGGAGCGCATGACGGGCACGTAGATATAGGCAAAGATCTGCCATTCCTTCAGCCCGTCCAGCAGCGCCGCGTCGCGCAGTTCATGCGGGAACGCCTTGGTGTTCTGGCGGAAGTAGAAGATCATGAAGATCGCCGCGATGCCGGGCAGGATCATGCCGGCATAGGTGTTCATCAGCCCCATGCGGGAGAAGAGCATGAACAAGGGCACCAGCAGCGCCGCGAAGGGCACGGACAGCAGCAGCAAAAGCCCGCCGAACACCCGGTCCCGGGTTTTCGACCGGAAGATCTCGAACCCATAGCCCGCCAGCGAGGTGATGATCAGCGTCAGGATCGTGCCGACAATCGCCACGATGAACGAGTTCAGGAAGATCCGGCCAATGGCGGGCACGGCGAAGAATTTGGAGGCGTTGTCGAACAGGGCCGTGCCGAAGGTGGCCTTGCCGCCGGTGATCTCGACGGCGGTATTGGTGGCGCCGATCACCATCCAATAGAACGGAAAGACGGAGATGAAGGCGGCCAGCCAAAGCGCCGCTTGAACCAGAAGGCTGATGGCGAGTGAGATGGGGTTGCGCATCCTAGCGATCCTTCGCCACCTGGAACTGAATCCAGGACAGGATGCCGACCATGATCACGATGAGCCACGAGACTGTCGCGGCATAACCATAGCTCGGCACGTATTTGAAGAGCAGGTTGTAGATATACAGCGACAAGGTCAGCGTGGAATCGGCGGGCATCCCGCCATTGCCGCCGCTGGCGGTGATGGTGTTCACCTCGTCGAACAGTTGCAGCGTGCCGATGGTGGACAGGACGGTGGTGAACAGGATCACCGGTTTCAGCATCGGGATTGTCAGGCTGAAAAAGCGCGCGCGGGCGGGGACACCGTCGATGCGGGCAGCCTCGTAGATCGAGGGGTCGATGTTCTGCAGGGCGGCTAGGTAGAAGACCATGTTGTAGCCGGTCCACCTCCAAGTAATCGCCATGATGATCAAGACCTTGGCCCAGAACGGGTCCAGCATCCAGCCGATGGGGGCCGAGATGATGTGCAGCGCCATCAGCGTGTCATTGACCACGCCATCGGCGGCAAACATGGATTTGAAGAGAACCGAATAGGCCACCAGCGAGGTGACGCAGGGCAGGAAGATGGCGGTGCGCAGGATCGCCCTGCCGCGCAGGCGGGGATTGTTCAGCGCCACTGCGAACAAAAGGGCAAGCACGATCATGATCGGCACTTGGACGACCAGAAAGACCAGCGTGTTGGACAGGGCGTGTTGAAACACCGGATCCTTGGTCAGCCGGATGATATTGGCAAAGCCACCGAACTTGAAGTTCAAGCCCTTGCCGGTCTGCAGGCTCATCCACAGCGACCAGATGATCGGGTAGACCATGAACAGACCCAACAGGCCCATCGCCGGTGCGACAAAGGCCCAGCCGGTCCAGTTTTGCCGAGAGGCCACGCTTCTTGCCATGACGATCCTCCGTTGCAGCCATCCTTCGGGCGTAAAACACCGCGGCCCCGACGCGGGGGTCGCGGCGCAGGCCAGACCCTGCGGCCTGGCAACGCCTGCCCGGCCTTCGGGGCCCCCTTGCGGTTTGTGTCCGCGGTGGGGACCCCTCCGGCGGGAGGAGCGGATTACTGGATCTGCTGCTCGATCTGCGCGTCGATGGCGGTGATGGCGTCATCGATGTTGCCACCGGCCACAAGGCCCGGCAGTTGTGCGGTCACAGCGGCGTCAGCTTCGTTGGTGAAGATACCGTAGTTCACGCCCGGGATCTTGGCCTGCCAGGTCGAGAAGTCCGCCCAGACAGCCTGACCACCGAAGTAGTCATCCTTGGCCGAATAGGCCGGACCTTCACGCGCCGGAAGGTACGATGTGAACGCGCCCTGCCCCACCAGAATTTTCTGGTAGAAGTCAACGTCGCTGCCCCAGACGGTCTTCAGGAAGTCAATCGCCGCATCCTTGGACGGAGCCGAGGACAGGACATACCACGACGACCCACCGAGGTTGGAATAATGCGTGCCGCCCTCGATATCGAGCTTGGGCGTCGGTGCCACGGCCCATTTGCCGGACATGTTGTCGCCTTTGATGCCGCCGGTCATCCACACGCCGGTGAACACCGCCGCCACGTCGCCGTTGTTGAAAGCGCCGGTGTAGTCGCCCCAGCCCGACACGGCCTTATAAAGGTCCTTGTCCTGCAGCATCTTCACCCAGGTCTCCAGTGCCTTCTTGAACACCGGGTTGTCCTTGACGTTGACCGAGCCGTCTTCCTTGAAATACCAGGTTCCGGCCGATTGCATCATGATGCGCAAAGCGCCCGCGTCGTTCTGGTCGATCGAGAACAGGGGCTTGCCGGTCGCGGCTTTCACTTTGTGGCCGATGTCGATGATCTGATCCCAGGTCACGTCCTGCAGGTCAGCCGACTTGTAGCCAGCGGCTTCCAGAAGGTCAGAGCGATAGAAGAGGCCCGACGCGCCCGAG
>CANBRQ010000290.1 GCA_947371955.1 Paracoccaceae bacterium | reverse complement strand
AGGCCAACCGTGCGGCCTCTTGCAGGGCCAGATCGCCCGAGGCGAAGACATCCGCCCGGCCAAGGGCGAACATGGCGTAGATCTCGGCCGTCCAGAGGCCGATCCCGGTCACCGCCGTCAGGGTGGCTATCACATGGGCATCGGGGGCCACCCGCAGCGCGGCATAGTCGATCCGCGCTTCGGCCAAAGCGCGGGCGTAGCGGGCTTTCTGGCGGGACAGGCCAAGGGCGCGCAGGGCCTCCTCGGACGCCGCCGCCACAAGGTCAGGATCGGTCAGTCCTGCTGCCTCCAGGCGTGTCCAGATGGCGCGGGCCGAGGCGGTGGAGACCTGCTGGCCCACGATGGCATCCAGCAGCGCCGCGAATCCGTCGGGGGAACGGCGTAGCGGCAGGGGCCCGGTTTGGGACAGGATATCCCGCATCACCGGGTCATTCGCAGCAAGCCATTCTGCGCCTTCGGTCACGCAGTCCGGGCCGTGGATGATCCGGCCGGTCATGGGCGCACCGATTTTCGGCAGGAATCTGGCCCCGAAGCGGGCTTTCGCCCTTGCCCTGCCAAGGGGCCTTCCTTACGCATGCTTTCCATGGAAAACTCCCCTCAAGTCAAAGACAGCGACGGTCTGGCGCGCCGCAATGTGATGGTGCTGGTCGCGGCCCAAGCCATTCTGGGCGCGCAGATGCCGATGATCTTCACGGTTGCAGGGCTGGCTGGCAAGCAGTTGGCGCCGAATGCCTGTCTTGCGACGCTGCCGATCAGCCTGATGGTGATCGGCTCGATGCTGTCGGCCAATCCGATGTCGGCGCTGATGGCGCGGTTCGGGCGGCGGACCGGGTTTGTGGTGGGCACCTTCGGCGGGGCTTTGGGCGGCGGCGTGGCAGCCTACGGGCTGTCGATTGCATCTTTCCCGCTGTTTCTGGTGGGGGCGTTCCTGTCGGGCATCTATCAATCCTCTCAAGGCTTCTTCCGCTTTGCCGCAGCCGACACCGCCTCGCCCGCGTTCCGACCCAAGGCGATTTCCTGGGTCATGGCCGGGGGGCTTTTGTCGGCTGTCGTAGGGCCGGAACTGGTGAAGCTGACGGCGCAGAGCATGGCGGTGCCGTTCCTTGGCACTTACTTGGCCGTCATTGCGCTGAATGCGGTGGGCGTCTTTCTGTTCTCGGCGCTGAACATTCCCAAACCGGTGGCCCGCACAGGTGTGATGGGCGGACGATCAAGGCTGGAGCTTTTGAAATCGCCGCGCATTCTGGTCGCGGTGATCGTGGCGACGGTATCTTACGCGCTGATGAACCTCGTGATGACCTCCAGCCCCTTGGCCGTCGTGGGCTGCGGCTTTCACACCTCGGATGCGGCGAATGTTGTGACGGCGCATGTGCTCGCGATGTTCATTCCTTCGTTCTTCACTGGCACCGTGATCGCAAGGATCGGGGTCGAGAAGGTGATGGCCATTGGCCTTGTCATCCTCGCCTGTGCCGGACTGGTGGCGATGCAGGGCGTTCAGCTTGAGAACTTCTTCGGCGCGCTGATCCTGCTGGGCATCGGCTGGAACTTCGGCTTCATTGGGGCCACGACCATGCTGACCGCGTCCCACACGGCTGAAGAGCGCGGCCGGATGCAGGGGATGAATGACTTTCTGGTGTTTGGCGGTGTGACGCTGGCTTCGTTCTCTTCCGGAGGCCTGATGAACTGCTCCGGCGAGTCGGTGCAGGCGGGCTGGCAATCGGTCAATCTGGCGATGCTGCCCTTCCTGGTGCTGGCCGGGGCTGCGCTGATCTGGCTGGCCTTTCGTCCGAAGGAAGCTGCCGCAGGCTGAGCGTGCCTGCGCGCACAATGCCGTGTCGCGTTTCCCCTTGACCTGCCCCGCCCGTTTCAGGACAGAGAGCGGGTCATTCGCACGAAAGGTCGCGTCATGGTCAAGCTGGATATCTTCTCGGACCCCGTCTGCCCGTGGTGCTATCTGGGCAAGGCCAATCTGGAACGCGCGCTGGAAGCGCATCCCGAACATATGTTCGAGATTGAATGGCATCCCTTCCAGCTGAACCCCGAGATGGTGGCCGAGGGCGTACCGAAACGCGACTACCTTGCCGCCCGCTTTGGCGGGACGGCCAAGCTGGACCAGATTCACCAGCGCTTCAAGGATATGGCGGCACAGGCCGGGGTCCAGATGGACCCCGATGTGCCGCAGCGCATCCCCAACACCCTGAATGCGCACCGCTTGATCCATTGGGCGGGGCTTGAGGGGCGGCAGGCTGCCATGGTCTCGGCCCTGATGCGGGCCTATTGGGTTGAGGGGCGCGACATCGGTGATCTGTCGGTGCTGGCCGATCTGGGGGCAGAGGCCGGCATGGACCGCACGGTGGTGGCCCGTTTGCTGGCGACCGATGCCGACATGGACCTGATCCAAAGCCGCGAGACGCATTCCCGCCAGCGCGGCGTCAATGCAGTGCCGACCTTCCTGATCGCCAACCAATATGTCCTGTCCGGCGCGCAACCGCCCGACATGTGGGGCAATGTGATCGACGAACTGGCCCGGATGGCCAAAGACAGCGCGGTGGCGTCCGATGCCTAAGCTTTTGTCACAGCGCGAGTTTGTCATCCTCAACGCCATGCTGTTCGCCACGGTGGCGCTGGCGATTGATGCCATGCTGCCCGCGCTGCCTGCGATTGCGGCGGAACTGAGCCCGGGGGCCCCCAACCTTGCGCAACTGGTGGTGACAAGTTTCGTCTTCGGCATGGGGGTCGGCACGCTGATCTCTGGTCCGATCTCGGACGCTTTTGGCCGCAAGCCGGTGCTGATCGCCTGTGCGACGCTCTACAGCGTCTCGGCCCTGCTGTGCTTTGTCGCCCCCTCGCTGGAGACGCTGCTGATCGCCCGCGTGCTGATGGGCATGGGGGCTGCGGGCCCGCGGGCGGTGGGCACGGCGATGATCCGCGACCTGTTCAAAGGGCGCGACATGGCGCGGATCATATCCTTCGTGATGATGGTCTTTACGCTGGTGCCTGCCGTGGCCCCGCTGATGGGCAAGGGTGTCATGCTGGTGGCGGGTTGGCGCGACATATTCCTTGTGTGCATGGCCTTCTCGCTGGCCGTGAACACCTGGCTTGCGATCCGCCAACCCGAGACGCTGCCCCCCGCCGCCCGCCGCCCGCTGCATGTCGACCTGCTTTGGGCCGCGGCACGGGAACTGTCGGTGCACCGGGTGGCGCTGGTTGCCACCGCCTGCCAGACCCTGACCACGGCCTGCCTCTTTGCCCTGCTGTCCTCGATCCAGGGCATCTTCGAGCAGTATTTCGACCGCGCGGACAGTTTCCCCCTGTGGTTCACCTTCATCGCGGTCTGTGCGATGAGCGGGTCCTTCGTGAACTCGCGCGTGGTGGTGACACTGGGGATGCGTCGGGTGCTGGTGGCGACCTATGTCGCACAGGTGGGCCTGACCGTGCTGATGCTGGCGGGGCTGGCAAGCGGTGTGCTGGGCGTGCTGGCCTTCCCGGCCTTCCTGATCTGGGCCGTTGGGATATTCGCCATGATGGGCCTGACCATGGGCAACCTGAACGCGCTGGCGATGGAGGATCTGGGCCATATCGCAGGCTTTGCCTCCTCTCTGATCACCGCCATTTCGACGGTGGCCTCGGTGCTGCTGGCCGTGCCGGTGGGACAGGCCTTCAACGGCACGCCGCTGCCACTGCTGGTGGGGGTGCTGGTGTTCTCCAGCCTGTCGCTGGCGCTGATCCGGCAGGTTCGCAAGCGCCCCGCCTGAGGGAGGCGCGCGGCTGCCCCGGCTGGGAGGGTTTCACACCCTCCCAGACCCTCCCGTGGGATATTTGTGCCTCAGTGAAGGGAAAGAGGCTCAGGCCTTTGAGGGCTTGACGACCTTTTCGGCCAGTTCGCGGGCGATGGCGAAGGCGGATTTGATGCGGTCGGATTCGGATTTCATCTCACCCATCAGGACGATCTTGTTGCCCTGAATGCGGGCGGCGGGGCCTTGGGCTTTGATGAACTCGACAAGACCCACGGGGTTGGCAAACTTGTCGTTGTGGAACTGGACGTTGGCCCCCTTGGGGCCGACGTCGAGGCGCGAGATTCCGGCCTTCTTGCAGAGCGCCTTGATGCGGACGATGACCATGAGGGTGTTGACCTCTTTCGGCACCGGGCCGAAGCGGTCGATCAGTTCGGCGGCGAAGCCTTCGAGTTCGACCTTGGTGGCGAGGCTCGAGAGGCGGCGGTATAGCCCTAGGCGGATGTCGAGGTCGGGGATGTAATCCTCGGGGATCATCACCGGGACCGAGAGGTTGATCTGGGGAGACCATTCATCGTCCAGCTTGGACAGGCCCTGAAGCTCGCCGGATTTGATCTTGGCGATCGTTTCTTCCAGCATCTGCTGGTAAAGTTCGTAGCCCACTTCCTTGACGTGGCCGCTTTGTTCCTCGCCCAGAAGGTTGCCCGCGCCGCGCAGGTCGAGGTCGTGGGAGGCGAGGTTGAAGCCCGCGCCGAGGTTGTCGAGTGAACCCAAGAGGCGCAGGCGTTTGGTGGCTTGCGGCGTCAGGGGGGCGCGGGGTTTGGTCGTCAGGTACGC
>CANBRQ010000289.1 GCA_947371955.1 Paracoccaceae bacterium | reverse complement strand
GGGACTGCCGTTTTATCTTTGAAACGGTTGGGCGTTGTAGGCCGTCCGCCCGGCCACGAGGGTCAGGCGCGGGGCAGGGGTGCCGCCTTCGGGCCAGTCGATCAGGGTCAGGTCGGCACGCTGGCCGGGGGCGATCTCGCCGCGGTCGGACAGGCCCGAGGCGCGGGCTGGGTTGGTGGACACCAGTTTCCACAAATCAGGCAGAGTGTGACCGTCTGTCATCAAGCGGGCTACAGCGGTGAGCATAGCCGGGTAGAAGTAATCCGAGGCGAGGATGTCGCAAAGCCCGCGCTTCAGCATATCCGCCGCGCCGGGGGAGCCCAAGTGGCTGCCGCCGCGCGCCGCATTTGGTGCGCCGAAGATGATCCAGTCGCCCGCCAAGCGCGCGGCTTCTGCGGTGCGGGCGTTCATCGGGAACTCGCTGATCCGCGCGCCAAGGTCGCGGTAGAACCGCCGGGTTTCAATTTGGCTGTCGTCATGGCTCAGCATCGGCACCCCAGCGGCGCGACCCTTGGCGGCCACCTGGTCCATCACTGCGGGCACATCCGGGCGGCGCTGCCACATCGACTGGATCAGCGCGACATAGGCCGGTTGCGTCAGGCCGGATCGCTTGGCCCGCTCGGCCATCTTGGTGGCGAAGACGGGCGAGGTCATGTCGGTGACCGGAAAGGCCGGGTCATAGTCGAAAGGGCGTTCCTGCAAAGGCGTGGAGGGGTCCAGAACGGCCATCGAGGTATGGTCGTTGAAGGCAATCGAGGGCTTGCGCGGGCTGGCCAGAGCCTGATCAATCAGCGGCAGGGCCTCGAAGCAGAAGGTCTCCCAGCGCAGTTGTACGCGGTTGTCGACCGTGAGGCGGGGGGCGAGGGCCGTCAGCGCATCGACCACGGCCTGACCCTTGGCGACCGAGCGCAGACCTGGCTCCCAGGACAGGGTCAGGGCGTGATAGGCGGTGGCGATGCCGTTGGCGGCAAGCTGGCGGTCGGTTTCCAGCAAGGCGGCCTCCAGTGGGAAATCCACGCCGGGGCGCGGCATCAACTGACGCTCGAAAGCGTCGCCGTGGATGTCGACCATCGCGGGGGCGAGGATCATGCCGTGGGCGTCAATCACCCTGGCACCGTCGCGTGCCACATCCAGCCCGGTCACCACGCCGTCTTCGATGCGGACAGACACAGATGCCTCTGCGCCGGGCAGCAGCACCCGGGCCCCTTCGATTATCAGCGGTTCCATCTCTGCTCCTGTCGTGACGGCCTCGCGGCTTCATCGCCCCGGCCTGTGACGGTCTGATGACAAATCCCTAACGGAGCCAAAGACCTTCGCGTTTCAAGGTGTTGCGGATCGCCTGTTCGCGGGCGGGCAGGTTGTTGCGGTCAAAGAGGGCGCGCGCCTCCATGCCCTTGCGCTGATAGATCATGCGGCGGAAGGGTTCATAGGTCTTGATGACCTTCTTGACCGAATTGGGAGCTGCCACAGCTTCCAGCACCTGCACGGCCTTGTCGCTTTCGCGGGCATAAAGCAGGGGCAGCGTGCGATAATGGCAGGTGACATCGCCGTCCATCCCGTCCAGATCCGGCCCCGGACGCCCGCCGCCGAAGGAGTGGATGACCAAGGGAAGCACGACCTGATCCAGCCAGGGGTTCATCTCCTGACATTCGAGAGTGTCCGGCGGGTTGTCGCGGACCTCTTTGGCATAGCTTAGAAAGCGGTCGCCAAAGGCCTTGGGGCTTTCATGGAAGAACCAGCCCGCGTTGAAATAAAGATAGCGCCGCCAGTATTCATCCGGCTGCGACAGGTCGAGCGAGGAGGCATAGTCCAGCCCGAACCGGTCATAGAGCGACTTCCATATCTGCCCATAGGTCGGCCCGTACAGCTCGATCTGCGGCCAGGTGCCTTCGCGGCGCATCGAGGCGGCGGGCTTGGCGAAGTCGAACGTGATCTTGGCGAAGTTGTCCAGCACCAGCGTGTCGGTGTCCAGAAACAGGAAGGGTTCGTCAGGCAGCGCCGCCAGCGCCTCGATCTTGTTGCCATAGGGATAGCTGGCGCCGAAGACCTTGTTTTCAAACGGCAGAAAGGTCGCCCCAAGGTCATCCAGCAGGTCACGAAGCGCCATGTCGGAAATCCGCGGGTCCTCAGACCAGCGCGGGCCGGGTTGGGGTTCGGCGATGAAAACCTTGCCGGGGAAGCCGGGGTCCTGAGCGCGCAGCGAGGCCAAAAGCAAGGCCGCCTCATAGGCCAGCCGCCCCTTTTGCCCAATGGCGAGGATGTTGAAAACCTGACGTTCCACCTGCACCACCTGTCTTGAACCCGTCAGCCCATAGCTTGCAGCCAGGTGGCGAAAGTCAAGCTTCCGTCAGGCTTTGGGCGTGAAACGCAGGGAAAGGCAGGACATGCCACCATCCAGCTTGGCACATTCGGTGTTGCCGATCTCGCGCACGCCATAGCCCGCCGCGACAAGCTTGTCGCGCGTGCGCTCGAAGCCTGCGGGCATCAGCACCATATCATTGAAACGGATGGCATTGGCACAAGCTTCCTCGCCTTCAGCGGTGTGGATGACCTTGTAGCCTTTGAAGCAACCCGAGGCATCCAGCCTTTGCGTCGACAAGATCGTCTCGGCATCCAAGAGCGAACAGTCGGTCTTGAAGTGAAGCACGCCCGGCGGCGTGAAGACCTCACGCACCTCGTGGCCCCAATCGGCAATCTTGGCGGCCAGTTCGGCAATTCCGGCGCCGTTTGTGCGGGCAGAGCGGCCGATCAGCACCTCGGTCTCGGTGGTCAGGATGTCGCCGCCTTCGATGAAGCTGTCCGCGCCGTCAATCCGGCGCACCTCGGCGTAAAGGGCGGTCAGTTGGGGGGCCATCTCGGCCGCCTCACCCAACCGGGTCGGCGCGCCGGGGCGCATGACGACGGCACCTTCGGGCAGGCAGAGGGCGGTGTCCTCGACGAAGACCGAATCCGGGAAAGTCTCCAACGCGTCCAGTTCCACCACGGTGGCGCCGGTGGAGCGCAGGGCGGCGATGTAATCTGAATGGTGCTGGCGCATCAAAGCCAGCGACGGCGTGCCGGTATCAACCGCCCGCAAGCCGTTGATGATCGACGCCGCCGGGCGGCGCGTGATGGCATGGGTGAAACGGAAGGACCGGTCGGACATATCAAACCTCATGCAGATGGGAGGGCTATTGCCCTGCCGCATCTTGCTTCGGCAATATCCGGTAAACGGGTAGATGGTGGGCGACCCTGGAATCTCAGTTGGCACGAAACCCATGGGCCATCAGTATCATTTAGTATCAATATGTTGCAGTGTAATCCGATACGGCTGCCATACTGATTGTATCGACGAGTTGATCGAATGTATCGAACAAGTCCCCGACAGAAATCAAGATATCCGACCGGTGGTCGGCGTCAAGGGGGACTTACTGAGTGATCTTCCACGTAACCTCGGTTAAGGTGTGGTTGGGTTCGTCAGCATGCTCTGATACCGGCAGATACGAGTGTGCAGCTAGTGTTCACGGTATGCCTGTGGTGCGCCATCGATTGCTGGGAAGATACACTGGGGGGCAGCTATGCGGACGAAGCGGTCGTCCTGTTTCCAAAGGTATCTCAATCTGTTGACTTTGAATGTGTGAAACACCAAAGCTGAAGCCTTCAGGGAGAGTAGTTTTGCCCAAGAGTACAACAGATCAGATGTGGCTTTCGGATGTCGCAATATTCAACGAGAGTAAGAGCTACTCGGTGCCAGGCGACGTTTCCGTATACCGCACTATCGGAGAAATGTGTTCTGGGATGGAAGCGTGGATGGTCGAGTGTGGAGGAATTGGCTTTGCTTTAAATGGATTGGGTCAGAAAATTAAAATCGAAATGGACGGCGAGTGTGCCATCGGTTCGATAGTGAGCACCAGTGAGCCTGATATTGAAACTGTTATTTCTTGGCTGCAACATGCGGCCAAAAGTATCCAAGAAGCACGATTGCTTCGTTCTCAAAAGAAGAGATGGCTCTTTAGGTCTCGCCCGCTACTGGGGGATATCGAAACTGCAGGTGTCCTCCCAGAAACGGTAGAGGGTCTTCTCGCGTATATCCACATGTAGCGTTTAGGTATGGGCCCGAAGCGGTCGACCAGGCTCAGGGAGGCCTATCTTGCCGTCCAGCGTCGGCTCTGCGGACGAAGCGACCCTTTGTTGCCTTTGCCTGAATGTCTGCAAATGAAGGACATCAATCTTTGGCATCGTCATCCTTCGCCGAAAATCTGGCCGTTATGAGCGCATCATCGCCATCTCTAGCTTCGTCAAAAGCATCGCGCCCATATCGTGATCTCAAATCGAACATCAATTTGTGCACATCCTGATCAATATACGCATCAAACCAAGTTCGGATGCCAAGTTGGGTAAGGCGTCTTTGATGTTGGAAATCCAATTCAAAGCTAAAGCACTGAAGATTGTAGCTTACGAAAACCATTCGTACATCGTAGGGTCAGGACTCGTTCTCGTTTCATAGCCAGAACATGACGGTTGCGGCGAGGGCTACGGCTGAGAGGAAGACTTTTGGACATCTGTCGTAGCGGGTGGCCACACGTCGCCAGTCCTTCAGACGCCCGAACATGATCTCGATCCTGTT
>CANBRQ010000288.1 GCA_947371955.1 Paracoccaceae bacterium | reverse complement strand
AGATCGGGTCTTTCTGCATGAAGGACAGGGTGTCGTTCATCCATCCCATATTCCACTTGAAACCGAACCCCAGCCCCCCGCCATCCACCGGACGCGACACGCCCGGGAAGGCCGTGCTTTCCTCGGCCACCGTCATGATCCCCGGCACTTCACCGTAAGCAATGACATTGGTGCGTTGCAGAACCGAGATCGCCTCGTAATTCTCCCGCCCGCCATCCTTGTTGGGGACCCACTGGCCTTCCTGACGGCTGTAATCGCGGTACAGCATCGAGGCCACGGCATCCACGCGCAGCCCGTCGATGTGGTATTCCTCCAGCCAGTACAAGGCGTTGGAGATCAGGTAGTTCGACACCTCGATCCGGCCGTAGTTGTAGATGAGGGTGTTCCAGTCCTGATGGAACCCTTCACGCGGGTCTTGGTGTTCATACAAAGCCGTGCCGTCGAACTGGCCAAGGCCATGCGCGTCGGTCGGGAAGTGGCCCGGCACCCAGTCGATCAAGACTCCCAAGCCCTTGTTGTGCGCGGCCTCAATCAGAACACGAAACTCCTGCGGGGTGCCGTGGCGGATGGTGGGGGCGAACATGCCGACCGGTTGGTAACCCCATGACCCGTCAAAGGGATATTCTGACACCGGCAGCATCTCGATATGGGTAAAGCCCAAGTCGGCCACGTAATCGACCAGCTGCTCGGCCATTTCCAGATAGGACAGCATCCGGTTGCCCGGCGCACGCTTCCACGACCCCAGATGCACCTCATAGACCGAGATCGGGCTTTCGATGTTCTGCAAGGCCTGCCGCTTGGTCATCCAAGCGCCATCGCCCCAGACGCGCGGCGAGATATCCCGCACCACGCTGGCATTCGCGGGCGGATGTTCTGACCCGAACCCCACAGGATCGGCCTTCAGTGGCAGCAATGCACCGTCATGCATCCGCAGTTCGTATTTGTAGCTCGCACCATCCTTCAGGCCGGGAATGAAAATCTCCCACACACCCGTCGCCCCGCGCCGCCGCATCGGGTTGCGCCGCCCGTCCCAGATGTTGAAATCGCCGACAACCGAGACCCTTTGCGCGTTGGGTGCCCAGACGGCGAAGTGGACACCCGCCACCCCTTCATGGGTGATCAGATGCGCGCCAAGCACCTGCCACATGCGGCGGTGCGTGCCTTCGCCCAGCAGATATTCGTCCATCTCGCCCAGAACCGGGCCGAAACGATAGGCGTCTTCAAACTCCCACTCCGCCCCTTCAGAGGTGGCGCGGAAGCGGTAGTCGACCTTCTTGGTCAGCGTCACCTGAAACAGGCCGGGAAACCCGGGAACGCCCGTGCACTCCAGCGGCTTGGCGCCCTTGCCGACAGGCACCAGCAACAGCTTGGCCGCCCCCGGCACAAACACCGTCACGACCCAGTCCTTGCCCTTGGGATGTGGACCCAGAACCGCGAAGGGGTCGCCATGACGGCCCTCTACAATCGCCTGTGCTGCACCAGAATCGATGGAGAGGGTCGTCATAAGGCGTCCTTTCGTCTAAAGGCCCCCGTCACAAAGCGGACGGGATGTCCCAGATATCTTTCATGTAATTCCGGATCGTGCGATCCGACGAGAAGAAGCCCGAGCGGGCGGTGTTCAAGGCTGCCATCTTGACCCAACGGTCGCGATCCGCAAAGGCCTTATCCACCTGCGCCTGAGCCGCATCATAGGCATCGAAATCCGCTGCCACGAGGAAATAATCGTGGTGCCAGACACGATCGACCAACCCATAGTAGCGGTCGGTCTGCCCCGGAGAGAAGCGACCCTCGACGATCTGCTGCAAGACCACCTGCAAGGCCGGGCTCGCCTCAATCGCCTTGCGGGATTGATCGGGGTCTTCGCGGCGCTTGTTGGCCTCGTCCGTGGTCATGCCGAACAGGAAGAAGTTCTCGGCCCCCACCTCTTGCAGGATTTCCACGTTGGCGCCGTCCAGCGTGCCGATTGTCGGCGCGCCGTTGATCATGAACTTCATGTTGCCGGTGCCGGAGGCCTCTTTGCCAGCGGTGGAAATCTGTTCCGACAGGTCGGCGGCGGGCACCAGATGTTCGGCCATCGAGACGTTGTAGTTGGCAGGATAGACAATCTTCAACAGATCGCCCGTGATCGGGTCGGCGTTGATCGTGGCGGCAACATCGTTGATCAGATGGATGATTTCCTTGGCCACCGCATAGCCGGGAGCCGACTTGCCGCCGAAGATCTTCACCCGCGGCACCCATGTGGCACCGGGGTTTTCGCGCAAACGGTTCCAGTGGGCGACGGTCTGCAGGATGTTCAGAAGCTGGCGCTTGTATTCATGGATGCGCTTGATCTGCACGTCAAACAGCGCGTCCGGCGAAACCGTGATGCCGCATTGCGACTTGATCCAGGCGGCGGTCGCCACCTTGTTCAGGCGCTTTGCGCCGTCGAAATCGGCGCGGAAGCCCTTGTCCTCGACATGCGGCTCCAGCTCTTTCAAGCGGTCGAGGTTGTCCTCCCAGCCGTCGCCGATGGTCTTGGTGATCAGGCCAGACAACGGCTGGTTGCACATCTTCAGCCAGCGGCGTGGCGTGACGCCATTTGTCTGGTTGATGATCCGGTCCGGGTGCAGCTTGTTCAATTCCGGGAAGAGCGACGTCTTGACCAGTTCGGAATGCAAGGCCGAGACGCCATTGACCTTGTGCGCCATGATGAAGGCCAGTTCGCCCATGCGCACTTCGTGGTGCTTGACGATGCCGACATAGTGGGGCCGCGACGGATAGGTCGCGCGGTGCCAGCCGTCGATGCGTTCCACGATCTGCATGTGGCGGGGCAGAACGTTGCCGAAGGTATAGGTCGCCCAACGCTCCAGCGCTTCGGGCAGAAGCGTGTGGTTGGTGTAGCCAAGGCAGCCCCGCGCGGTTTCCACCGCGTCGCCAAAGGGCATCCGGTGCACATCGGTCAGCAGCCGCACCAGTTCCGGGCCCGCGATGGCCGGATGCGTGTCGTTCATCTGGATCGCCACGTATTTCGGCAGCGCCCGCAGATCGCCATGCGTGAACAGGAACCGGCGCAGGATGTCCTGCAAGGCGGCAGAGGTCAGGAAGAACTCCTGCTTCAGCCGCAACTCCTTGCCGGCATAGGTCGTATCATCGGGATACAGCACGCGGGACAGTGTGCGCGCCAAAGCCTCCGGCTCGGCGGCGGCGGTATAGTCGCCGCGGTTGAAGCGTTCGAGGTCGAACTGCGTCGTCGGACGCGCTGACCACAGCCGCAGCGTGTTGGCCCATTTGCCCTGCCAGCCGATCACCGGCGTGTCATAGGCCGAGGCATAGACGGTTTCCGCAGGCTGCCAGACTTCCTTGCCGTCCCGGGTTTCCACGGTGCCCTTGAACGGCACGGTATAAACGCTTTCCGCCCGGTCAAACTCCCAAGCGTTGCGGTGGATCAGCCAGTCTTCCGGTGCTTCAGCCTGCTGGCCGTTCACAAAGCGCTGGCGGAACAAGCCATGTTCATAGCGAATGCCGTAGCCGTAGGCCGGGCACCCCACCGTCGCCATCGATTCAATGAAACAGGCCGCCAACCGCCCCAGACCGCCGTTGCCAAGCGCTGCATCCGGCTCGTCCTCGACAATCGCGCGGAAGTCCTGACCGAAGCCTGCCATCACCTCGATCGCCGTGTCGCGCAAGCCAAGGTTGACGCAGGCATCTTCCAAAAGACGCCCGATCAGGAATTCCATCGACAGGTAATACACCCGCTTGCGGTCCTCGGCCCAGGTCCTGCGTGTCGAGGTGAACCAAGGGTCGACAATCCGTTCCCGGATCGCGAAGGACAGGGCCATGCGCCAGTCGAACACCGAGGCGTTGGGGGCGTCCTTGCCCAGTGTCGAGGTCAAATGCCGCAGCACATCAGCGCGCAAGGTCTTGGGGGTGAGGCTCAAATCGTTCACTGTCTTGTCCACCGCATTATCATAGATCAGCGTCAAGCCTAACCACCTCCGCGCCCCCGTCAAGGCACGCATTTGGCCCGAAGGGTTGATTCCACCGCTTCAAACCGCTTTTTCTGTTACCGCAAACATTTTGGAAAGTCTTCCCTATTTGCACAGTTTTCCAGCAGTGTTGCATTTTCAAAGCGGTTTGAACAGGAAAGTGCTACCCCATGCCAGCAAACCGCCCGGCGCAAAGCTGCCCTGCCCCGGCATTTGCCGCTCAAACCGCCCCGCAACCGCAGGCATCGGGACGATGTTCTTTGCCTCACAGAAGGCAAACTGCCCAAAAGACCTGTCGCGCAGACGTGAAGCCCCCTGTCGGCCCAGCCCGGCGATAACCCATTGCAATCAAGGCATAGGACAAATAAATATCGGCTTCATGACACGGTTTGGACCCGACAAGGCCCCAAAACCGGACCACTTTGAAAGAACGGCAGAACGCCGCAACCGGACGATGGAGCAGAACATGTCCACGACACAGCAAGGCAACACCCCGCAGCCGCAACCCCAGCAACAGGGCCAGACCAGCCCGGCACCGCAGCAGACCGCCGGCACCCCGGCGCAAAAGCCGGTGATCCGCGACTGGGCGGCGATCTGATCCAGCAGCCACTTGGCAATACCGGGGGTCAGCTGCTAGGCTGGCCCCC